>JBHASY010000100.1:0-42808 GCA_041831635.1 Acetoanaerobium sp. | reverse complement strand
GAATATGGGAAAGATATTTCTAAAGTCACTGCTTGGCAACTTCATAACTCACTTTCTGAAGCAATCATGAGAGAAATCGGAAATAAATGGCAAAACGTAAAAACTATGAGTGACAAAAAAAGAAAAGCATATTATTTTTCAGCTGAGTTTCTGGTAGGGCGTTCTATTCAAAATAACTTATTAAACTTGGGAATACTAGATAAAATAGAAGATGAACTAAAAAAACTAAATGTAGATTTTAGCTCTTTAGAAGATATTGAAGATGCGGCACTGGGCAATGGAGGACTAGGTAGGCTTGCAGCTTGCTTTGTAGAAAGTGCAGCTACTATGAATATCCCTTTAGATGGATATGGAATCAGATATAAATTTGGACTCTTCAAGCAAGAATTCGAAAATGGATTCCAGATAGAAAAGGCTGACGACTGGTCGAAATATGGAGATGCTTGGTCATACAGAAGATATGACGAGTCAGTTCCGGTGAAATTTAGTGACCAGACTGTCATTGCTGTTCCTTACGATATGCCTATAATAGGATATAAAGGAGAAAACATTTCTACTCTTAGACTTTGGCAAGCTGAACCACTTGACGAATTTGATTTTAATTTATTTAATGAACAAAAATACGACTTGGCTGTAAAAGAAAAAAATAAAGCCGAGGATATATCCAGAGTGTTGTATCCGAATGACGATGCTTTAGAGGGTAAGAAATTAAGGCTTAAACAGCAATATTTTTTCAGCAGTGCATCATTGCAGGACTTAATTAGAAAGTTCAGGAACAATCACTCCGAGAACTTCAGTGACTTTGCAAAATATAATGCAATTCAGCTTAACGATACCCATCCTACTATTGCTATTCCTGAACTGATCAGACTTTTGGTAGATGAAGAAAAATTAAGTTTTGAATCTGCACTTGGGATTTGTAAAAAAACTTTTGCCTATACTAACCATACTATAATGCAAGAAGCATTAGAAAAATGGGATATAGGTTTAGTAAAGAAAGTCCTTCCCGGAGTATATGAGGTAATAAAACAGATACATTATCATTTTGAAGAAGAAAAGAAAATTTTAATAAAAAATAAGACTATTAGCAGGGCTTTGGCTAACAGAACAAAAATAATACAAAAAAATACACTTCATATGGCGCATATGGCTATTTATGGCTCCAGTTATGTAAATGGAGTAGCTAAGATTCATACAGAAATAATAAAAAGCGGTGTGCTAAAAGATTGGTATCAACTATATCCGTCTAAGTTCCAAAATAAAACAAACGGAATAACTCAACGTAGATGGCTGGCTTTATGTAATAAAGAGTTATCTTCGTTTATTTCTAAAAATCTTGGAAACGATAACTGGATAACAAACTTATCAGATTTAAAAAAATTAGAACCTCTTTCTGAAAACACGAAGATAATAGGCGAATTTTCAGATATCAAACAAATAAAAAAACAACAATTGGCTGACTTTATTTTTAGAAAAGAAGGTATAGTTATAGATCCTGATAGCATTTATGACATTCAGATTAAAAGGCTTCATGAGTATAAAAGACAGTTACTAAATATCTTAACTATATTATATCTTTACAACGAAATAAAAGCCGGTAATTTAAAAGATTTTCATAAAACCACCTTTATTTTCGGAGCTAAGGCGGCACCGGGATATAAAAGAGCTAAGAGCATAATAAAACTCATTAACGAAGTGGCTAAACTAATCGACAGTGACCCTGTAGCAAGTTCAAAACTCAAAGTCGTTTTTGTAACTAACTACAATGTTTCTTATGCTGAAAAATTAGTTGCCGCTGCTGATATTTCACAACAAGTATCAACAGCAGGAACTGAGGCTAGTGGAACAGGTAATATGAAATTTATGCTCAACGGTGCGGTTACTTTGGGTACTTTAGATGGGGCGAACATCGAAATAGTCCAAGAGGCAGGCAAAGAAAACAACTACATCTTCGGTGCTACAGTAGAAGAAATAAATAAAATTTCTAAAACATATAACCCTATGGAAATTTACAAATCAAATCCTGAAATTAAAACAGTCTTAGATATGCTGGTAAATGGAACTTTAAATGATGATAAAACCAAAGGTTTCAAGGAACTTTACGATGCGATTTTAAAAGGTGCAAGCTGGCATAGGGCGGATCATTACTATCTTCTATATGATTTTATGTCATATGTAAAAACAAGGATACAGGCGAACAAAGATTTTTCGTCTAATAATGAGTTTAGAAAAAAATGCTATATAAATATGTGTAATGCCGGGAAATTTAGTTCGGACAGAACTGTAAAAGAATATGCTAAAGAAATTTGGCATGTATAGACTTTGAAATAATGCCACTCAACAGGAAATCAATTTTAAAGAGTTGATCTATTATAAGGAGATGATACTTTATGGTGTTGATTTGTTACCCTAGATGCACTACTTGCAAGAAAGCTGAAACTTGGCTTAATGAAAATAAATATAAATATGAATATAGGAATATTAAAACTGAAAATCCAAGCAAAACCGAATTAGAAACATGGTATAATAACAGCGATCTGGATATAAAAAAATTTTTTAACACTTCGGGAAATTCTTATAAGGAATTAAAGCTTAAAGACAAACTTCCTGATATGACATTAGATGAAAAACTTGACATCCTTTCTTCAGATGGAATGCTATTAAAAAGACCTATATTAGTTTACAATGACAAAATTATAGTTGGATTTAAAGAAAGTGAATGGAGTTCTTTTTTACAATAATTGTGGGGCATTATGATAGTGTGAAATTTTATAAAAAAAGAAAAAGTGAGACTGAGGTGCGGACAAAACGTTTGACTCCCTCAGTGCTCCGAAAGGAGCTAATTCAGATACTTAACCAATTTTTCAGTCAAATGTAATTTATTGTTATGGTTATATACTTTAATTACAAGTCTTTTCTCATTTGACTTGGTGTAACTCCATAAGTTTCCTTGAACACTTTTTGAAAATAGCCATCTCCATAGTAACCAACGGACTTAGCTATCTCTACAATGGATAACTCATCATCATAAAGAAATTCAAGAGCCTTAGTCATTCGTATTTTCTTTGTATATTCATTTATTGTTGCATTAAAAGAAGATTTAAAACCTGATAGCAGTTTTTGTTGATTGATAGCAAAAATTTTAGTAAGCTCATCAATCGTGAAGTGCTCTGAATAATTATTTTCTATAAATGATTTCACATCGTTTAGTATGAGTTTATCTTTAGCGGAAAGATGAACTTTGGATTTCGGTGTTTTTTTATAAATGTAATCATAAAGAAGCGAAAAGACTTCCAGTGATTTTCCATATATATAAAGACTTAATACATTTCCTTCCAAAGTGCAATCTTTCATGCTGTTACAAATGGCGGTTATTTTCGGTATGAAAATCGGTTCAGAATTGAGTACCATAGCCGCTCTCTCAAAGAAATCATCGTCTAACTTTATAGGTAGTGAAGAGAAAAATTGTTCTCGAAAGGCAAAGGCGATGTTAAGAAGTCGCACATCCGGCTCCACTCTCTTATACCCATAGTAGGAGTTGGTGTTTACATAAGCATTAAGTCCATATTCAAATTCAAATATCCTGTCTTTTTTTTGATAGTATGACGCAGCACCCGTATAATACTGTCCGATTTCAATGATTCGTTCGTTAATATATTCTTTAATTACAAAAGGCGTATAAAGTGTACAATCACTAATTGTTACCATAGATGACGAGGTATCTCCTAAAATAGAAAACCCGCCTTTCCCTTTTTTATCTGACAAGATATAATCGGTTCTTCCTACTTTAGATTGTTTTATAAAACCGAAATTTTCAAAATCCTTCCAGTAATCTTCGAGAGTTCTCATAAGCATACCTTCTTTTTTTGGAGTTTTTTCTGCTGTATTCAAAGATGATTATATTATATAAATATCCAAAATTCAAGGAATATAGAAAATACCCTGCTGTATTTAAAGATTTTTTGTGTTGATAAGAACTATCAAATCAGTCAGAATATAGTTAGCAGTTCATAACTATGTTTCAAATGAAAGGGGTTGTTTTTTTGGATAAAAAATCGAAAGGAATATTGGAATATATTTTTTACTATTCGAATGATGGAAAAACGTTTCTCATATTCAGTATTTGTTTATCTGTTGTAGGCATGATATGTAATGTTGTACCATACGTATCCGTCTATTTTATAAGCAAAGTTTTTTTAACATCTAAAGTGGAGAATAATGAAACGATTATACTGTGGATTGTGATAGCAGGGATTGCTATTTTGCTTAATTTAATTTTTACTTTTTTTGGTGGATTAGGTTGCCACAAAATGGCTTTTAAAACTTTATATTTTTATAGAATGAAATTGATGGAGCATTTAGGAAGACTTTCGATAGGATTTTTTTCAAAAAATACAAGTGGCAGTATTCAAAAAATTATGGATGAAAATATTGAAAAGATGGAAGGAATCATATCGCATATGATGCCGGATTTAATAGGTTCATTTGCTGTGTTGTTATTGCTCTTTATAGGCATCGGTTATCTAAATATAATCATGGCAATTACCATTCTTGTATCTGTTGTGATTGCATTTCTTTTTCAATATATGATATTTGGAAGTGAGAGTGCAAAAGCAAGCTATGAAAGTTATATGAAAGCTTCCGGCAACATTACAAGTAGTTTTTCTGAATATGTAAAAGGAATGGCGGAAGTTAAACTGTTCGGTAAAACGGGAGGTATACTAAGAGGTCTTGAAAACCACCTCGATGAAAGTCTTCACTGGGAACTTACAAATTACAAAAAGGCATCTTTCCCAATGAGCATGTACAAAAGTATGATTCTGTCTATTTTAACTTTTGTAGTTCCTGTAGGAGGGCTGTTGGTATTAAATAGTCCGACGGAGTCCACCGTATTAGATGTTATCATGGCTCTTATTATTGCACCTGCTTTATATGAACCCCTTTTAACTTGTGTTGACTATGCAACTCAAATAAATCTTGCTAAAGCTGGACTTCTTCAAATTGAAAATATTATAAATGAAACTATTCCTGTAATTAAGGATAGTTCAGATGAAATAAATGGAAGTGATATCACATTTAATGATGTTTCATTTTCTTATGAGAGTGAAGTTGATTCTTTGAAGAAACTTGCTCTCAACAAAGTTTCTCTTGTATGTAGAGAGAAAGAAATGACAGCTTTAGTCGGAGAATCCGGAAGTGGAAAGTCTACAATAGGGCAGTTAATTTTGCGTTTTTGGGATGTAGATGAAGGGATTATAAAAATCGGAGGGAAAGATATAAGAGCGATTGATACAAAAGATCTAATGGAAAAAATTGCCTTTGTCTTTCAAGATACTCATATTTTTTCCGACACAGTAAAGAACAATATTTCAATGAATAGAAATGTTTCAGATGAAGAAATAGTAAAAGCGGCTAAAAAAGCAAGATGTCATGAATTTATAATGAATCTTCCAAATGGTTATGACACGATAATAGGTAGTGGAAATATAAAATTGTCTGGAGGAGAAGCTCAGAGGATATCCATAGCCAGAACATTTTTAAAAGATTCTAAAATTGTAATTTTAGATGAAGCTTTAGCTTATACCGATGCGGAGAATGAAAATCTCATTCAAGAAGCTATTAAAAATGTAATCGAGGATAAGACCGTTATTGTTATTGCCCATAGACTAAAAAGTATTATGGAGGCAGACAACATTATTGTTTTAAGAGAAGGGAAAATAGTAGAAGAAGGTACTCATGAAAAGCTTTTAGAAAAAGGCGGAGAATATGAGAGTCTATGGAATTTACAGTTTGAAGCGGAATGCTGGGAAATCGAGAGAAAGGCGGGTGAGAGGTAGTGAGAGAACTCATAAGAAAATTTACGATGGGTCATCCCAAACAGGTGATCGAACCGGTTATATGGCATTTCTTGGAAGGATTTACGATGACTTTTCCCGCTGTAGCCATTTACTTTGCCATCAATCTTTTTATAAAACACTTTGAACATCCTGAAAGGATTTTTGATAAAGGATACTGGAACATAGCCTTATGGATGTCGGGTTTATTCTTATTACAACTGTTTGTCAGTACACTTACCTTTTTAAGACTGTTTCTTCCGGGGGCAATCCATTCTACGGATAATAAAAAAGAATTTATTCAAAAAATCAAAAGATTTCCTCTCGGTTTTTTCTCTAGAACACGTTCAGGTGAGCTTATCAATACTTTTACAGGAGATTTTTTAGCAATTGAACAAAGTATGGTAGGAACCTTTACCGGTCTTTTCGGGGTTGTTTTCTCTTGCATCGTCACTTCTGTGTTTATGTTTTATTTTAACCCCAAGATGGCTCTTGCTTTTTATATTACAATACCTGTTTCGGGAGTAATCATCGTTATATCCATGAAAGTATTCGGGAACTTGAGCACACAACTCAGATCCGCGAAAGATGATACTGCTGAAGGATTAAATGAATATCTTTCGGGAATGAAAATTCTCAGAAGCTACAATCAAATAGGAGAAGGTTTTTCGAAACTTCAAACAACGTACAGACATTTAATGGAAATCAGTATAAAAGGAGAAACGGTAGGAGGTGCTCTTTTAGGTTTGGCACTGACATTTGCAAGGGCAGGACTTCCGCTCATGTGTTTTGTCGGTTCTTATCTCTTACTTGGTGGCGAAATAGATCTAACTTCGTTTTTGAGTATTATTATCATCGGTACTAAAATTATAAGTCCTCTTCTGACTTGGATCAGGTACACTGCGGTGCTCAGAACGCATTATGTAAGTGCGAGCAGAATTGACAATGTGATGAAAACAAAAGAGTTGTTTGGAGCAAAAAAAGTAGAAGATATGGAGGATATTCGCTTTGAAAATGTCAGTTTTTCATATTTAAAAGGTCAAAATATTATTCATGATATCTCTTGTTCATTTAAGAAAAATTCCCTTACTGCAATTGTAGGTCCAAGTGGTGGCGGTAAATCAACAATGCTGAAACTAATTGCAAGATTTTGGGATGTTGATAAAGGCAATATAAAAATAGGCAACCTACCTTTAAATGAAATCAATCCGGATCATTGGTTAGAACAAATTTCTATGGTTTTGCAGGATGTGTATCTTTTTCATGAAACAATAAGAGAAAATATCATTTTTGGAAATGAGAATGCAGGAGAAGAAGATATGATTCGTGCTGCAAAATTGGCAGGCTGTCATGAGTTTATAGAAAAGTTGCCTGAAGGTTATGAAACGATTGTGGGAGAAGGAGGTTCTACACTATCAGGTGGTGAAAAACAAAGAATATCTATTGCAAGAGCCATTCTTAAAAATGCACCGATTTTACTTTTAGATGAGCCTACTTCCAGTTTGGATGCAAAGAACGAAGTATTGGTTCAGAAAGCAATATCAAACTTGGTAAAAGATAAAACGGTCGTTATGATTGCTCATCGATTAAAAACAATAAAAAATGCGGATCATATTATGGTGTTAGATCAAGGAAGAATTGCGGAAGAAGGAAATCATGAAGAGTTGTTAAAAAAAGAAGGGCTTTATCATAAACTTTGGAATTTACAAAATAAATCAAAAGAGTGGAAAATTTCGTCTGGAGGGAAAAAAGAATTAACAGTAAAAAAATCGGATTGAAAGATGTTGTGTTTATTATATTATTAACCGCCATTATTATTGGGATGAAGACTGTTGTCATGTCAAAAAATGTCTGTAAGAGTCGAGTAAGATCTCCTATTTGGGATAACGATAATGATAGCTCTTAATGTTCTCATATTTTTACAAAAATATACCGTTATTACCGGCTTATCGGCAAATGGAATGACGAGGGAGTATATTGATTCAATCTCTTGTTTAGAGCGAGTAAAGCAAGAAGATGATAAATATGATTTACATACAGATGATACTTGAGATTATCAAATTTTTGACAACCGTTATGTACTTGAAGAATACGATAGATTTTTTATATTAAAAATAATTTCTGTTAAATAATAAAATATTTTTATGATTAGTATAAACATATTTTATTGGATTACTCTCTACTTTAAATATATCATATAGTTCATAGCTAATTTTATTTTATGTTTAAAAATAGGAGAACTCAATATGATTATAGATACACATATGCATGAAAAAACTTATTCGGCGGATAGTTTTTTATCATTAGAAGAGATAGTTAATAAAGCCAGGTCTATGGGCTTAGATGGCGTTTGTATTACAGACCATGAGAGTAATGAAATTAGAGATTTTGCTCTTGAATTTTCAAGAAAGTCAAATTTTCTAATTATTGTAGGTGCTGAAGTTTTAACTTATGAAGGAGATATAACAGTTTTTGGTTTGAGAGATTTGCCAAAAGAAAAAGTCCATGCTCAAGAACTTATCGACCTTACATTAAAAACAGGTGGAGTTGCTATAAGCGCTCATCCATTTAGGCATAATAATAGAGGCATGGGGAATTTTATAAAAACCGTAAAAGGATTGTCAGGAATAGAAGCATTTAATGGAAGCACATTTTCACATCACAATCTATATGCATATGCTCTATCGTCTGAACTCGGAATACCTGCTCTTGGAGCGAGCGATGCTCATATAGTAGAAGCTATAGGAAAATATGCCACTTTGTTTCGAGGAAATGTCAGAGATGAAAAAGATTTTATAGAGGCTGTGAAGTCAGGTAGAGTGTCTCCTGTTGTATATTTTGATGGCAAATATGAAGATTTAGACATAAATAGAATTCTATATAACAAACCAATTTTCAATAAAGTTATTTAAACTTAAATAATTATTTTTTTATGTATACATTTCAAAATTAACTAGTGAAATAAGTCATATATAGTGCTACAATAAAGTTGAATGTACTTTCTAAGGTATGTTTGTGGATTTTAAAATAAAATTTTATCCAAGAGGGGAGTTATTAAGAATGAGTAAACCTGTTTTATCGGCTCATTTCGAGTCAAGAACACCATCAGATGTTCGTTTAGCACAAATGAAATATGACGAAAGAAAAGTTAAACCCCAAGCGGTTATAAATGTAGGTATCGGTAATGTTTCTTTACCAACAAATCCTGCTATGCAAAAAAGAATGTTTAACCTGGATGCACCGGATAGCCCATTTTCAAAAGGGGTTATTAGATATTCAGGTACTGCTGGGCTTCCTGAGTGTCAAGAAGCATTCAAAAACATATTAAAATGCGAAGGTTTTGATACTAGCAAACTACATGTTCAAGTTACTGATGGAGGTTCTTCAGGAATGGAACTACTTCTACTTGGAACTTGCGGTCCTGCTGGAACTGATGAAAAACCTCTAATGATGATAGACCCGGCTTATACTAACTACATTTCTTTTGCTGAAAGAATCGGGAGAAAAACTGTTACTATCAAACGTAAACTTGCAGATAACGGCAAATTTACTCTCCCTGAAGTAAGTGAAATCGAAGAAATGATTAAAACACATAATCCTGGAGCATTACTGGTAATTCCTTACGACAACCCAACAGGTCAATTATATGATTATGAAAATATGAAAGATCTTGCTAAACTTTGTGTTAAGTACAATATGTGGATGGTGAGTGATGAAGCATATCGTGAACTGTATTACCACGAAGATAAACCTTTAGTAAGTATCTGGGGATTGTCAGATGCTGATGTTCCTGGAATAGAAGGAAGAAGAATAAGTATTGAAACAGCTTCAAAAGTGTGGAATGCTTGTGGTTTAAGAATAGGTGCTGTAATTACTGATAGCCCTGAGTTTAACAACAGATCTGTAGCAGAATATACTGCTAACCTTTGTGCAAATGTTTTAGGACAATATATCTTTGCTGCACTTGCTCATGAAAGCAAAGAACAAATTGCAGCTTGGTGCTCAGAACTTCGTGAATACTACAAAAAACAAATCGTAATGGTATATAACGGATTAAAAGAACAAGAACCCGGTCTGGTAGTTTCTAGCCCAGATGCCTCTATCTATACAGTTATAGATGTTAGAAATGTTGTTAAACCTGGATTTGACTCTATAGACTTTGTTTTATACTGTGCTTATGAAGGTGCTGTTGATATAGATGGAGTAGAAACTACTTTACTAGTGGCTCCTATGAAAGGTTTCTACGATATAAAAGAAGGAGAAGTTAATCCTGGAAGTACACAGTTTAGAATTTCTTTCGTTGAATCTCCTGAAAATATGGCTAAGATTCCTGAACTATTTGTAAAACTGTTAAGAGCGTTTGAAGCTCAAAGATAGTTAAATAATTAAATTTAAAGCTATATCTATTAAAAGAAAAAATATTTTCTTACAATTTAGGTATAGCTTTTTTATGTTAAAGAAGATACAATCTATAGTTTGTATTGATTTTTTTGAAATTAGCTAATAAAGTATAAATAAAAGTTCTGATAATTTTGTTTCAGTGCATACAACTTTGTGATTTTTTTTTAATAAAATCAAAAATAATAAAGGAAAGTGAACTTGATATGCTGAAAAAATACGACTACTCTCATAAAATGTCTTGTGATTTAATTTATATTGACGAGAGATCTTTTAATGACATTCCTTATGACGCAGAAGAACTTTCTGTAAGACTTAACAAGAACAAAAATTATACTACATATATTTATTATATAGACGATATGCCTGTAGGGTATATAGGCTTACTTGAAGTACAAAATCCTCATTATTTTGGAGTATGGATAGATTTAATTGCAGTGTGCAAAGAGTATCAAAATCAGGGTATAGCAAAAACTATGATTGCGTTAATAATAAAAGAGTTTAAAAAGAAAGATGTAACTTTGTCGACTGCTTTAATTCGAGAAACTAATATATCGTCACTTAGTGCTTTTAAAAGATTAGGATATAAAGAAGAGACAGATAGTTTTAAACTGCTTTATCTAGATAAATTTTAACTAATATGATATAATTTACAATAACGCTTGATGATATGTACATAATTATTAAAGAGGATTAATTTAATGTTAATCCTTTTATTGTGCTATAATCAAATGTGAACTATTATCAAAGGAGTAAATCATGATAAATCAAAAGATTATGGTTTGTGTCACTGAACAAAAAACTTGTGAACGACTTATAAAAAAAGGTATCGAAATTACCCAAAGTAAGGATACGGAAATTTTTGTTTTGCATGTTGCAACTAGAGATATAAAGGTAATCGAGGATCCTAAGTCAGCAGAGGCACTAGAATACCTTTTTGAAGAATCGAAAAAATATGGTGCTAGTGTAACGGTTTTAAAGTCTAATGACATTTTAAATACATTGTCAAAATTTGCTATAGAAAATGATATTGATTATATGATTTTGGGAGAAACGAGACTGCAAAATGAAAAAGATAGCGTTATCTTTAAATTAAAACAGGAACTAAGTTCAACAAAAATTAAAATTGAAGTAGTTCCACTTACATCAAACTAATTATTGTATCAGAACGGAGAATGAACTTAATGCAAAGAAGTAAAGCAAAACAAATATCACAAGATGAAATTTTAATGCAACAATATAATATAAATTTGTTATCACAAATGAATGAAGATTTTTTTAAAAAAAATGGAAGATATCAAACTTATTTTATTCAAACCTTTGGTTGCCAAATGAATGAACACGATTCGGAAAATTTGGCAGGTATGTTTGATATGATGAATATAGATTTAGCAAATTCTTTAGAAGAAGCCGACATAATTATTTTTAACACCTGTGCTGTAAGAGAAAATGCCGAGTTGAGAGTATATGGAAACCTACATGCTTTAAAAAAACTAAAAGCGAAAAATACAGACTTAATTATAGCTGTTTGTGGCTGTATGATGCAACAAGAACATGTAGTAGAGGAAATAAAGAAAAACTTTCCTCATGTCAGCTTGGTCTTTGGAACTCATAATTTATATAAATTTCCTGAACTGTTACTTAAATATCTATCAGGAGATTTAAAAACCTTAATTGATGTTTGGGATATTGACGGAAATGTTATTGAGGGACTACCATCTGTTAGAAGATATGATTTAAAAGCTTTTGTAAATATAATGTATGGTTGTAATAATTTCTGTACGTACTGTATAGTTCCTTATACCAGAGGTAGAGAAAGAAGTAGAAATCCAGAAGATATTATTAAAGAAGTAGAGAATTTGGCAAAAAATGGAGTAAAAGAGATTACTTTATTAGGTCAAAATGTTAACTCGTATGGAAATGATTTTGAAGATAAATTTTCTTTTGCGAAACTTCTCACGATGTTAAACAGTATTAAAGGACTCGAACGTATAAGATTTATGACCTCCCACCCGAAAGACATCTCTGAAGAACTCATAGATGCAGTTGCAAATCTCGATAAAGTCTGTGAAAGTATACACTTACCTGTTCAATCCGGTAGCACAACTGTACTTAAAAAAATGAACAGACATTATACTAAAGAGCAATATATAAATTTAATAAACAGAATTAAAATTAAAATTCCTGATGTGGCACTTACTACAGATATTATGGTGGGATTTCCCGGAGAAACTGAAGAAGATTTCCTGGATACTTTAGATATAATAGAAAAGGTTCAGTATGATTCAGCTTTTATGTTTATTTATTCTATTAGAAAAGGCACTGTTGCAGAAAAAATGGATAATCATATAGACGAGTCTATTAAAAAATATAGGTTTAACAGACTCCTTTCTAAAGCAAATGAAATAGCCGAACTTAAAAATGCTAAATACAATGGCGAAATCGTTGAGGTTTTAGTGGAGGGATTTAGTAAAAAAGATAAAACCAGACTTACAGGCAGAACAAGACAAAATAAATTAGTTAATTTTATAGGCGATGAATCTATGATTGGTTCTTTAGTAAATGTAAAAATTACTGAGGCGAAATCTTTTTCTTTAAATGGGATAGCACTCTAATAGGGTGCTATTTTGAATAGATTATGGGGTGACATTCTTGGAAAAACTTACACCTATGATGCAACAATATATAGAAACCAAAGAAAAACATAAAGATTGTATACTGTTTTTTAGGTTGGGAGATTTTTATGAAATGTTTTTTGAAGATGCTGCAACTGCATCTGAAATTCTTGATATAGCTCTAACAGGAAAAGCTTGTGGTTTAGAAGAAAGAGCTCCTATGTGTGGTGTTCCTTATCACAGTTCTCAAGGTTATGTCCAGAAGCTTATACTGGCAGGCAAAAAAGTTGCTATTTGCGAGCAGGTAGAAGACCCATCTCAAGCAAAAGGACTTGTCAAAAGAGAAGTTGTCAAAATAATAACACCAGGTACTGTAATAGATGAAAATATAATAGATAGAGAAAAAAACAATTACTTACTCTCTCTTATTATTAACAATACTAGTATTGACATTTCATATATAGACATTTCCACAGGGGAATTAAATACAAAAGTAGCTGATAAAAGTGAACTGAGTGACTTGTTTTTCAAAATAAATCCCAGCGAAATTATAACCGACACTATAAGTAAAAATATTTTAGATTATGATTTAGATAAAAATATCAAATCTATAAATTCATATATAAACGAAAATGATATTATTGTAAATATTTCCGAAGAGTTCGTAGACAAAACTTGGTTAGAAGAAAACAACCTGAACACTAATATACCACTTTCATTATATAAAATATACAGATACATCTACTATACTCAAAAATCTTTAAACCTAAATCTAACGCAAAAAGACAATGTAGATTCTCTTACTATAGATCATGTTACTTTAAAAAATCTTGAAATAATAGAAACTATCAGACGTTCAAAAAAACAAGGCTCTTTATTTTGGATACTTGACGATACCAAAACAGCTATGGGAGCCAGGATGTTGAAAAATTGGCTACTTTATCCACTTAAAAATAAGAGTAACATAAACGCTCGTCTTGATTATGTAGATTTGTTATTCCAAAATTCTGAAATCACATTGAAAATAAGAGATGTTTTAAACGGAATTTATGATTTGGAAAGAATATGCCAGAAATTATCTTATGATTCCATAAAACCTGACGACATACTCAGATTAAAAGAATCTAGTTCTATGATAATAAATTTAAAGAAGCTTATGGCTTTAAGTAAGTTTGAACTTTTAAAAAAAATTTATTTAGATATCCCGGACTTAGATTATGTTTTTGAATTGATAGATCTATCTATATCTGACAAAGAAATTAACTCAAAAGAAAAATATATAATCAAATCTTCTTTTAATAGTGAACTATCCGAACTTAGGAATTTAATAGATCATTCGGCTGAAATGATATTAGATATAGAGCAAAGAGAACGAGAAAAAACAGGTATTAAAACATTAAAAATTGGCTATAACAAGGTTTTTGGTTATTATATAGAAATAACAAAAGCAAATTTGAAAAACTTTGAAATTCCATTGGATTATATTCGCAAACAAACACTTACTAATGGAGAACGTTTTATAAGTGAAGAATTAAAGGTGTTAGAAGAAAAAATACTTAATGCCAGAGATAAAGCAGACTTGCTTGAAAAAGAAATTTTTGAAAATGTGAAAACAGAACTGAAAAAACATATAGACAGTTTATTATCAACTTCAAAAGTGATTGCTACTTTAGACTGTTATCAATCACTGGCAACTATAGCTTATAATAATAATTTTATAAGACCTGAAATTAACGATAAAGGATATATCAAATTAAGAGACGGACGTCATCCTGTAATAGAAAAAATGACTTCAGATTATATGTTTGTTCCTAATGACACTACTATTAAAGATGGAATAATTCAAATCATAACCGGTCCGAATATGGCTGGGAAATCCACTTATATGAGGCAGGTAGCCATAATTTTACTATTAGCACATATAGGTAGCTTTGTACCTTGTTCTAAAGCTGAAATTTGCTTGATAGATAGAATTTTTACCAGAATAGGGGCTAGTGACGATTTATCTCAGGGGCAAAGTACCTTTATGGTAGAAATGATAGAAGTCGCTAATATTCTTAAAAATGCATCTTCCAATAGTTTTATTATTTTAGATGAAATAGGCAGAGGAACTAGTACCTATGACGGTATGAGCATAGCTTTTGCAGTGATAAAATATATAGAAGAACACATAAAGGCCAAAACTTTAGTGTCTACTCACTATCACGAAATAACCTCGCTCGAAGACACATCAAAAAATATTCAGAATTATTCTATGCTGGTAGAAGAAGTAAATGGTAATATCAATTTCATCAGAAAGATAATAAAAGGAAAAGCTGACAAAAGTTATGGTATCCACGTAGCCATGCTAGCAAATTTGCCTAAACAGATTATAAAATTGGCACAAGATACTCTAGAAAATTTAGAAACAAATGTTTCTGTTTATAAACCTGAAACTAAGCCTAATAAAAAAAATTATGAAAAAGAAAATACTCAGTTATCGTTAGAGCAGTATTTTTATGATAACATAATTTCAGAAATAAAATCATTAGACTTAAATAACACAACTCCATTTGAAGCACTTACTATTCTCAATAATTTAAAAAACAAGTTAGGAAGATAGCTAATATGAATGAAAATAAAATTAAACAGCTAGATGAAAAAACTATTAGTTTAATAGCAGCAGGAGAAGTTGTAGAAAACCCTGCATCTATAGTTAAAGAACTTATAGAGAATTCTATTGACGCACGAGCATCTAATGTAGTTTTAGAAATTAAAGATGGTGGAAAAACTTACATTCGTGTAACTGATGACGGTATAGGAATAAATGAAGAGGATATAGAGCTTGCTTTTGAAAGACATACTACTAGCAAAATTGCTTCACTTGCAGATTTTTGTACCTTGTCTACAAATGGATTTAGAGGAGAGGCATTGGCAAGTATAGCCGCTGTTTCAAAAGTTTCTATTACCACTAAAACTAAAGATGATTTTTTAGGAACTACTCTAGTTATTAAGGGTGGAATAATAGAAAAAAAAGAAAAAGTAGGCGCAAAAGATGGCACAACTATTATAATTGAAGATTTGTTATATAACACTCCGGCCAGAAAAAATTTCTTAAAAAGCAATCAGGCTGAAACTTCAAAAATTAACGATATCGTAGAAAAATTGGCACTTATTAACAAATCTATAAAGTTTAAATATATAAATAATAGTAAAATTATCTTAACTACACTTGGGAATACCACTTTTTCAGGAACAATGAATAATATTTACAAAAATACATTTGAAACTTCCATAGCCGAACTTCCTATTGAATATATAGGGAACTATGGCATAGAAGGATTTCTAGGCGATAATTCTATTATGGCTCATAATAGAAAAAATCAGTATGTATTTGTAAACAAAAGAGTAGTAAAAAGTAAACTCATCACCTCTATGGTCGAAGAGGCTTATAGTCAATTTATAACCGTAAATAGATTCCCTGTTTTTTTAATTAACTTAAATATCGACCCTGCTTTTATAGATGTGAACATACACCCGAATAAATTAGAGGTTAAATTTTCAAATGAAAATGAGCTTAGAGAAGTTTTGTTTAATCATATCAAATCAAAACTATCTAAATCTGTTATGATCCCTAAATTAAACTTGAGTTCAAAATATAAAAAATCAAAAAAAGACGAACTGGAAAATATAAATTTAGATGATTTTATAAAGGATATGGAATTTGTTTCTAAAGATAATGAAAAAATTTTTACAGACAATATCTATGTTATAACCGATGATTTCCTTATAGATGAGGGAAGTAAAACTTCAGTGGATAATATAGTAAAAAAAGAAAATATCCAAAATAATATTTATATAAACGAAAGTCTTAACACCGGATATTTTGTAGACTTGAAATCCGAAAATAATATTGAACAAAAAAATATAGATGATATTGATATATCAAATAATATTGAAAATGTTGCAAACCAAAATATCTTTGAAAATTCCAAATATAAATTTAATTACGTAGACCTTTATGTAATTGGAGTTTTTATTAACTCCTATATCATAACGCAATATGAAGAATCTTTATATTTGATTGACCAGCACGCCGCTCATGAAAGAATATTGTACGAAAAATATCTTAACTCATATAGGAACAATAAAATATCATCTCAAATTTTGTTAATGCCTATTTCATTCAATATACCATTTAATACTTCTGTTTATACTGATGATATAATAAACTTACTTAATGACTATGGATTTGAAGCAGAAATATTTTCTCAAGAGTCTATAGTCATAAGAGCAATACCAAATATTTTTAGCCAAAATGAGGCGATTAACTTAGCGAACGAACTTATAAATAGTTTTTCAAAACAGGATTATACATCAGATGAATTAAAAGAAAAAATTGCATCTAAAGCCTGTAAATCAGCAGTAAAAGCAAGTGACAAATTACTTGAAATAGAAATATCTCAGATTTTAAAAAATTTAGATTTATGTAAGAATAAGTACTCTTGTCCTCATGGAAGACCTATAACTATAGAATTTAGTAAATATGAACTAGAAAAAATGTTTAAAAGAATAGTGTAAAGAGGTAAGTATGAAAAACAAAAAAATAATAGTAATAGCAGGTCCCACTGCTGTAGGTAAAACGGCTCTTTCTGTATCTCTGGCAAAAAAAATAGATGGAGAAATTATATCTGCAGACTCTATGCAAATATATAGGAAAATGGATATAGGTACAGCTAAAGTTACATCTTCCGAAACTTCCGGAATAAAACATCATATGCTGGATATACTATATCCCGATGAAGAGTTTACTGTTTCAGATTATTCTAAACTTACAGAAGAAAAAATAGAAGATATAATTTCTAGAGGTAAAGTTCCTATAATAGTAGGGGGTACAGGATTGTATATAAATTCTATAATATATGAAATGGATTTTAATAATTCAACTCCTGATAGTGAAATAAGAAATAAATACAATGAAATTTTATTAGAAAAAGGCTCTGAATATTTGTATTCTATTTTGACGAAAAAAAAACCAATGGCATCAGCTCTAATTCATCCTAATAATACAAAAAGAGTTATTAGAGCTTTGGAAATATTGGAAAGCAAAGACGATTTCTTGAGTTTTGAAAATGCTCAAAGTAAATATTCCAAGTATGATAGTAAAGTTTACATTTTATTTCTTGAAAGGTCTATACTATATGATAGAATAAATAAAAGAGTAGATATTATGATAAAAAATGGATTAGTAGATGAAGTAAAGAATTTAATGGCCCAAGGATTAACTACAGAACATCAATCTATGAAAGCTATAGGATATAGGCAAATAATATCTTATTTAACGGGGAATATATCACTAGATGAAGCTGTAGATTTAATAAAAAGAGATAGTCGTAGATACGCAAAAAGGCAATTCACTTGGTTTAAAAAATATAAAGATGCAAAATGGCTCGATGTAAACTTATATAGCACAGAAAAATTGACAGAATTCATTCTTAATGATTATAATCATTTATATAGAGGTATCATATAATATATATATTTTTTGGGGGAGGGATAATTTTGAAAAACTCAATAAATCTTCAAGACCAACTTTTAAATCAAGCAAGGAAAGAAAAAGTTCTTTTAACTATCTTTTTAGTTAATGGCGTTCAAATTAAAGGAACTATAAAAGGTTTTGATAACTATGTAATCTTGATAGACACAGATGGTAAACAATCCATTATATATAAACACGCTGTATCTACGATAATTCCTTCTAAAACAATCTCTTTTAAGGTAGGCGACGAAGAATAATTCAAGTTTTTTCACAATAAAATGCCGGGAAAAATTCCTAGTGTTTTATTGTGAATTTTTTTATAGCATCATCTAAATCTTTGGAGTTAGAATGTGTGTAAATTTGTGTAGTGGATATAGAACTATGCCCGAGCAATTCTTGAACTAATCTGATATTTGTACCATTTTTTAACAAATGAGTAGCAAAAGTATGTCTTAATTTATGAGGAGTTAAATCTTTGTTTAAATTAGCACTCGCCCTTAATTCTCTTAAAAATTTTTGGACATATCGACTTGTTAATCTTTCCCCGCGTTTAGAAATAAAAAGTGCTGAAGATGAGGTTTTCATAGCATTTCTCAACATAAAATATTTTTCTGCAAAATTATAACTGAAAATATCTTGATCTATTTCAAAAAAAGTGGAATTTAGCTCTATAGGCAAATATCTTTCTTTTTCACCTTTTCCTTTCACATATAGACCTTTGGTATTTATCCCTTGCTCAAAATGGCTTAAATCTAAATTTAAAGCCTCGTTTATCCTTAACCCTGTATGAATAAGTAAATTGACTATGAACAAATCTCTTATTTTTGTAAATTCATTTTTATTATCGCCTAATATTACTTTGTTTATTTTTCTTATTTCTTCTGCTTCTAAATAAACAGGAGTTTTGTACGGATTTTTGATTTTTGTTTTTATAACACTGTCTTTTGGGATAGGATTTTTCTTGATTTCGTTTTGTTCTTCTAAAAAATCAAAAAATAACTTCATAACATATTTTTTTCTTTTTATGGAAATTGAATTATTTCCTCTGGCAGAAACCAAGTGAATATAATATGAGTTTATATGTATAGGGCGAATATCTGAGATTTCTTCTAAAATAATGTTGTTTTCATTGCAGTAATCAAAAAATATTTTTAAGTCCAGATAATACGAAGTTACGGTGTTGTTGCTTTTGCCGGCAGAAATAAGGGCATTTATAAACAACTTTACATATACCTTGTAAAAATTTTGTATTTCTTTGTCTATTTTATCATTGATTTGTATTAAAAAACTTTTTTTCATAAGATTCTCCTTTTAGTTCGCATAATATGTATTATGCGAACTAATTTATTTAAAATCGATTATATCATAGTTGAAATTAAAAGAAAACTTTTATATTAAATATGTCAAGATTTTATTCCAATTTTTTTGCAATATTACAACCTATGTTTTACAAAAAATTTGTTGCAATTTGCCTTATTTAATACTAAAATCATTACTTATACAGGAGGAAAAAATGCTTACATTATCTAATGATTACTATAGTTACTTCGGAATTTCAAACGACTTAATTTCAAAAGCATCATCAGTTGAAGAAAATCTTTCTTCTATTTACTTCGAACTCGATAAAATAAAAGAAATAAATCAGCTAAAGGTTTTAAAAGCTATGCAAGAATCAAAATTGAGCGATATACATTTCCATTCCTCTACAGGTTATGGATATAATGATATCGGAAGAGATAAAATCGAAGAGATATATGCCAATGTATTCAATACGGAAGACGCTTTAGTTAGGCCCACTCTGGTAAACGGAACCCATGCTTTATCAACTTGTTTACAAGCCTTACTTATGCCAAACGATATAATGCTTTCTATATCAGGAAAGCCGTATGATACATTAGACGAAGTTATAGGAATAAATTCTCATCCGCTATCTTTAAAAAGTTATGGCATAAAATACGAACAAATAGACCTACTCCCAAATGGAGATTTTGACAAAACTTCAATAGCTAATTTCCTTAAAACTAATTCTAATGTCAAAATGATTTATATCCAACGTTCAAAAGGTTATAGTAGAAGAAAAAGTCTTACTATAGACATTTTGGAAGAAATATGTAACTTGATAAAATCGATTAACAATAAAGTTATAATTATGCTTGATAATTGTTATGGAGAATTTATAGAAGCAAGAGAACCTACGGATGTGGGTGTAGATATAATGGCTGGGTCACTGATAAAAAATCCGGGCGGAGGCCTAGCAATAACAGGAGGATATATAGTAGGAAAAAAAGATTTGGTAGAACTTTCAGCTCAAAGACTAACTTGTGCCAGTATAGGAAAAGAATGTGGACTTACATTTAATACCAATAGATTAACTCTTCAAGGATTCTTTTTAGCACCAAATATTGTAAATTCTGCATTAAAAGGAGCTATATTTTGTTCAAAAATTTTTCAAGATGATAATTATGATGTTTATCCTATGTATAATGAACCTAGAAGTGATATAATACAGGCTATAAGTCTTAATTCTGAATTAGAAGTGATAGAATTTTGCAAAGCAATACAGATGGCCGCTCCCGTAGATTCTTATGTAATACCCGAACCTTGGGATATGCCGGGTTATAACAGTAAGGTAATTATGGCTGCCGGAGCTTTTATACAAGGGTCTTCTATAGAACTAAGTGCTGATGCCCCTATAAAAGAACCATTTACCGTATATTTTCAAGGAGGAATTACTTACGAACACGCTAAACTAGGGGCTTTAATGGCTTATAATAATATTAAAAAAATCAAGGAGAAGAGATTATATGTCTAGTGAAATTAAATTTTTACCATTGGATAATTTACTTTATGTAATAAAAAAAGAAAACCACGATTTTGAACATTTAAAAAAACTACTTGAAGAACATCCCGAAATTAAATTTGTTTCATTGGTTGGCATGGATTTAAAAGGCAATGGAACGGACGAAAGAATACCTATTCAGTCTATGCTTAACGATATAGAGAATTTTTTTAATTTAGGAATTCAAACAGATGGTTCGAGTGTTGTTTTGCATAATATAGCTACTCTAAATGATGCTAAAGTTATAATTTTGCCTGATTTAAATGTAAACTGGCATATCGACTATAACTTCGGACATATAGATTATAAAACAGGATTACCTATCGGAACACTTAGAATACCTTCTTTTTTAATTCACAACAACAAAATGGTTTGCTCTAGGTCTATTCTAAAAAAAGCAATAAAAAGATTTAAAAACATCTGTCTAGATGTTTTAGAAAATAACGAATCATTAAAAGACGAACTCGGCATCAAAGGTAAAAAAATAAAATCTTTACATATGACATCTGCAACTGAACTTGAGTTTTGGATTCAAACACCGGAAGATAAAGCCGATGAAGAAAAACTATCAACTTCCCAAATGCTAAAAGAACAATATTGGAAACGTACAGAAGGAACCGTTAGAACTGCTATGGAAAAAACTATGCTTATGATGGAAAAATATGGTTTTGAACCGGAAATGGGGCATAAGGAAGTTGGAGGAGTAAGACCTCAGATCAATGTAAGCGGAAAACAAAGCCATATTATGGAGCAACTTGAGATAGATTGGAAATATACAAGCACTCTTCAATGTGCAGATAATGAGCACTTTATAAGACATCTAGTCCTTGATATATTTAACAGCTATGGATTAGAAGTTACCTTTGCCGCAAAACCAATTGAGGGTGTTGCAGGCAGCGGAGAACATACCCACATGGGAATAATGGCAGAGTTAGAAGACGGAACCAAAGTAAATTTATTTTCTCATAAAAATTCAAAAGAAGAATATATGAGTTCTATTGCCTTTGCTTCATTGATGGGAATTCTAAAAAATTACGAAGTTATAAACCCTTTTATCACTTCTACCAACGATGCACTAAATAGATTAAAACCGGGTTTTGAAGCACCTGTTTGTATAGTATCTTCTCTAGGTCATTCTCCGGAACTCCCATCTAGAAATAGATCTATACTAATAGGACTAATAAAAGATATCGAATCTCCACTATCTACAAGATTTGAACTTAGATCACCAAACCCTAATTCTAATACATACCTGGTGTTAGCTTCTTCGTATCAATGTATGATTGACGGAATATCTAATCTAGCCGGTAAATATAGTTTAAAACAATTAGAAGAAGAATTTTCGAAAAAAGCGGGAGAAAGTTCAATTTATTTAGAAAAACATAGACAGTACAGAAGTGAGTTTGATGTGTTCGAGCATTATACAGAAGAAGAGCGATGCGAGCTTTTTGGCAAGCCTCCTGCTACTGTTTATGAAAATGTAATTTCTTTTGACAATTATCCTGAAAAAATTAAAATATTAACTGAAGGAGATGTCTTTACTCAAAATATCATAGATTCTTACAAAACTTCTACTATAGATTTATGGATTAACGAGCTCAAAGGAAGAATAATAGAAAATAATATGAATTTAGTTAGAAATTGCTCTAAAGTGCATGATGATGAAATTTCAGACTTAGACATAGTGAACTGGAATAGAATAAACAACTTAAGGTGGGAGTTGATGAAAGACAGCGTAGATAAAAAATCTATCTTTACAAATATAAGAAATCAAATAAATCTAAATAATTTAAGTGAAGTTTCAAATTTACAAAAACTAATGAGAGATAAAGTTAAATTGCTTAAAGAACTGTATTTAGCTTACAAAAAAAATATATTATAATTTTTAATAGTTTTTCTACTTTAAATAATAACCACCCGTTTTACGGGTGGTTATTATTCTATATCAACTAAATCAAACTACATTTGTCCTTATAAGAGTTTTAACAATCCCTACTATAGAAACGTTCCTTGAATAAATCGGAGAATATGCATCATTCTCAGGTTGCAATCTTATTCTATCTTTTTCTTTATAAAAGCGTTTTACCGTTGCTACCTCATCATCTATAAGTGCAACTACTATATCTCCATTTTTAGCATAGTTAGTCTTTTCTACTATTACTATATCTCTATCAAATATACCGGCATCAACCATACTATCTCCCTTAATTTTAAGCATAAAATACGTTCCATTACTTACCCAAGATGATGGAATAGGTAAAAACTCTTCTATATGCTCCACAGCTAAAATAGGATCCCCGGCAGTTACCTCTCCTAACAAAGGTATGTCTATCGTATTCCTTCTATAAAAACCGTCTTCATCGTCTGAAGAAACTATTTCAATAGCTCTAGGCTTTGTAGGATCTTTTCTTATATATCCACATTCCTCTAGTCTATTCAAATGAGAATGAACAGTAGAAGTCGACTTTAGATCTACAGCTATACATATTTCTCTTACTGATGGAGGATACCCTTTCTTTTTAATCTCTTCTTTTATGTATGATAATATTTCTAATTGTTTTTGATTTATAGAATACACAATACTTACCTCCATTTTTATACTAAATATAAATTGACTTATCATATATGTTTTTTAGAAGTTTTTTTATCGAAAACATTATTATAGTAATAATTATAACATATGAAACAAAAAAAACAAACATTTGTTCATATTTACTATTGACCTCCAAACATCTGTTCTGCTATAATCAAATTAGAACAAATGTTCTCGATGTAATTTAATGATAAACAATATATTGTAAATCAATTTTTTTATTTTATTAAGTTATATACTTCAATAACTGTAAATTAGATTGATCTATCAAATTTTTAAGGAGGATAAAAATGAGGACAAAAAAAATAAAAAGAAAAAATATTAGAAAAAATATGATTAACATAGCTGTATTATTCTTAATAATTTTAACCTCCACTACTTTTAAAATATATTCTTTAGGACAAAAAAATAAAGCAAGTCAAGAATCTTATTCTTATTACACTATAATGTCAGGAGATACATTATGGGATATTTCAACTAAATATAAAAACCCTAAAGATGATCCAAGAGATTTTATCGAAAAAATAGTGGAATTAAATCAACTTACATCATTAAATATAGTTCCCGGTCAAAGGCTTCTTATTCCAACGTATTAACTAAGTTCACATAAAATCCTGTTTTATTTTTCAAATTTATCAAAAAATAAACACCTCTGATATATTATATCATTGGTGTTTATTTATATTAAAATTTCCTTATTTTTTAATTTACAAAGATTTTTTAGCCTCTAGTAACATTTCGTTTGCTTTATCCATAAATTCTATTGCCTTTTGTATATAGCTTGCTGTTTCATGTTTTTCCATCTCATTTGCTTTATCCACCCATTCTTTAAATCCATCTTGGTGGCTGTTGTTATGATCTACCCAGTGAGCAAGAAGAATCCTAAGTGTTTTTTCTTCTTTACTCATTCCATCAAAATCATGCTCATGGTCATGTGGGTGGTCATGATGGTGCTCATGAGTATGAATATGTCCATCTCCATGATCATGCTCGTGAATATGACTTGATGAATGACTATGGCTATGTGAATTGTTCTTATTGTTAGTATATTTTGCTTTCATAGGTCTAACCTCCTAAAAATTCACTTTATTTTATCGAAAATTCTTTCTTTATAGCATCTATAGAATCTTTTATCATTAAAAGTAGCGGTTTTGCCTCAAGTCCAATTATTGAGTAATCTTCCGGAAGTATAGGCAGTATAATCTTATAAGCATCGCTTTGAGTAATCGACAAAGATATAGACGAAGTAACCTCCCCCATCATACTATCAGGAACAAGCAAAGAAAACGGACAAATAATGACATTTGCATTTTTACTGGAAACTCTAATAGCATTTTCTCCTGTTGCCCCTTTATTTGCTTTTTGTTTCATCATTGCAGAGGTAGCTATTGCATTTGTTCCTAGTGCATATATCTCTATACTGGATGGAAGTTCATCTCTGAGTGCATGAACTATTTGAGATCCTATTCCTCCACCCATTCCATCAATAACAGCTATTATCATAAGTCCACCTAATTACTTTCTATTATGATTTTATGAGCTATAAGTTTCATTTCTTTTATATTACCCTCTACGATTTTTTGTTCACCAAGTAAATCTTCTAAATACACTTTACCATTTTCAGGCTTAACAAAAACTACATTATCCATTATTTTCTTTTCACCCTCTGAAGTTAATAAATATGCCTGTGATTCACACATAGTTTTTTCCTCCTCATTTTTAGTTTTACCTTCTTAAATTATCAATATTATCTAAAAATATACACTTAAAAAATACATATATAAATATTTTTTATGCTAATATCATAACAGACAATTTATTTATATTTTAAGTCTATTTCTATAAATAATTATATTTGAATTATATCACATTATTCAAGAAATTCCAAAAGGCTTGGAAAGTCATCTGTATTTGTATGAGGTAAAAAGCATGCCGATATAAACTCGTCCATATATGACGGATAAACTGAAAGTTCTATATATGTCATCTGTGACGCAATGTCCTCCATTTTCTTTCTTGCATCTTCGCTCATTAAAGTCAAATATGATCCAATCAGAGAGCTGTTTCCTATATAAGAAAATTTATCTCTAGGTATATCAGGTAGTAGTCCGATTACTATAGAATTTTCAATATCTAAGCTATTTCCTATACCTCCGGCAATCATAACTCTATCCAACTCGCTAAAACTCATTCCTAAGCTAGTTATAAGTGTTGCAGCACCACTATACACAGCACCTTTTGCTCTTATGAAGTTATCCAAATCCACTTCAGTGATACATACATCTTCAATCATATCTTCCCATTCTTCTTTTGCTGCAACTACATAACTACCTATTCCATGTTCATCAACTTTTACTCTAGGATTTCCATTATCTTTTATGATTTTTCCTCTTCTGTCGATAATTTTATGCTTAAACATCTCTGCTATTAAATCTATTATTCCTGAACCGCAAATGCCCTTTGGCGATATTTCTCCAATTATTTTTATATCAGGAGCAAAAAATGCATCTGTTATTTTTACTTCTTCAATCGCACCTGGCGCCGCTCTCATACCTGAAGATATCTCTCCACCCTCAAATGCCGGTCCTGCGGAGCAAGCACAGGTCATAAGAAAGTCTTGGTTTCCAAAAACTATCTCTCCGTTTGTACCTAAGTCAATAAATAAGGTGTTTTGAGAATCGGCCCATATGTAAGATGCCAAAACTCCTGCTGTTATATCTCCTCCCACATATGAGGCAACATTAGGTGCTATATATATAAATGTCTCAGGGTTTACCTCAAGACCGAGTTGTCCTGCTTGAACAAATGGTGCTCTTAAGAAAGTCGGAATATATGGCTCTATTCTTAAAAAATCAGGATATACGCCTAAAAACAACTGCGTCATAGTCGTATTACCTGACGCAACAAAAGCTATTACTTCCTCCATACCTATACCTGTTTCTTTGTACATTTTTTGAAGAAGCGGATTTATAGTATCCTGAATTATAGCTTTATTTAAATTTTCAAGTCCATCTTTTTTGGTAGAATATATTATTCTATTTATTACATCTGCTCCATATTTCATTTGAGCATTTCCGGATGATGCACGTCCTATTAGTTTTCCTGAATAAAGATCTACTAATGAGGCTGCTACTGATGTGGTTCCTATATCTAAGGCAATTCCAAAAAGTCTATCTAAAGTGTTACCTATTTCCATATTGACAATTGTTGTTCTTTTACCACGTGGTATATGAGTAATTGTAACTTTAAAGTCAGCCTCCCTCAAAATAATAGGCATTTTCCTAAGCATCGGTAATCGCATAAATACTTGAGAATATCCAAATTTATTTCTCATTTCTCTTTTTAGCCTATCAAAGTCAGATATATTATCGTCAAGATTAGGAGTTTCTATCTCTAAATAATCTTTTTTTACATAAGTTCCAAATTCCATGTTGTTTTCAATTAGATGATTTCTGGAATCTTCAAATATTAACTGGTCCCTTTCTGTAGAAATAGATTGGATTTGCATATTGCTCAAAGCAGATGATTCGATGTTTATCAATTCTATAGTTATATCAGTTGATTTTAATTTGGTATCACAAGCTAGTACATAACCATCTTCCATTTCTTCTTGAGTTATATGTAGGTTTTTTTGTGTATCTACTTTACCGGAAACTATTTTTATTTTACATTTCCCGCAAGTTCCATTGCCATTACAGGGAGCATCTATGAATATATCGTTTTTTCTCGCCAACTCTATTATTAGATCTCCTTCGTATCCTATTACGGTTTTGTTTAAAGGTAAAAAAGTGACTTTTGGCATTTGCTTCCCTCCTTAAAGGAAATCCCCAAGGATATCCTTGGGGATTATTTTAATTTTGAAAGTCAAAACTTATAATGTAGCTTGGTATGCTGCTGCATCCATTAAGGCTTCAACTTGACTGTCATCACTTACTTTAACTTTAATAATCCAGTTTGCATAAGGATCTTCGTTTATAACCTCTGGATCGTCTTCTAATGCTCCATTGATTTCAATTACTTCTCCATCTATAGGTGCTATTAAATCCGACGCGATTTTTGAAGACTCAGCTACACCAAAATCTTCATCTTTTGAAATTTCATCTCCTATTTCAGGCATTTCTACATATAGAAGCTCGCCCAGTTGAGATTGAGCATGATCAGTGATACCTATAGTAGCAATACCACCATCTACAGATACCCAAAGATGTTTTTCTGAATATTTTAAATTACTTGGAAAGTTCATTCTTTATCCTCCTTACATTAATGGATCTAAAGCAAGTGCAGGGTGTCCTTTTTGAGAAAGGAAATCTATTAGTGCTTCTCCGTCTGTAGCTATAGTTTCATCAGCAATCATGTCTGTGAAATTATCTATATCATACAGTTCTTTAGCTGTAGCATTCAATTTATCTTGAACGTACTCTTTTAATTCTTTAGGCATCCATACTATTCTTTGGATTCCTCCTTCAGCTCTCATAAATTTCTTAGAAGAAATGAAATGTCTACCATGACCCATAAAGCCCGGAGTTTGAACTCCACCGCCTGTCATAGATGCAAGTTCTCCAAATGTCATACCTATAGGAGTAGTTCCGCCAAACTCTCTGTTTACAATTACAACCCCGTTTGATGCCGGCTCAATACCACAAATACATTCAAAGCATCCACATGAAGTCATAGGGTCTTCCATGATTGAGTACAAAGTCACACTGTTTACAGCACCTTGAGAAATATCTGACACAGTTTCATTTACTCTCTCCCAAATTCCCTTGTTTTCATCAATTACGCCTTCTTTAAGTATAGGCTGGCAAGGTCCTGTAGAATCAAGTTCTTTAGTAGCTTTAGCATCTAACCAGCTTACTGCTCCACAAAGTCCAAGTCTTTCAGGAGTAACAACACAAACGTGAGCAGGCGCAAATGATTGACAAAGGTTACAACTATAGAAAGCATCTACATTTTCATCTGTAAGAGAAGCAAGTCTTTCATCTCTAGCCTCGTATTTAGGAGTTGCAATTTCACCTTTTAATGCTTTCGCTTTTGCTTCATCAGTTATAAGAGTTATTTCACATTTGTCAACAACTGTGTCAAACTCATCCATCATCTTAGCATATAGCACTTCTCCAATATGATTTAATCTGAAACCTTTTTCATATGCTTCTTTGCCTATTCTTATCCAAGTGATATCTCTTTGTCCCACGTGCATTACACCTTCGATATAGTTCATAAAGTAGTGAATTCTTCTTTCAAGAACAGGTTCGAAGTCAGTTTGCATTGATTTTCCTGCTATTTTAACTATAACTGCAAGTGGCATTCTTCCAGGAACTTCTGTAACCGTGTCGATGTCCGGTCCGATAATTTCTATTTTGTGGTCTTCCACTTCAGAGGCATCCTTCATTACAACCACTTCAAATGACTCTGTCTTTCCTCCTCCAAATTCAACGAACATATCGTTCTTTCTGATTCTTTCACCCTCGAAAGCTGCTGCAAATGCAACAGGAATAGGAATATCAGTTATTTTAATCTTAATGTTTCTAGCTTCTAATGAAGTAGCAACAAATTTATCATAATCTTTTTGAGTGATAAGTCTTGTAGGAACTTCCATCACATCTTGGTCAGTTATTACAGGGAAACCAAGTGCAATTGCTCCGGCTCCGGCAGAAACTACCAACTCTGAAAGTGGACCGAAAGCATTTACAAACGCCGGTACTCTCTCAAGAGTATATTGAAGAAGTCCTTCAAGATTTCCTGGCTCTAATCCACCAAATATAAGTGCCGCTCTAACAGCTACAGAAACAACGTGGATAACCGAAGTTACATCATAGCCTAGAGGTATAACCCTAAGGTCAAGACCCATTTTAACATTTCCTTCAGTAGCTTGATCGATAACTTTTCCAACTAGGAAAGTAAGTAAACCTTTTGATTGATAATCTTTGATAATCTTAGCCGCCGTTTCAGCATCAGGACATTCGCCAAGTACAACAGCAACACCAGGAATATCTCCTGTTACTAGCGGTACTCCCAGAGAACGGATTATAGGGTCGCTTATATGTCCTGCCAGTGGAGCTGAATAAGGAGCTTCTTCAAGTGAATATTTTACAGCTTCTATAATTTCAGCCGCTACAGCTGTTGAAAGTCCTGCATTTAAAGCTTGTTCTAATCTTTGCTCTTTTACCAAAAGACTTTCAGCTATAGCTACAGCCTCTTGAAGTTCTCCTAAGTTAGATATCTTTTTACCTGTTGCAGCGTAAATAACCGGTAAAGAATATGCTGTGTCTGGAAATGCAACCTTATGTTCCTTGCCTTTATCGGCAACTGCTTTTTCCACTACTGATTTAGCAGCTGAAAGAGCATCTGAAGTTCCTTGAAAAATAATGTCAAATAAAGTCATTATAATACTACCTCCCACTTTAATTAGAAATAAAACCCCATAAATTTGCTCAATACCCCAAATTATAACTCTAGATATGAATCTGCATAAAGAGTATTGTTTTTGATAATATCAGCTGATTTGATAGTTTCCATAAGCCTAACATCGCATGGATTTATAATCGCTGATGTCAATCCGTTTTGCATAGCCATAGCGCACCATACCGCATCAAGGATAGGTCTTATATGTTTTGGAGCTCCATTTGAAATATTTGACAATCCTCCTGTAGTTTTAAGTCCCATATCGCTCATCATTTTGATGGCTTCCAATACTTCTTGTTGTTTTTCTTGCATTCCTTTGATTACAAGCATTAGTGGGTCGAAAAGTACATCCGTAGGTTCCATTCCTGCGCCCAAAGCTCTTTCAAGTATTTCTGTACAATAAGCCATACGCTCATCGTTATCTCTTGGAATACCTTCTTTAGCACAAAGACCTATAACCATACAACCATACTCTCCGGCAAGGTCAATCATTTCAACTCTTGGACCGGCATCGGCAGAGTTAATTATTGCCTTCCCATTTTCACTGTTGTAAACTTTCAGTCCAGCCTCAATAGCTTTACGGTTTACTGTATCTAATGCCAATGGAATGTTGTTAAATTTTTGTTGAATAGACTCAACCATCCAAGTCATCACTTCCTCGCCGTTTCTCTCGGCAGGTCCAATATTAACATCTACGTAATGAGCCCCTGCATCTATTTGCTCTTTAGCTCTTTGGAATATCGGCTCAAGATTTTTTTCTTCGATAGCTTTTCTTATTACAGGTGATATGCAGTGAATTCTTTCTCCAATAATCATAAATTTATCCATTGATAATAACCCCCAGTATACTATTTTTTATAGAGGGAGATTAACTCCCTCGTCATATTTTATAAATCTTTTAGGAACTTAGGAAGTTGCATTGACTCATTTGGGCCTACCACTACTTCCCATCCAGGTAGAGAATCTTCGATATCTCCTTTAAGTACTGCAACTTTTCCAGGAATTATAAGCTTTCTGGATTTTGTTTTTTGCTCCACTCCACTTTCTTTTACAAAGTTGGCAATTATTGAACCGCTGAATTTTCCAGCAGCCCACGCTGTAAGAACTGAATATCCGCCGGCATCAGGAATCAGCAACCAAGTAGGAACTTTGGATTTTTCAATTTCGCCGTTTATTATAAAATAAGTAAGAGCAAAGTCAACTGTACAAAGCACAGGAGATTCGTCAGTAGCATTGTTTACAGAGTATGCTTTAGGTTCAACACGCATAGGTCTTTGCGGGTCAGTGTAAATATTTTGTCTAAGTGCCCATACGGAATGTCCTCTGGCAAAATCCATGTCTTCAATAACTAAGACTGAACCATATTTAATTGTAAAGATTGAACTAAGTGCTATCTCCATAAATTTGTTGTCTTTAGCTAAATCATTTACAAATATAATACTAGGATATCCGAAAGTTCTATCTCCATCTTTAAGTGCAGTTCTTCTTATTTGTATTGCATTAGTGTATGCTTCTTTGATAGTTTTGCTGCCTGTGTCTAAAAGCAATTCTTTGTAGTCTTTAGCTTGAACCTTTGAAGTTAATTCATATAAATCTTCTAAAGAATCAGCTTTAAGACCGAGTGCACACTTACATGCAACAGCTAAGTCTACCATTTGCTCATAGTTTTCATTTGTTGCTCCATGAAGAATAGGATTAGTGTCTTTTAATAACTCCAACGCCTCTTTAGCAACTTCCACATCTTCACAAACTACCATATAAGCAAGTTCAGCTCCTGAAGCTAATACAGCTTTAATATTAGCTATGTAAGCTTCTTTGTTTCCTGTGTAAATAAAAGCCGCAAACTCGGCTTTCATTCTTTCCCCGATTCTTTCAAAATCCACTTTTTTGATGTTTTCAATTTTTCTGTTTACTACATCGGTAGAATCAGTATCTTTGATTGCAACTGCAAAACGGTTTCTGTTTACAAAAGTTTTTTCATGTCTGAACAGAACTGTTTCTCCACCTAATTTGTATTCGTTGTTTCCAGCTCCTACAGTAAGTGCTTTCATTGGAGGTGCAGTAGATTCTGAAAGTTTAGCAAGGTTTTCCTCGCTCATATGTGGACACTTTTCTATTTCTATTCCACCTGCCGCAACTTTCATAGAGAAAGCCAAACAAGTTGGAAATCCACAATCTTTACAATTTTTCTTCGGTGTTAACTTAAAAATATCTAAGCCTGTTAATGCCATTTTAATTTCCCCCTAACCTCTGAATTGTTCTATATTAATTGATCAACTAATGTTCTAATAGTTTTAACACTCTCTGGATGTCTAAGTACTACAGCGTTAGCTCCAGACACCAGTACAGCAGATGCAGTAGATACTTCAAGAGCTATACCGCGATCTTCTCTGCTACCCCATAGAGGTTCATCTTCCTCAGAAGCTAGTGATTCTTTAACATTCCAAGTTTCAAAAGAAACAGGTGTAATTATTGGCATTTGAAGAGTTTTATCATTTTGTCCAAATGCTGCAAGTCTAATTCTGTCGAATGTTGATGACACATACTCAAAGCCGTATCCTACAGCTGCACAACCAACATGCATTACTATGCTTTCAGGTTTAACTCCAAGTTGTGTAAGTAAAATATTTAATTGTTTTGCAAGGTTTATATCAACTGATGATTCAGCTGCAACTTTATGACTGTAAGCCATTCCTCCTGCCGCACCTACAGCTTTATAATTATCTTCTGTTGCTGCCATAAGCAATACATTTTTTCCATCTGTGGCAGCTGCAATTTTTTCAAACAATTTCGCATCTTTTTCGTGATTGTTTGTTCCTGCTACAACAAGCGGAATTTCAATAGCTTCAGCTACTTTTTTCGCTATTTCTGCACAATCTTCAGCTGATCTGTCCATTCCATTCGGATCCGCCCCCTCAAATCTTAAGCAGATAAAGTCAGGTGCATAAGTGTCTTGAACAAATTTAGCCCAAGCTACCGTATCTGAAGAAACATCTTTATAAGCTGTTTTAAGCTCATCAAGCCACTCTTCCGGAGAAATGTCAATAATTTCCATTCCTACTGCTGCTCTATTTCCTATTTCTCCGTCAAAACTGTAAAATGGAAGAGTGTTTTCTCCACCGATTTTTACTGCTTTTTCTCCTGCTCCAAGTGTTACTTCTCCGATTCTACCTTGATATTTCTGTACTGATGTTTTAAACGCCACTAAAATCGCCCCCTAAAAATTGCGGTTTATTATTTATCATATATTTAATTTTGACAAAATCTCATGGAAAGCCTTCTTTGACGGAGAATCTATCGGTAAGCTAACTAATGGTTTCCCATTAGAGTCATATTCATAAATATTTTCATCCATCGGAACTACGCCTAACAGATTAAGGTTATATTTGTTGATTTCTTCCATTATTCCATCGTTTAACTTACCCTCCGGAGCCTTGTTTACTATCAAATACAATTCTCCAACATTTAGTTTAAGTTCTAACGCAAGATCTCTTATTCTAGCTACGGCTTGAATACTTCTTCTTGAACAGTCACTAACTAGTAAAAGCACATCTACAGATTTAGAAGTTCCTCTAGATAAATGCTCCATTCCAGCTTCGTTATCTATTACTAGATAATCATAACTGTTAGAAATCGTATCTAGCTGTTCTCTTAGTATTCCATTGACATAACAGTAGCAACCTGTGCCTTCAGAACGCCCCATAACAAGCAAATCATATCCATTGCCTTCTGAAATAGCAGTGTTTAGTCTGTACTTCATATACTGAGCTTTTGTCATTCCACCTGGAAAACTACTTCCATCACGTTCTCTTCTATTTACATCTTCTTTAATCGCTCCAAGTGTTATATCTATTTTTTCACCAAGAACTTCATTTAAGTTTGCATTAGCATCAGCATCTACAGCGATGACCTTACCACTTTTCTCCGTTGCTAAATAATTTATAAGCAATCCTGTCAAGGATGTTTTTCCTGTTCCACCTTTACCTGCTACTGCAATAGTCTTTCCCATATTGATTTGTCCTCCTATTTTATCTATTACACTTTATGAACACATTGACCATGAACATCATGTAGAGCTTCCATAAGTGCTTCTGATAGTGTAGGATGTGGATGGATTACGTCTCCTACCTGAGCTGCCGTAAGTTTAAGATGAACTGCTAAGCTTAATTCTGTCAACAAATCTGTGGCATGTGGTCCTACAACTGATGCTCCTACTATGACATCGTTGTCATCTGTAAGAACCTTAACTGCACCTTGAAGTTTTCCTATGGCTTGGGCTTTTCCTAAACCTCTAAATTCAAAACTTCCCACATGATAAGATATGCCTTTTTCTTTTAGTTCTCTTTCGGTTTTTCCAACTGCTGCCACTTCAGGATCTGTATATACGCATCTTGGAACTGCATCGTAATTTACAGTTGATTTTTTGCCAAATGCATGATCTACCGCAACTAAACCCTCTTTTGATGCCACATGAGCCAGCATTGGAGAGTTAATTACATCGCCTATAGCATATATTCCATCTACATTTGTCATCATATTTTCATCTACAATCAGTTTTCCTCTTTCAGAAGCCAATCCAAGTTCCTCTACACCCAGATTGTCAAGATATGGTCTTCTACCTACAGAAACTATCATAAGTTCTGCTGTTAAAGATTTACCGCTTCCAAGTTCAGCAGTAACATTTCCATCCTTAACTTCAACACTGGTTATGCTGTCACTTGTAATAACTTTTATCTTGTCCTTTTTAAACGAACGAGCAAGTTGTTTTGCAACGTCATCATCTTCAAATGGTAGTAAATGATCTGCCATTTCAACTATAGTAACCTCTGTTCCTAATTTTCTGTAGAACTGCCCAAACTCACAGCCGATAACTCCTCCGCCAACTATAATCATAGATTTTGGAACTTCTGTAAGGTTCATAGCCTCATCGCTTGTTATAACCTTAATTTTGTCATAAGGAAACATAGGCGGAATTATAGGCACAGAGCCTGTAGCTATAATTATCTTATCTGCCGGAATTGTTTGAGTATTATTATCTTCATCAGTTACTACAACTTCTTTTGCAGATACTATTTTCCCATGACCTTTTACTACCGTTATTTTCCTTTGTGCAAACAGATGCTCTACTCCTTTAACAAGAGTCGACACTATTTTATTTTTTCTATCCATTATCTTGCCAAAATCAACTTTAATATCCGAGGTTAGTTCTATTCCAAATTCTTCAGCCTCTTTAACCATATCTAAACGTTCAGATGCTGCAAGGAAAGATTTTGTAGGTATACATCCCCAATTTAGGCAAGTGCCACCAGGTTTATATTTCTCGATCACCGTTACTTCAGCTCCGAGTAAAGCCGCCTTAATAGCAGCTACATATCCTCCAGGTCCTGCTCCAACTACTACTATTTTCATTTAATTTCCTCCTTATAGTCCGGCTGCATCTAGTATAAGAGGAACATTTTCTTCGGCTCCAATTGCCATAATATGTACACCGTCACATAGTCCTTCTTCTTTTAGCTGTCTAATAAACTCTCCGGAAATTTTAATACCTTCCATAACCATAGCCTTGTTCTTTTCTTTCTTATCTTCTATTCCTTCAGCACTTGCTTTAAGTCTATCGATAAGCTCATCCGGAACAAAGATTCCAGGCACATTACTATTCATAAATTTAGCCATTCCAGGTGTTTTTAGAGGTATAATACCAGCCATAACTTTGCAATCTAAATGTTTAGTTTTTTCCCTGAATTCTCTCATTGTGTCTATATCAAAAACCGCCTGAGTTTGAAAAAATCTTGCTCCAGCTGCAATTTTTTTCTCCATTTTGAAAATTTGAGCATCTACAGGATCAAATCTAGGAGTAACGCTAGCTCCAAGAAAGAAGTCAGGTGCCCCTTGTAATTCGTTTCCAGCCATATCTTTGCCTGATTTAAGTATTTCAGCTGCTTGAAGAATTCCAATTACATCTAAATCATACACAGCTTTTGCATTTGGATGATCCCCTACCACAGTATGATCCCCCGTTAATGCAAGCATATTTGGAATTCCAAACAATCCGGCTGACAACATTTCTCCTTGAATTGCTATTCTGTTTCTATCTCTTCCCGTAATTTGAATTACAGGTTCAATGCCTTCTTCTTGAAGAACCTTACAAGTGGCAAGTGAAGTCGCTCTCATAACAGCTGACTGAAAATCTGTTACATTTGCTGCATGAACCCTTCCTTTTATTAACTTAGCACAATGTCTAAGATGAGCAAAATCTATTCCTTTTGGAGGAGCCATTTCAGACGTTACAGCAAACTCTCCATTTTCAAATGCTTGTTTTAGTAAACCCATATAAATAACCCCCCCGATTTTATTTTATTTCAAGTCTTTTTGGATGAACACTCTTTTGGAAGTCTTTTGGTTGTCTATTTTCTGTAATAGTGTCTAATCTTCCTTCTTCTTTGAGTTTGTTGTATATAAGTATCCAAGCACAGTCATTTTCAGCATTAACTTCGCATTTTCCATTTTTTGCTCCGCCACATGGCCCGTTCATTAAGCTCTTTGCACATCTTGTGATAGGACAAATCCCCGCTGTCCATCCAAGTTCACAATCTCCACATGCCAAACAACTTTCTTCGTATTGTCCTACTCTTTCTATTTCTCCGATAAACATCGTGTTATTTCCCGGATAAACAGGTTTTGAAACCACTTTCGCTAATGTTTGAGTACCATCTCCGCAAGCCAGGGATACTATAGCATCAACTTCAGGCATTTGTTCTTTGAAAGCTTTCATATCTTTTCTTGTTTTCAAAAGATTGCAAGCAGGATCTAAAAGTAATGTTCCTAAAACTTTTTTCCCTGCTGCTTCAAGATCAGCTTTAAGAGCTTCTATTTCTTCTTCGCCTCCAACCTTACAGGTAGAGGCACATAAACTACATCCTGCGATCAAAACGTTTTGTGCGTCGTTTATAAAGTTCATTACCTCTTCTCTTGGTTTCGCCTGAGAAATAATCATTTTTTATCCTCCTTCAAAATTATAAATTCAAAGCCTTATTTATATATTTCATACCTAAGAAAACATTTAGTTTTCTTAGGTATGTTTTGTTTTCCTATAACATCTTCATTACTTTATCACTAATTGAATCAGCTATAGAAGTCCCCTCTTTAACAAGCTCGTTTACCCTATTCTCAAGTTTTGAAGAATAATCTTTATCTTTTATCATTCCGGTATTGATTAAAACATTCATTTTCCCGCTAATAAGTGCAGCTCTTAAAAATTCTACCCCTACGCCTACGTCACTTATTGCAAGCTTTGAACCTTTATCCATAAGCTCTAAATGAAGTTTAATACCCTCATACGAACGTTCCACTATCTCGACTGGAACTTTACAAGCTTCCTTTAACGCCTCTTCCATAACTTTTGCTTTACTAGCTTTTTCTTCGTCTGTATTAGCAGGAAGGCCATAAGCTTTCGCAAGAGGTGTAAAGTTTACTTTGTCCTCTTCAATCATATCTAAAAATCTTCTTTGAAGAAAAACTGAAGAATCCAAAATTCTTTTTAAATCTTCTTCAAACTCAGCATATTTTTTCTTTCCTATCGTCAAGTTGCAAACCATAGCAGACAGTGCACACCCTTGTGCTGCTGTAAGTGCCGCAGCTCCTCCACCTCCCGGTGCAGGCGCTTTAGATGATAACACTTCTACAAAGTCTGCAAGTGAAAATTCCGCAAGATTTTTTTCTATTTTTACATCTTGAGTAATATCCATAACATACCACCTTAGAATAATCCAGCTATTTTTCCTGTGCCGTCAACATCTATTTTTTCAGCTGCTGGTGCTTTAGGAAGTCCTGGCATAGTCATTATTTCTCCGGTTAAAGCCACAAGGAAACCTGCTCCTGCAGAAATTTTTATATTTCTAACAGTTATTCTAAATCCTGTAGGTCTTCCCAGTTTTGTTTGGTCATCAGTAAGAGAATATTGAGTTTTAGCCATACAAATAGGTAATTTATCATAACCTACTTTTTCTATTTCAGCTATTTGTTTTTCTGCATTTGGAGTGTAGTCTACGCCATCAGCTCCATAAATTTTTGTAGCTATAGCATTTATTTTGTCTTTGATTGAATCTTTTTCGTCATAAGCGAACTCAAAATTATTTTCCGCTCCATCAACTAATCTAAGAACTTCCTGAGCAAGTTCTTTTCCTCCTTCTCCTCCTTTAGCCCAAACTTCAGAAAGTGCAACATTAACTCCTAATTCTTGACATTTTTCTTTTACAAGTTTCAGTTCAGCCTCAGTGTCCAGAGGGAATTGGTTGATAGCAACAACTGCCGGCAATTTATATACTTTAGTTATGTTTTCAACGTGTTTCAATAAGTTTGGAAGGCCTTTTTCTAGTGCCTCAAGGTTTTCTTTGTTAAGATCGTCTTTTTTAACTCCGCCGTTATATTTAAGTGCTCTAACAGTAGCTACTATTATAACTGCATCCGGTCTTAAGCCTGACATTCTGCACTTGATATCCAAGAACTTTTCAGCTCCAAGATCGGCACCGAATCCTGCTTCAGTAACAACATAATCTGCAAAATGCATAGCCATTTTAGTTGCGATTACTGAGTTGCAGCCATGAGCAATGTTTGCGAAAGGTCCCCCATGAACAAAAGCCGGAGTCCCTTCTAATGTTTGAACCAGGTTAGGTTTAAGAGCATCTTTAAGAAGAGCAGCCATTGCACCGTTGGCATTAAGTTGAGCTGCAGTAACAGGTTCTCCTTTTCTGCTGTATCCGATTATAATTCTTCCTAATCTTTCTTTTAAATCCATTACATCAGATGCCAGACAAAACGCAGCCATAACTTCAGAAGCAACTGTAATGTCAAATCCGTCTTCTCTAGGGAAACCGTTGGCCTTTCCACCAAGACCATCAGTCACAAATCTTAATTGACGGTCGTTCATATCAATAGCTCTTCTCCAAGTTATTCTTCTTGGATCTATATCAAGTGCATTACCTTGATATATATGGTTATCTATCATAGCAGCTAGTAGGTTGTTTGCTGCTCCTATAGCATGGAAGTCTCCTGTGAAGTGAAGGTTGATATCTTCCATAGGCACCACCTGAGCATACCCTCCTCCTGCGGCTCCTCCTTTAACTCCAAACACCGGGCCAAGAGATGGTTCACGAAGTGCAACTAAAGTATTTTTTCCAAGTTTTGATAATCCGTCAGCTACCCCTATAGTAGTGGTGGTTTTTCCTTCTCCTGCCGGAGTAGGGTTGATTGCTGTAGTAAGAATTAGTTTAGCTTTCTTGCCGGTGTCTCTTTTTAGAAGATTGTAATCAACCTTAGCTTTGTATTTACCATAAAGTTCTAAATCATCTTCAGTAAGATTTAGTTTTTTAGCTATCTCCCTTATGTCCTGAACTATCGCCTCTTGCGCTATTTCTATATCGCTTTTAAAACTCATGTGAACCCCTCCTTAAATATTTTTATTTTTATTTGTTATATTACTGACCTTTTTTTACAGAAGACTCAATCGCATCTTTAATCGCTTTTATCTCATCTTTTAAATTCGAATCCGCCTCATATGCTGATTGATTGTTCCTATCAGAGTCAATAACACCCTTGCTGTAATGTATAAGCCCAAGCAAGCTGTCCCCGACATTTTCTCTGATAAAATCCTCGTCCTCTTTGTTTCTAATCTTATTTGCTACCACCTTTACATCAGACACCCCGATATCGTTCGCAAGCTTTTTTACTTTTTCGAAAGTTTGAAGACTCCTGACTCCAGGTTCTATAACCACTATAAAAGCATCTACTCCTGAAGCTGTTCCCCTGCCTAAATGCTCTATGCCGGCTTCCATATCCATTATTACCACATCTTTGTTTTGCAGTACCAGATGCGACGTCAATCTTTTCAAAAGAACATGTTCCGGGCAAACACAACCGCTTCCTCCTGTATCGACTGTCCCCATAGTGAGTAGTGAAACTCCGTTTAACGTTTTGCAATATCTCTCAGGTATATCATCAACTTTGGGATTTGCTTTGAAAAAACTCCCAACGCTTCCGCTTTGTGCTCCGGTTCTTTCAGCTATCAAATCCTTTATTTCAGATATCGGCACGATCTCATCTATTTCTTCCTTAGTAAATCCCAGTGCCAAAGCCAAATTCGCATCCGGATCCGCATCTACTGCTAAAACCCTGTAGCCCTCATCTGCATACAATCTACTCAATACTGATGACACAGTAGTCTTTCCAACTCCACCTTTTCCGGTAATAGCAATTTTCATAGTTATTCTCCTAATCTTATATTCCTAATGCTGTACGTTTTTCTTCTATTCTTTCAAGCATTCTTTCAGCAAGTTTTTCAGGATCCATTTCAACTGTAAATTTCGCTCCTACTATGCCTTCAACTCTGTTTGTCAATAGATCTATCATTTCAGCAGAACCTGTAACTTGAGGATTAACTCCCAAGAAAGTATCTATACCTGTTCCTATTACGTAGTTAGCTATAGCAACAGCTTTTTCACTCATCCACTCAGGTGCCACTCCTACAACAGGAAGTTTAGGAATATCCATATTTAAATGTTTAGCCACAGCGTTTACAAGTAAGAGAATCCTACTTATATCCACGCATGACCCCATATGAAGTACAGGTGGAATATCAACAAGTTCACAAACTGTTCTAAGTCCTTTTCCTGCAAGCTTTCTAGCTTCTTTATCAAGAAGACCCGCTTTCGCAGCAGCTTGAGCAGCACATCCTGTGGCAACAACGATTACGTCATTTGCTATCATGGTTTTGATAAGTTCTATATGTGAATAGTCAGGTCTAACTTTAGGGTTGTTACATCCAACTATACCAACAGCTCCTCTAAGAACTCCCGACACTATACAGTCTGCCAAAGGCTTAACTGTACCTGTCTTGTCTACATGAGAGTTTGTAACAAGATCAAGTTGTTTGATTATAGCTTCTATAGAATATCCTGCCATTGCAGTTTGTTTTACGTCAGGAATATAAACTCTGTCTCTTTTTCTGTTTTGGTAGTTTTCTATTGCTTCTTTTATTATTCCTTTTGCAGATTCATAAGCGTGATGCTCATCAAATTCTATATGAGTTGCTCCCGGCATTTTAGCTTTTGGAGATGTAGTTATGAATTTGGTATGGAAGCACTTTGCAAGAGTTGCCATAGCAGGGAATATGCACTGTACGTCAACTATAACAGCTTCTACTGCCCCTGTTAGTACAGCATTTTCCTGTTGCAAGAAGTTTCCTGCCATTCTAACCCCGTGTCTCATTGTCACTTCGTTTGCAGTACAACATAGACCTGCAAGGTTTATTCCTTTTGCTCCTTTTTCTTTTGCGTATGCAACAAGATCCGCATCTTCAGAAGCAAGCACTATCATCTCCGACAACGAAGGATCATGCCCATGAAGAACTATGTTCACCATATCCTCTTCTAAAACCCCTAAGTTACTTTCTGTCTGTGTAGGAGTAGGAGTTCCGAAAAGAATGTCTGTAAACTCTGTTCCTATCATAGAACCGCCCCAACCGTCAGACATACCGGTTCTAATTCCCATTCTTACAAGAGATTCAGCTTCTGCTGTACATCCTATATGCGTAGAATGCATTATGGTTGCGATCTCTCTGTCAATAGCTCTTGGAGCTACCCCTTCTTTTTCCCATACCTCTTTTCTTTGCTCTACAGCTCTATCTAAAAATCTAAGTGTGCCGAAAGGTTTTCCGAATTCCATAAGAGCTATTTCAGCAACCTCGTGAGCCACATCGTATACTCCTTTTCCTTCGGTTGATACCCCCCACTCGGCAGCAAGCTTATAAAGTTTATCTTTGTCTTTTACTTTGTAACTTCCATCTTCGCTTGACATATGTAAAACGTGTGCGATATCTCTCGCATGGTCGGAGTGAGCTGCAGTTCCACCAGCGATCATACGAGCAAAGTTTCTTGCAGCTATGGTATCTGCAGTTGCTCCACAAATTCCTCTTGGTGATTTTGGTGTGATTCTGCATGGTCCCATAGAACAAATACGGCAACACACTCCTTCTTCACCGAATTTACATGAAACTTTCTGTGCTTCTTTTCTGTCTTGCCAAGTTTCCGCTCCGGCTTCAACAGCCTTTTGTTTTAGCAGAGAACTTATTTCCTCCATTTGCTCAACGGATAAAATTGTGTTTTCCATAGCGATTCCTCCATTTTCCCCATTTGTTAAATTTTAAACAAATACGTTAAAAAAATAATTTTGCATAAATATGCAAATTAAACAAAGCTTTCTTGTCTAACATTATAACACAAACGTAGATAAAATTGTAATAAAATCTTAAAATTATTTAAAAAAATATTATTTTTTCTATGCACGTCAATATATCTATTATTTTTTAATACATAACTTAAAAATATTTCAGACAGTTCCTTTACCATTTTATTTTTATTCATTAAACATTCAACTTTACATCTTTAACAAGATTTTTATATTTTTCAAGTACCGGATTTACGTCATTTAAAATAAACTCTTCAACCTGCTCTTTTGCTCTTCCTATGAAACTCTCTGCTTTTAAGATGTTTTTTATCTCCGTTTCATCTAGATTAAATTCAGTATCACTTGCTAATAATTCTATTAGATTGTTAT
>JBHASY010000099.1:0-13842 GCA_041831635.1 Acetoanaerobium sp. | reverse complement strand
GCTGTTACTCATATTATTCTGCCAGCCCCTTCTTTTTTTTGCTTTCTTAAAGATATTATAAAAAAGCATAAAAAAATGGCCTGCTGTACCACCAGCAAGCCTGCCACACCCTTTTATAAGGGACTTAAATATATTATATCATAATGCCACAAACAATATATTATCTAAGCACGTATTATCATCAGTTTAGTATGTTCTATAACCTATCTTGTTTTGATCCATTATTCTGAAATCTACTTCTTTTTCAGACAGTTCAGCTTGAATTTTTTCCATATCCTTTTGCATTTTTTGTACCTGTTTCATCATATTGTTCATATTTCCCGGCATACCTCCACCCGGAAATCCGCCTCTTCTAGCCAATTTAATTCCTCCTTTGAGTTTTTTGTTTTATTATTATATCACATTTATTCTTCTCTTTCTCGTATTTCTAAATGAACATTTGGAAATACCTGCTTTATTTCTTCTATTATTTTCTGTTGCTCATCTACCTCATCTTTTTCTATAGTTCCCGTCTCTCTTTTGAATATAAAAGCTACTTTTAGAGGTTTTTCAAATACAGTCGAAAGTGCCTGAGATATATTGTCTGCATTTGTATTAGTCTCTATGGTCTGCTTGTGAAAGGCAAAGTTATCGTCATAGCCTATGTATATACAGTCTTTTACATAACGTACAGGCTCTCCTTCCATCAGTAATGCCTTTAGATGAACATTTTTTTGTTTTCTGAGTATATCATGTACTTGCGGCATTCTTGCCTTTATTTCTTCCAGTTTTTGTTTTTCATCATCATCTATCTGTAATCTTATATCGTCAATGTACGGCATAGCAGATTTAATCTTTTTTTCTTCCTGATACTGAAGTACCTTTTCTTTAGGTCTTGCTGTGCCTTTTTCTAAATTGTCAAGTTTCAGTTCGAGTTCTTCTATCTTCCTGCTTAATCCCTCTATCTGAGAAATAGTTGATTCGCTATTATTTGAACTTGTTTTTGTCAGCTTTGTAAGTCTGATAAAACACGCTTCTATAAGGATTTTCGGTCTTGTGGCATATTTTATCTTTGCCTCCAAATCAGACAGTATTTCTATGAGACTTATTATAAAGTCGATATCTACTATATCTGTACTTTCTTTTAAAATCTCGATTTCATCTTTTGAACGCTCAAGTAGTTGACTTGCTCCTGCTTTAAACACCATCATATCTCGGGCATAGGCTATAAAATCTCGTATAAACACTTTTAAGTCTTTGCCCTTGGATTCTATTTTTTGCAAATTTTCGAGAAGATTTACTGTAGATTTTTCTTTTATTCCTTTTATCAGGTTGTGAAACTCTCTATAAATAAGCTCTCCTATCACATAGGCTACATTATCATAGGTCAGTTCTTTATACGCTATGGCTTGGTCTAGGAGGCTAAGGGCATCTCTCATTGCTCCGTCGCTTTTTTGTGCTATAAGTTCCAGCGATTCATCATCATAGGTAAGGTTTAATTCATGTAAAATTTTTACCATTCTTTCTATTATTTTGACTTTATCTATTTTTTTGAAATCAAATCTCTGACATCTTGAAAGCACAGTTGCAGGAATTTTTTGGGGTTCTGTAGTTGCAAGTATAAATATTACATGAGATGGCGGTTCTTCCAAAGTTTTCAAAAGAGCGTTAAATGCTCCTTGAGAAAGCATATGCACCTCGTCTATGATGTAGACCTTATATTTGCCATAGGTAGGGGTGTAAACTACATTTTCTCTGAGTTCTCTTATATTATCTACACTGTTATTTGAGGCTGCATCTATTTCGATTATGTCTATATCTGCCTGTGTGCAAGTACTACATTTATGGCAAGGCTCTTGCTCTGTCTGCTTTATACAGTTTATCGCCTTTGCAAATACCTTTGCCGTGGAAGTTTTTCCTGTTCCTCTTCCTCCACTGAACAAATAGGCGTGAGAAATCGACCCTTCTCGGATTTGGTTTTTAAGTATGTTTATTATTTGATCCTGTCCTACTATATCTGCAAAGTCGGTCGGTCTATAGGTTCTATATAAAGCTTTATGCATATTTTTTTCCATAATTTTGCCTTTCAATCCTCTCAGCGAAAGTTTTTAAAAGTATATAAAACATTATATCAGATAAAAAGCAGGTTAAAAATGGTATAATAATAGATAAAAATTAAAGAAACCTTAAACTAAATGCCACTTTATGGTATTATTATGATTATAAACACCCTTGACTATAAATATGGGAATAGTCATTTGTGCTATGTACATATATGTATTATAAAATAATCAAACGGAGGGGGGAAAGAGTATAGCCGATCCTGCCCATTAGGATTAACTATACAAATACTATGCGTAGCTTTACGATGTCTAAAGACGACTTAAAAAAACTAAATAAGAAAACTTTTATTATTCCCGGGATTATTTTACTTTTAGGTTTTTTAACTATGGCCATATTCAAAGACCAAAACAGCTTATTTTACACAGGTTTGCTTTTGCTTTGCCTTGGCACTTTACTGACATTCTTCACATTATACAAAGAAACTGAGAGGCTTGGAATAGAGATGCCTTTTGTGCTGTATTTTATTTTTCCACATTATCCTGTGGTTGAGGATTATGATGACCTAACCAGGAATCTCACTGAATTTCGCAGTGTGTACGGAAGCTTTATGAGTGATGTGCACAGACAGGAAAACAGCGTTATGCAAAATCATGCAACTCAGCTTTTATGGCATTCTTTTGACCTTCAAAAAAAACGTATGTTAAAGTATCAAATTCAAATACAACTGAATTCAAGAAGACGTGCCTACTCCAACAATGTTTATCCCTCTAAGAATACTAACGGGGTTCGTTCTGACTTTTATTTTGATGGAAGGTATAATGTAAATGAAGTCTATGAGGAAATAGAATCCACCAGAACATTTTTTCACAAAGGAAAAAAAATCTTAAATCTTTTTGATAAAGATGTTGCACATTATACGTTCTTGTCAGCAAAAAAATCGGGAACAGACTATGTGATATGCCCAAACTGCGGAAATGCAGCGTCAAGAAATAATTTACTTGACGGCTGTGATTTTTGCGGCACAAAATTTACAATAGAAGATTTAAATAATCGTGTCGGCAGTTTTGGATTTCGTAGAGATTTTAAGACGAGTGAGAGTAAAAGGGAAGTAGTAACTACCTTAATCTATCCATGGGTATTTTTTCTTATAATGCTACCTATAATATATTTTTCATTCTTTGGAGCACTTGTATTTGTCTCTGAAGAAAACGGTATTTTGGCAGGAATCGCTACAGGGATTTTTGCGACAGCTCTGTTAGGACTTTTAGGTTTTATTATCGTAAAAATAGCTATGATTCTCATTACCCCGGCGGTTTTTCTTTTTAGCAAAATCTGGGAAGATCGTAACAGAAAACTGATCTACAGACCTGATGAAGAGGTGAAGAAAGAGAAAGAAATGAAAGAACTGGTTCGTAAATCAGACCCGCTTTTTTCTATACAAAGCTTCTTTGGAAATATTCAAAATAAGCTGTATTCTGTCCATTTTGCAGACACAAAGGAGCAGGTAAATGCGTTTACTGATACGAATATAGCCGGATATTTGAAAACCTATGAGAAAGTAGTTGATATTGAAACATTATCATTATCTATGGACTCATATCATATAAAAGACGGATTTCAAATTGCAACTGTCACTGCAAGTCTGATGCTTCGAAAATTCGATAACTCAAAAATCAAAGAACAAAGAGAAACTGTAAAGCTACGTTTGAAAAAAAGCGAAGACTGTAAAACTCAGGCAGTTTGTGGACCCTCTGTTTTGAAATGTGGCGGTTGTGGCAACAGTTTATTGCTGATGCAAGGGAAAAAATGTGAGTATTGCGGCACAGAGCTGGATATGAAACAATATGACTGGGTTATAAGCGAATATATAATAACAAAGTAATTAAAAATATATGAAATTTTATGATAATTTAAAAAATCAAATTATCGAAAGATAAGTATTTATAAACTACAAAGTCCAAAAAACCGGATTATCTTGATGCATTTACACTTCTGTAGGCATTAAATAATCCGGTTTTTTTTAATTATTTTTCTCAATATATAAAATTGTAAAGCTGTGCACCTGTCTTCGTGTGAGTATCATAAACGGTATCAAAGCAGTTAGCTCAATCCAGGCACCCTTACGGCACACAAAAGGGTCCGCTTACCGCTGCTTCCTTCCGGACCTGACGGGGTTCACAGTCTTTCGTTGCGTAAGACCCAAATGTCAACACCACTTACTTTTTCCAGCTTCACAAATGCTCATCCTCGGGCAGGAATTCAACCCTGCTAAAGCGGATTGCAGGTTACAAGGCACCGCTAACTCCCCATCTAGCACAGCAAATCCTATAGACTATTTTTCTACTCAAGTTATTATAAACAAGTTTGCTTCATTTGTAAAGTAAAATTGCTTTATATCAGGATTTTCCAAGTCTAAGACTTCTTACTAAAATCCTTGGCAATATTTGCAAGCACCACCCATTGCGCCCAATTTTCAGGATTATCATAGAGATTTTTAATATGTTTTTCAGGATTTAAAAGTTTCACTGTTTTTATTAGGATCAAACATAAAACCTAAATCTGCTATCTTGATCTGTGTCTTTTCTACAGGTTCACTTGCATACCATTGGTGCCAGCTTCCATCCGGTACAGATATACCGACCGAAAGATAACAATACCTCACAAAACCTGAACAATCCAACTCTTTCGGTATGATAGGCGGAACAGCTTTTGCCCCTATACGGTAGTTTACAAAATTCTCTTTTAATAGCTTTGCTGTGTCAATTATTTCTCTCCTGGTTACATCATTCATAACATTCCCTCCAAACAAAAAATCAATAAATTTGTTATCACGCTCATCTATATGGTTTTTGAGTTGTTTAGGTTGGTTTTACTTAATGGCTGATATAGGAGGAATTAAATATTTTTTTCAAAATAAAAAACCTTGTATTTTCAACCATTCCAGTTAAATACAAGGTTATGACCATATCATTGGCGGAGAGAGGGGGATTCGAACCCCCGATACAGTTCCCCGTATACCCGCTTTCCAGGCGAGCTCCTTAAACCACTCGGACATCTCTCCATTTGATTTTTAACATAAGCTTAAACAACTTTTATTATTATTTTCTTAAAAAACTAAACACCTACATATATTTTATTAAGTTAAATCACTCTTAAAGTTGATATCAAAAATGTTTTAACCGTTCTTATCTTTCTTTCCTGTATTTTCTTAAATTTCTAAAAAACCTCTTTATAATATACGAACTTACAGTATTTACATACTCATAGTTCACATTATGAGGTATCATCCTGTCTTTCAAAATAGGAAAATAACTCGACACACATCCTCGTTTTGTGTCCATCGCTCCTATATAAAGCCTTTCTATTCGTGAATCCATAATAGCACCGCTGCACATAATACAAGGCTCAAGAGTTACGTACATATCACAGCCTACTAATCTCCAGCCTCCCAGATGCTCAGCCGCTTTTCTTATCGCCAGCAGCTCTGCATGACCTAGGGGATCTTTGTTTTTTTCCCTGTTATTATGAGCTCTTGCAATGATTTTTCCGTCTTTTACTATGACGCACCCTATAGGCACTTCATTTATTTTATAACTGTTTAACGCTTCTTTCAAAGCCTCTCTCATAAAAAACTCTTCGTATGCCATAAAACACATCCCGTATCATTCTATACAAAAATCAAGCTATTGTCAATAATATTAAATTCAAACTCCCCCTATTTCCATTTAAAGGCTATAGGGGGGTTTAGATAATTCTAGGATTTTTTATAAGTTTTTCTAACATACTCGTCAATTCTTGCAACTGCATTTTTTAAGTTTTCGTTCGAGTTTGCAAATACAGTTCTGAAATATCCTTCTCCCATACTTCCGAAAGCCGAACCTGGAACTACAACTACTCCCGCATTTTTTACAAGCTCTTCTGCGAACTGCTCAGAGCTTATTCCCAGCTCTTTCATATTTGCAAAGGCATAAATGCTTCCTGAAGATTTTTTGCAACTTATACCCGGTATAGCGTTTAACCCGTCTATGAGTATATCTCTGCGTCTTACATAATCCAGATACATCTGCTTAACTGCGTCTTGACTTCCGCTTATAGCTTCAAGTGCCGCCCTTTGGGTAAAAGTAGATACGCAAGACACTATTCCCTCCTGAAGCTTAGGCATCACTGATATTATCTCTTTGTTTCCTACTATATAACCTATTCTCCAACCCGTCATAGCATAACTCTTTGAGAAGCTGTTTATCACAAGCACTCTATCTCTTACCTCAGGAATCTGTGCCATACTGAAATACTCTATATCGTCAAACACCAGTTTATCGTAAACTTCATCGGAATATACTATTAAATTATATTTTTCTACCAACTTTGCTATTTCCTTTATTTCTTCTTTGCAAATAACAGAGCCGAGCGGATTGCTCGGAGAGTTTAATAAAATGGCTCTCGTTTTAGGAGTAATCGCTTTTTCTATATCTTTTGCCTTTATGCTAAAGTCATTTTCTTCATACACAGGAACACTTACAGGCTTTGCTCCTGCAACCATAACCTGTCCTACATAGTTCGGAAAGCAAGGGTCCGGAATGATGACCTCATCTCCATAATTTAAGGTAGCAAGAAGGCACATAGCTATTGCCTCCATTCCTCCCACTGTAATCATTACGTTATCAAGTGTATATTCATTTGAATATTTAAAATATTCTTTTGCTACAGCTTCTCTCAATTCAGGAAGACCTGCATTTGGAGAGTATCTTGTGTAACCCTCGTCAATAGCTTTTTTTGCCGCTTCTTTTATGTTTTGCGGAGTTTCAAAATTCGGCTCTCCTACCGTTAATTTAATTGCATCTTTATATTGAAGGGCAAGGTCGAACATTTTTCTAATCCCTGACGCAGGATAGTTAAGAGCAATATCTGATAGATAATTCATAATCAAACCTCCTTTTAGATTTTCTGTTTTTATCTTTTTGCAAGCTGTACATATTTTTCATATCTGAACTTGGCGTCAGCCTCCGCCTTTGAAAACAGTTCATCTGCCATCTTCGGAGATAATTTATATAGTGAAGAAAATCTGACTTCACTCATCATAAATTCCTTTAAGTCTTTAGTCGGCTCTTTAGAATCCATAGTAAAAGGATTTTTTCCTTTTTCTTCAGCTAGAGGATTGTAGCGATACAGCGACCAGTATCCGGCATCTACAGCATCTTTTGCCTGCATTTGAGATTTAGACATTCCTGCCTTTATTCCATGATTGATACAAGGAGAATAAGCTATAATCAGCGACGGTCCCGGATAGCTTTCTGCTTCCATTATTGCTTTTAGTGTTTGATTTTTATCCGCTCCCATAGAGATTTGAGCCACATATACATAACCGTAGCTTATTGCCATCATTCCCAAATCTTTTTTTCTTATGTTCTTTCCGCTTGATGCAAATTCTGCTATAGCTGCGGTAGGAGTTGCTTTTGAGGACTGTCCCCCGGTATTTGAATACACCTCAGTGTCAAAAACAAGCACATTTATGTCCTCGCCTGATGCAAGTACATGGTCTAACCCTCCATATCCGATATCATAAGCCCAGCCGTCTCCACCGAATATCCAGTGAGATCTCTTTATAAAGTAATCTCTATTTTCATATATTTTATTTAAAAGTTTGTTATTTCCTTTTTCTTTCTCTAATGCAGCAGTCAAAACATCAGCACGTGATCTGGTTTCTTCTGCTACATCAAAGCCTTCAAGCCACTCTTGTAAAGCAGTTTTAAGCTCAATGCTCACATTATTTCCTATAGCCTCAGTAACTAAATTTTTAGTAGCAGTTCTAAGCTTTTTCACACCTAAATACATACCGAAGCCGTACTCTGCATTGTCTTCAAACAGAGAAAAGCCCCATGACGGTCCATGACCGTTTTCATTTTTCGTATATGAAACCTGCGGAGAACCTCCCCATACTGTTGAACAACCTGCCGCATTTGATATCATCATTCTGTCTCCGTAAAGTTGAGTGATAAGTTTTGCATACGGAGTTTCTCCACAGCCTGCACAGGCTCCTGAAAACTCTTGTAGAGGTTTTAAAAACTGACTCCCTTTCACAGTTGCTTTTACATTTTCAGGTATTTGCTTAGTTGATATATCTTTTGTAAAATTCCAGTCTGTAATATATCTTTCCCTGTTTTTTTCAAACTCTTCCAGATTTATAGCTTTTTCTTTTGCAGGGCAGTTTTGAATACAACTTCCACAGCCTGTACAGTCTTGTCCCGATATGGCAAGGTGATACTGCATTTTTTCAAATCCCTTGGCAGCTACAGAATTAAAACCTTCGGGAGCATTTTTCATATCTTCTTTGTTAAGTAATGTAGGTCTTATAACTGAGTGAGGACATACATAAGAACACTGATTACACTGGATACATTTTGACATATCCCATTTTGGAACGAAAATCGCTATTTCTCTTTTTTCCCATTGTGTAATACCCATAGGAAAGGTTCCGTCCTCACGACCGTTAAATGCACTTACAGGAAGAGTGTCCCCCTCCTGTCTGTTCATAGGAAGTATGACATTTTTTACAAACTCAGGCATATCAGTATTTTCATTCGTCTTTTTATCTTCCATAGTTTTCCACTCATCCGGAACAACTATTTTTTTTATATTTTCAAATCCTTTGTCTATAGCCGCATTGTTCATATCGACAACATTTTGCCCTTTTGCCGAATATGATTTTTCTACCTCCTTTTTAAGATGATTTGAAACCTCCTCAATTGATATGATATCGGTAAGCTTAAAAAAAGCCGCCTGCATAATCATATTGATTCTGTTTCCAAGTCCGAGTTCTTTAGCGATATTCACTGCATCTATAGTGTAAAATTCAACATCGTTATTTGCTATATCTATTTTCATTTTCGCAGGCAGATGTTTTTCAAGTTCGTCCTCAGTCCAAACACAGTTAAGAAGGAATTTACCTCCTCTTTTTATTCCTGAAAGCAGGTTGTATTTATTTACATAAGCTTGATTATGACAGGCTATAAAATCGGCACTACTTACCGCATAAGGCTCTCTTATCCTATTTTCTCCGAATCTAAGATGAGAGATAGTCAGTCCTCCTGATTTTTTCGCATCATATTCAAAATAAGCCTGAGTATAAAAATCAGTGTTTTCACTGATTATTTTTACAGCAGCTTTGTTTGCACTTACCGTTCCGTCCGAGCCATATCCCCAGAATTTACAAGCTTTTATCCCATCAGGAGTAGTATCTATGTCTTCACTGCTCAACGGCAAGGATTTAAAAGTGACATCATCAACTATACTTACAGAAAAATCGTTCATAGGCTTGTCTTTTTTCAGATTTTCAAAAACCGATACTACATCTTTCGGCTTGAAATCTTTTGAACTTAGGCCGTATCTTCCCCCTACTATCAGAGGCGGATTTTCGATATTATAGTATGCATTTCTCACATCTATATAGAGCGGCTCTCCGTTTGAACCCGGTTCTTTAGTTCTGTCCAGCACTGCTATTTTCTTTACTGACCTAGGAATTTCTTTTAGGAAATACTCTGCTGCAAAAGGCCTGTACAGATGAATTTCCAGCATCCCTGTTTTTTCTCCTTTAGCATTTAGATAATCTACCACTTCACTGATAGTTTCACAGCCTGAACCCATAGCTATGATTATGTTTTCAGCATCTTCAACACCATAATAGCTATATAATTTATAGTTTCTGCCTGTCAGTTTATTTATCTCGTCCATATAAGACTGAACTACGCCGGGAATATCATCATAGTATTTATTTATAGCCTCCCTCATTTGAAAGAAAACATCAGGGTTTTGAGTAGTTCCTCTGAGCACGGGGTTATTTGGCGTAAGTGCATTATCTCTGAAGTTTTTTACCGCATCCATATCTACCAGACTTGCAAGTTCTTCATATTCCAGTAATTCTATCTTTTGAACTTCGTGTGAAGTTCTAAATCCGTCAAAAAAATGAAGTACAGGTATACGAGATTTTATCGCACTTAGATGAGCTATCGCCGCTAAGTCCATTACTTGCTGTACACTGCTTGAAGCAAGCATAGTAAAGCCGGTTTGTCTTGTGGACATTACATCCTGATGATCTCCAAATATACTAAGGGCATTTGAAGCAAGTGATCTTGCACTTACATGAAACACTGCCGGAAGTAACTCTCCGGCTACTTTGTACATATTGGGTATCATAAGCAAAAGTCCTTGAGACGCTGTATATGTTGAAGTGAGGGCTCCTGCCTGCAAAGAACCGTGAAGTGTACCTGCTGCTCCTCCCTCAGATTGCATTTCTTTTACCATAACTGTTTCGCCAAAAATATTTTTTCGTCCCTGAGAAGACCATTCGTCTATTACTGCAGCCATCTGTGATGATGGAGTAATAGGATAAATAGCTGCTACATCGGTAAATGCATAAGATGAATATGCGGCTGCAGTGTTTCCGTCCATAGCCATAGTTCTTCTTTTTATCATAAAAATTCTCCTTAAATCCGATTTTTTTCAAAAAAATATCATTATAATTTTAACCTGTATCTTAATTTTAAAACCTACTTTTTATTTAATTTCTCATTTACTCCTGCAATATTTTTTGCAAGCTCCTTTTTAAATTCAAACTTCGCCTGTCTGCCTATCATTACTCTTTGTGCCTGAGGAGAACCTGCACCGTGCATAGATTCGGTTCTGTAACCTACAGCCGCCGTACCTAAGGTAAGATTTTCAATCAATCTCAATATCCTCATACGATTTTCCGTAGCTACGTTAGATGTTCCTTGAAGATATTTTTCTATATACTTGCCAAGCACAGGGTCTTTGAAATCTTTTTCAGACGGCAGGGTAACCATAAGTCCTCCTGCTATGTCCTCAGCAAGTCTTGCAATCTCATATGGAAGTCTGGTTATATTTTGCTTACATATATTTGCAAGAAGTGAATCTACCTGATAGTTTCCAGCTTCAGTAACTCTTCCCTGAGATGAACAGGCTATCCCGCAACTGTAAAGAGTCTCATTTAAGTGAGTCATCTCTATGAGTTTATCCTTTATATGAGATGCTTTAGCAACTCCGTTATAATCTGCGGAAAGTGCAGCCGCTCCTATAAGCACATCGCCTACTCCAGTCTTGCATCCGCCGTAACTTTGTCTGTGATAGTCTGCAAACCTTTCTACCAACATACCGGCAAAATCGGTTTCTCCGTTTAAAAATATTCTTTCATTTGGCACAAATACGTTGTCAAAAATAACCAGAGCCTCGTGTCCTCCAAACTCTTTATTTCCCAAATCTATATCGGCATTTTCCTCCAGCTTTCTTGTATCACACGACTGTCTGCCGTAAATTATCAAAATTCCCTGTGCATCTGTCTCAAGCGCGAAAGATATGGCATAGTCTTTGTCTTTCTCTTTCAATGCGACAGTAGGCATTACTATTACTTCCTGAGAATTTACTATCCCTGTCTGATGTACCTTTGCTCCTCTTACAACTACCCCGTCATCTCTTCTTTCCACAACTCTAAGATATAAATCCGGATCAGTCTGCTCTGACGGAGATAGACTTCTGTCACCTTTAGGGTCTGTCATAGCACCGTCCACAGTATAATCATTTTCCTGTATCATAGTCCAATATTTTTTGAAATTCTCAAAATACTTTGTCCCGTGAGCTTTGTCAACCTCAAACGTAGTGCTGTAAAGAGCATTTGCAGCGTCCATACCTACACATCTTTGAAAGCACGAAGCCGTCTTTTGTCCCAGCAGCCTTTGCATCTTCACTTTCTTAACCAAATCATCGGTATTTTGATGCAAGTGAGTAAACCTGTTTACTTTCTTTCCTGTAAGACCGGATGTCGCTGTCATCAAATCCTCGTACTCAGGATTTTGAGCCAATTCATAAGTCATAGCCACAGAATTCATCGACGGCTTTATAATGGAATGCTCCACCGTATCTTCGATTTTTTCTCCGAACATATATACATTTAGATTGAGTTTTTTCAAACTCTCAACATATTCTTCCTTAGACATCAATGCCATAACGCTCACTCCAATTCAATTTTGTTTTTTTAGTTTTCTCGGTTTTTGGTCGGAGCAATGACCATTCAAACCGAAAAATATATGACTTATTTTTATAATCCTACACAAAACTCTGGTTAATAACTATTTTAAAGCATTTTTTTCTAAAAAACCATATCATTTAAGAACAATATCAGTTAAGAAAAGTATCAGCTTTTTCGCTCCTCAGACTTATATTTCATACAGATATTTGAGCAAAGACTTAGATCAAGATGCATAAAGCCTGAAACATTTTTGAATAAATGGTAATATCTTCGTTCCGATTATTAAGGAATTTAAATTTGAAATTCATCACGAAGACAACGAAAATATCGAGCACTGTAGGCTATATGGACAAGTTGATTTTGCACAATACAAAACTAAAAAACCCGGATCATTTAGCATTTACAAAAATGTAAATTTACAAAATAATCCGGGTTCTTAAATTTATATCCCTTTTAAATAGTTTCAAAAGACGTAAAATCTACTTTATCAGGATACATTTTTATTCAGTTTGAAATCTTTGATTACAGGTATCAATTGTAGTGCATATACAAAGATAGTTGATGATAACAGATACACATATCCGTTAAGTGCTTTGATAGAAGGATTTATTATACAGGCACCAAAGAACACAGTAATTATTGTCAATTTCAAAATTTCCAACATACTTAAATTGTATTTTCTATATTTTTTAGCTATTAAATATAAAACCCCTGCTAATGTCAACATAATGACAAAGAAAATAATCAAATTAAAATCACTGTATATTCCCTCTTTAAGCTGGTATTTTCTTGCAATTAAGTGGTGGTTCACTCCACCCTTTCGCTTAGATAGATATTCTAATATAAATACTCCTATAAATGTCAATACTTGCAAGACATTTATCAGCAGATATACTATCTTTTTCATTACTGTACAGGTTCTCCCGTTACACTAGGAAGCCCTGCATTGGACCATCCAATCCAGCCGTCGCTGTAAAGTGATACATTGTCATATCCTGCAACATTAGCATAATATAAAACTTCTGCCGCTCTCCAGCCGCTACCGCACATAAACGATAGATGAGTTGACGGATCTATTTCATTTTCTTGCCATTTTGCCAGTATTTCATCAAAATTTCTCATAGTATTGTCAATGTTTCTATAATAATCCAGTGAGTTGGAATCTGTTTTTCCTGCATATCCGAATTTAGCGCCTTCTATTCTTCCCATTTTGTCATGATAACTGTATCCGGATATTTTTCCGATATACTCATCCCAAGTTCTGTTATCCACAAGTGTGAAGTTTTCAGTTTCAAGCATAGCTTGTACTTCTTCTATAGTATCCACTATATCAGGATTTCCCGGAAAAACTCCGCCAAAATCTGTAATAGGTGTAGGAGTATTTTCTGTAGTTTCAAGTTCATATCCTGCAAGCGTCCATGAACCTGTTCCGCCATTTAAAACTCTGACGTCCTTAACTCCTGCATATCTCAACACCAATGCAACTCTGTACGCAGCCATCTGATATTCGCTGCTAACTATTACCGTATCGTTCGCACTTATTCCATTTTCCAACATTACCTTTAGTAAAGTTTCATCGTCAGCAAGCATCCACGCAGGTGGTGGCTCTATCCAGTCGGTGTTTATATGAATTGCTCCAGGGATATGACCTTTAGAGTAAGACTCTGTAGCTTCTCCCCAGCTTCCTTCAACCATCTTGATAGTTTCTGCATTTTCAAAAGTTTCAGGCTTTTTGCCATCTAGGATATCTTTAACTATAGATG
>JBHASY010000098.1:0-9359 GCA_041831635.1 Acetoanaerobium sp. | reverse complement strand
TTTTATTTCCTGTAGTAACTGTACCTCCCATAGCTTCCCACTTACTTATATCTTGAAAATCGTCTATTAGCTTGGTATTTCCGTAGTAAGCCTCAAGGTCTGTGTAGAAGCTGTTTTGAATCATAGACTTATCTGCCTTATTTTCCTCAAGTTCGTTTAATCTTGTATTAACATTTTCCTTATTTGGATATAACTCATCGTGATTATGAGTCAAAAGTGCATACCTTTCTAAGTCTTTCTTGGTAGCAAGTATAACTGTAGGATCTACTTTAAGAGTAACTACAGAGGTGTTTGTTACTTCTAAAATCATTACTATCAGTAAGTCTTTTGCACTTCCTTCTGAAAGAGCAGGTTTATATGTTTCTGGATATTTAGCTACTGCCAAAAGGTCTCCCTCTTCGTCATATATCCCCGCTTCCCTTATCATAAATCCACCTGTTTGCGTAGAAAGAGCAGTTTCTATTACTATATAGTTCGGGTTGTCTTCATCAGTTCTTACAGAACCTATTTGAGTTCTAAACACCTCATTTACAAGTGATGTCTGAGTTTCGGTGGGATTTACATAGTTTCCGTTCGAGTCGCCAAGTGCAAGTTCGCTGAAGTTTATTTTCTGATTTAAAAGCACTGCATTTGCAATTTTAGCTTTTCCGGTGTTTGTAAGTATTGCATAGAAATTTTCGGGCATTTTCTTCCTCCTTTTTATTTCGGTTTTACTGTCATTACATCGTAACCGGTACCATAAGTTGTAGTCACTTTGATTTTTCCATGTGTCGTAAGTGTAGATATAGAATATGGGTATACAGTTATCTGTTCTCCTGCTATAAGTGCTGTGGCAATTGCAGGATATCCCTTTATTTCTTTTTCCACTCTCCATATAGCTCTTACTCCGGCTGCAAGAATTTTTTCTATTTCTAAATAGTTTATATTTTTCATATATTCTTTGATTACAAAAATAACAGCTGACGGCTCTTCATAGTCACTATGATTAAAGGCTTCATACATTCTTACATAATTGTTTGAAATAATGCTTTTCATAGCAGTATTTATGCTGTTTATATCAGTATTACTGCGATTTAAACTGCTTCTAAACTTCAGCATAGCCCTGTATTCATCGTCAGACATATTATTACGCTCTTGCCTTACATCTTCACCTATAAGGTCTAGTGTGTAGCCTGTAGCATTGTCAGTACCTCTATACGCTTCTATCTTGCTATATAGTTCTTTGAGACTTTCTATCTCTGCTGATATAGAAGCGAACAACTTATAAACATTGCTTTCAGAATTCTTATTGTAATTCCAGGTAAGCCTTTTTAGCATATTTTTAAGGTTCATATACAATCACAACCTTGTCAGTGTCAGTGTAAGGGACTTCTTCATCTTCAATAGATATGTTAGATGAATTAAGACTTTCAGAAGTCCTGCCTATAGTTATAGCAATATCTTCGATATAAGGTTCATTACAAACTACATTAGAAACTAAAATCGCTAAGAAAATATCATTTCCCATAGGTATACTGTTGATATATTTTATAATCTTAGATTGTACCTGAACTACTAATGTTTCTTTGTTTCTTACATCTTTTTTAAATTTCAGATTTGCCTTTACAAATATAGGGAGTTCTGTAGCCCTTGAAAACTTGATTAAATGCTTTTCCCCTATATTGTCTGTTGCCATAAAGGATACATTTCCGTTTGTAGCTATTCCTGCGGCTTTTGAATCAAGTATTGCTTGTGCTACCTCTTCATCGGAACCGCCAAGTGCAATTATCTTTATAGATTTAGGGACCATACCGTTTACTGTTTGCATACTGTCATTTTCACTTATTTTAAGTCCTCTAAGAGTAGGTATTTTCAACAAATGAGCACGTATAGCATCTATAGTTGCTTTTCCGCTTCCTGTAAATGAAAGCTTGTAACGCTCTCTTAGTTCGTCATCGGTTTCTACATCTCTTCCTGTAGTAAATCTTTCCTCATTTGTTACAGAAACTATATCAAGTTCAGGATTTATAATTATCCTAAGCGAAGATGTATCTATATTTCCAAGACTGCCTGATTCCATACATCTAACTAAAGTAGAAATGCTTCCATCTTCTCCTATGATGCACTCTGAAGATGTTTTAAAAACAACTCCCTGCACAGTTTTAACAAGAAATCCTTTGTAAATTTTCTTTCCGGGCGTTCCTGTAAATTTTGCATATCCATAACTTGCCATAGCAGGAAATCTGTATATATCAGCTTTTTCACATACATAGTCTAAATTTATTCCCTCTGCATCTCTTAGATGTCCTTGAAAATAAACTTTTTCTGCAAGTTGCCACAAAAGTGAAAGCGACCATGAAATAGTGCGAAAAAAAAGACCCAATGGACTTCTCTCTGATAAATTGATATCTTCGCCAAACAAGTCCCTAGCTCTGGTAAATATATCTTGCTCTATGTCGCTGTACATCTTCCTTTTAAAACCTTTTTCGGATATACCGAACATCAGATTCCCACCCCCTGCAAATATACTTCATTTCCATTTTTTAAAATTCCGATTAAATCAATCTTTGCCACTCTTGAGAGTGCATCAAAATCAACATTTATTTCTTTAATGTACTTTAGTCTTTCCTCTTGCATTGCCGCCTCAGTAATATCAAGCTTAATACGCTCTATATCCGGATTTTTCTGTTTTAGTTCGTTATAGTCCATTCCGTGCATACTGTTTAAAAACCATTCTTTAATCCTCGTAGTAATGGCTCTTTCAATGCATTGGCATACCTCATCGTCAGAGTCTATCATTTGTATATCGTTTTCTGTTATTACCAAATCATCATCATAGATTTTAAAGCTTTTCATAAATTCACCTTTCCTATGATTACAGCATCTGAAATATCAAATTTCCTTGTTGCCCCATCTTCTACAAATTCCTGCAAAAACCCTGTAAGAACGATATCTCCTACTTGAAACGATGCTCCTTGCATAGTTATCGGTTTTTGAATTTTTGTTCTCTCATAATTTTCAAAATCTATATACTTAGCATCAAAGTATGATATGATTTCTATATGAGGGATAACCTGAATTACCTTACAAAGCATTAAGGTGTTAAGCTGTCCTATAAGGTTTTCAACCCTTTTTTGCACCAGAGAATTTAATTTCCTAGACATCAAACTACCTCCATCTCGGTAACCCATTCACCGGTATGCACACCTTTTACTACCCTGAAAGTTCCTGATATAGTCTTAGACTTTAAAACTATAATAGAGTCTACCGATATATTGTGATTAAGTAAGCATTTTACTTTCCAGCCTTGCCTGCTTTTTCTGTCGCCCTCTGAAACTTCCATTTTTTCAGGACTTGCAAGCAGCCCCGTCTCGCCAGAAAGTAAAAATCCCGTCTGAGTTCCCTTGTCATAAGGTCTTACATAGACCCTGTCTTTATCTATATAAAACTTACTTTCAGTTTCTCTGGTTATTGACTTAATAACATCTTGCACTCTTCCCGATACAGTACGTCCTTTTGCGTAAGTTACATTTTTTACAGGTGTCATCTCCCCTATGCTCACACCGAATATTGAAACAAGATCTGTTAGAATCTCTTTAGATGTGGTATTTTCTGCATAAGTCTTATGAATTTTTTCTTGTTGCCAAGGGATTATAGCACTTGCAAGCTTTACAGTAGTTTTTTTATCTACATTTTCTATAGTAGTAGAAAACTTTCCTACCTGCCCACAGCACAGCATTCCTATATCATTTGCATATCCTGCCATAAGCACTACCTTAGTTCCTTTTTGTATAGATGAAATGCTTTCGGGCGAAAGATTAAATATACTTATTTCTGCCATATCAGGTTCTTTTTCTGTCGAAAAAGGTACATTAAACTCAATGTCTATATCATCACTACTGTACATTTTCCCACCGATAATAAGCCTTGCCTGTCTATTCCAGAGTTTCATCTTCCATCACCACCAAATAAATGTTGTCGATATCATCGTATCCTACTCTTTTGCTGTTTCCCGAAAAATCCCACAATAAAAACATAGGAGTGTCGATATTTTTGTAATAAATACTTTGAAACAGCATCTGAGCATACATAAGCTTTTCTCCTAACATCAAAGTAATCTTATTTTCATTCTCCAAAAGATATAAATCTACTGTAAAAAAGTCATATTCAGAGTTGTATCTGATTTCAAACTCAAATATTTTTTCTTTGTAATCAAAAGTAAAGCTGTATGGGATATTTTGCTTTTCAATTTTTATATAGCTGATTTCGTTTAAATTCATAGCTTTGTCTCCGTTTTTTTAATTTTTAATACTTCGTAGTACCTGATTTGTTATTATCAGGGTTAAAGTAATTTAATTTTTCCTTTGTTTTTGTCTTAGACGAAGACGGATTTCTAAAAGAAGCATACTCAGTGGCACACTTTGATTCCTTAACTTTGTATTTGTCGTGCTTTTGATTATCGACTTTTTTACTTACAGAAACTATCTTTCCTTTGCTCTTAGTTTTTTGTATTTGATTCGATACTGGCTGTTTATTCTTACTTTCATCACTGCTTGCAGGATCTTCTCCTGCTATTACTACCTGTTTAGATACAGCCTGCTTTATTATTTTGCAGTCAATTTTAAACGAAAAGCCGTTTCTGATATTTCCTGCGTGTGAAGTAGAAAGCGACTCTATAACTACATTTGCAAAGATGTTTCTGCCGTAGTAGATATATACCTGCTTTCCCTTGCAGTACTTTCTTAGCATTTTAAGTCTGCTATATGCGTCTTCTCCTGTAACAACTCCTGAAATACTGAATTTCACGGGCTTTTGTTTTACGTGGTCTGAAATATACCCAAGTTCTTCCACAGGTCTGTCCGTCACTTCATTTTCGTAAGTAACATCTTCTGTCGTAGTTGCTGAAAACTCGACATCTCCTATCTTACTTAATTTTCCCATAATTTGAATTTTAAGGACATATCATTAAAGGATATGCCCTTTTCCTTTCCTGATATATAAATTTATTTTGTACTTCTTACTGCTTACTTTAACCTATACTTATTCTTTCTATCAGCCACTGTGGGGCATAAAAGACAGAATTTGCCGGTTTTGTTACGATGCTATATCGCAATCGTCTATCCATTCTTCAAACCAATTTTTTATTTTATTTTTAGTGATTTCAGCTACTTCTTCAGGACTATCCGATGATGTGTGCATTTCTATCTTAGGAGAAAACACATAGGATTTATTACTGCTTACATTACTTGTTGTAGTAAAAGTCTTGTGTGCCTCTGCTGAAAGCCTTGATACACTGCCGTCAAACAGTCTTTGCGTTTTAGCATTGGAAGTCACTGAAGACCCTGCAGGAAGATTTAGAAGCTCCGGACCTTTTTCTCCAACTATAGCGAGTCCTCCGGAAAAATTATCTACACCTTTTGCAAACTTAGGAATAAGGGGCATAGAAATATTTTTGCCTCCTAAAAATTTAGGAAGTTTAATACCGTTTATTGCTGAGATAAAACCGTTTATACCGCCGATAAGGAAGTTTATACTACCTTTAAAGATATTTTCAATAGCCTTGAAAGTTCCTGAAAATATTTTCTTTATTCCATCTAGAGCCATACTCCAGTTTCCTGAAAAAACTCCTACTAAAAAATCCGTAATCCCTGAAAAAACAGTAATGATATTTCCTACAAGTAAAACAGCTGTAGTAATAAAAGTTCCAAGCTGCGAACCTATTCCTGAAAGCACACCTGAAAATACAGGAAGGAGTGCAAAAAATATAGTCTTTAGGTTATCCCAAGTACTTTTAATCTCCGGAAGAAAAGAAGTAAACTTTTCTTTAAGAGAAGAAACAAACTCAGTTCCCTTAGCCTTTATAATATCCCAGTTTTTATACAGCAAATACCCTGCAACAACTAAAGCTCCTATAATCAAGATAACCGGAAGAAACGAAGCACCAAAAACAGCTATAGCACTGCCCATTTTCGTTATACTCCCTATAAAGCCTAATCCTTTTGTAAATAAAGATAAGCCCATAGAAAATTTGCTAAGTCCACCTGTAACAAGTGATATAGCTTTAAATGCAGGTCCGATTGCAATAGCTAACCCTGCAAATTTTAAAATAGTTTCACGCTGGCTATCATCCATTTCTTGAAGTTTCACAATAAATTCATTGGCTTTTTGAATCATAGGAGTAATTACTGGCAATAGCACAGTTCCAAAACCCGTAGCTAATTCTTTAATTCCCTCAGAAAATCCTCTCATCTGATTTGCAGCATTACCACCTGTTCTGGCAAAATCACCCTGTGCATTTTTAGTCATATTCATAACATAGTTATATCTCAACTGCACTTTTTCAGCTTGTGACATTTCAGATACTTTTTTCTTTATTCCTTGAGCTAGAGCATATTCAGAAAGATTAGTTTCTGTCATTACTATTCCTAAATTTTTAAGTGATTCAGTCTCACCAGTGTAGATTCCTTTTAGCGCGTTTTGAGACTGTTCTAATCCCACATTTTTAAAAGAGGAAATATCAGCAGCAAGACCTGTTAGGCTCATAGACATATTTGCAGCTTCTTTAGTAGCTAATCCCATACCTGTTCCCATATCACCGTAAAGAGATGCCATATCAAGAGCGGTAGATCTAGCCATCCCAAAGTTTTTCAGTGATGATTTTGACCAATTCATAACTACACTGCTTTGCTCTTTAAAAACTTGCTCAGTCTTGCCTATATTTTCTTCTAAATCAGATGCAAACTTAAACGAAGTTCCTCCTGCTGCAAGAAGTGGAAGCGAAACCCTTGTCGTAAGAGTATCTCCAATTTTTTTACTTCCATTTGATATACTATCTAACTTTTTAGAAGCAAACTCCAAGTCTTTAGAAAGCTTTTGACTTGCAGACACTGCCTTTTGTGCCTGTACCTTTATAGCTGAAAACGCACTTTTCCCCGCATTTTTTAAATCGTTAAGTATACCTATAGTAATTCTTCCATGCCTTGATGTTTCCGGAAAAGCTCTTCCAAGTGAATTTTTTATTGATGAACCCACTAAATTCATCTTATCTGAAGATGTTTTTGCTATATTTGTCAAAGTATCGGAGATATGAGTTTTAGCGGCACTTCCTACACTCTTAAGATTCTGAACTACCTTTGACTTAGAAATCATATCTTTCATATCTTTAGTAAAAGATATAGTTTCCTTACTGCTTTGAAATATACTGTCTCCTAAAGTTTCAAATTCTTTGATAGCTTTCCCTACAGAAGTATCAGCAGCTATTCCTACTTTTGCTACATTATTTTTAAACCCTGTAACAGCATTATCAGCTTTTAAAAGTGCAGTAGCATCTCCCTTAAACCCTATATCAAAAACCAGTTCTCTTAAGCTCATATCACCCTCCCCCTTAACTTTTTGAAATTTAAAAAGACACCGAATTTATAACCGATGTCTTTTATAACTGTTATTTAGTTTTAGCAGCCTTTTTCATCTTCTCAATATACAAATCAAGTGCGGCATTTGCTTCTAAAATAAGCTCTGCCGACATTTTAGAAGCTTCAGTAAAGCTTATCTTTTCTTCCATAACAAGTCTCCAAAACAGCCAGTTATTCTTCGCTCTGTTCTTTGCCTGCGATTTCATCTGCCTGAGGTTTTTCTCTCCTTCTAAGAAATCGAAGAGCTTCTTGCATCAGCTCTTCTACCTCATCTACATCATCATAGTTATCCCAACTAACCTTCGGAGATACTATAACATTTTTAAAAATCTCATCATAAAGTTCTGAAGCCAATGGATTTGCATGTGCATCTCTGCATCTTTCCTGCATTTTATAAAATTCCTTCAGAGGTACATTTTGCAGTGTGTACTGTGTTCCTCTTACTGTAATTTTCTTTTGCTCTATTCCAAACGCTTTATCAATGTTCATAAGTTCCTCCCACCTTTTTATACAAAACAAGCTATCAAGCCTCTTACTTAAAATTTCAATACTAACAAATACAAATAAGTACATTATAAAATCCCAATGCACCATCTTCTTTACACCATATCAAGATCCGAAACGAAGATTTCGAATTCTCTTTCAGTTACTTCCTTGTCATATGCTTCAGCTGCCATTTTTTTCACTCTCGCCTTAGTTCCTGAAGCTGATACTCCATTTGTGTTCATATTAACGATAGAAACGGCAAAAGCCGCTTCATCGCCTTTTTGTTTAGCTAAAGTATTAAGATACTGAACTGACGGAGAAGTCTGCATTAAAGTTATCTTTATAGTACCTGTCTTATCTGCACTTTCAGCTATTGCAACCTCTCCTTGAGTTCCTACATACGGATAGATGGCATCTTCGTTTCGCTCCACCTCTATCATACTGCCCTCTGCAAACCCTGTTATAGCTACTGTTCCTACCACCAGAGTCACTTTCAAAGGATCATAAGTTAAAACGTCCATAGTTTACCTCCTGTTTAAATTCCAGCTTTAATATTCAAGCGTTCCCGATATTGTAGCCTTGTGAATTGCTCCGGCAAGTTTAGCAGTCCACTTGATACCTGTGTAGTTTCTATTTGCCACATCATTAGGGTCTGTAAGCTCTCTTGGAACATATTCGATGATATACTTAGCATTGTCGTCTTTATCAACAAGTACAATATCTTGTTCAAAAGCTGCTCTTCTAAGCACATCATTACATACAGCAACCATCTTTGATATACCTTTGTTATCAAAGCCTATCTTAGGGGTATTGGCAGCTAAATACGCTAATCCCTCTTGCATCTTAAACTGTATCCAGTAAGCTCCCATAACTACATCTATATATTCTCCTGATGTTGTTTTGCCCTCTGTAGTCTGAAGCAGTCCCATTTTTTCAATATAAGTAAATCCGTTTGCCTTATGCAGATTTGAAAGCTGTACTGAAGTTATAGAAGCCTCCGGCACTCCCTTTATTTCCTTAAATTTAGCAGTAACTCCACCGACCTTTGCCGTAGTAAGATAACTTGCTAATCCCTCAGCTACATATGCGTTAGTATCATTATGATACATCACGACTGTATTTTCACTTCTTACCAGTTTTGGAGCTTGTAAGCTCTGAGAAGTTACAAAATACATCTTCTCCTGAGTATCTATCCAATTCGACAGCCTTTTTATAGTGTCATCCGAGTTATCAGTGCAGGTAAGGAAAAAGAAATCGGGATACTTCTCTACTGTCTGATTTAAGAACGCTATCATTCCTTTAGGAAGAACAAAAGGCGTAGTTTCAGCTATACTTACCTTTCCGGGAGTATCCCAAAGATTGTGTAAACCTTCAAACTGATGTAAGATGAACTTACCAGTTTGGAGGTTTATTTTATGGCAAGGAAAAAGGATTCCCCTCAAAAGGCAGCCCTTCGGGAGATGATGGGCAACTATCTGAAAG
>JBHASY010000097.1:0-43727 GCA_041831635.1 Acetoanaerobium sp. | reverse complement strand
CCTTGCACAAACAACCCCTTTTTCCAACCATACCTCTACAATGCTGATCCCATCTTTGTAATCATTACCGACTGCATTTTTATGGAGTTCATTGGTTTTGAATAGGATTTCTTTTTGTCTGTCATTTAGTTTTTCCAAGCCTTTTATCATAAATCACTCCTTTCAAACAATAAAAAAAGAATTAAGCAAAACATTTTTCACTCAAGTAGTGATTAAGTGTTCTTCTTAATTCTATAACTCCTGTTGCAAGCTTATATTTTTTATATTGCTTTACTGCAAAATGTTTAGGATTTTCTTTTTCCAATGCTTCAAACATATAATCGACAGCATTTTTAAAGTTTTCATCTTCCTGTCTTACCTCGCTTGCATCAATAAGTGAAATTAGAGTAGAAAAATTTTGTTCCTCGATTGGTGCTTCATAGTAGAGATAGCCGATTAGTGCTGTATAGTAGAGTTTCTCGGCTTTTACCCAAAAATCTTCACTGGACTTTTCTCCTTCACCTTTAGTATTTGCAATGATTGTCTGCACTAATCTAAGTATGTCTTTCTCGCTTCTTAAATAGGCGAACGGGTTATAGTGCATTGATTTTTTAAAGTTTATTGTGTTCAATACTTTGATTTCATATCCGTTTTTCTCAAGCATTTTGCCACATTCAACAAGGACTGTACCTTTCGGGTCCGTTACAACATACGAGCTGTGCATTTGCATCAAATTGGGATTTAAAAAATACCTCGTCTTTCCACTCCCGGAACCTCCTACCACGAGTACATTTTTATTACGGGCAAATTTAGGATTCTTCGGTCTTGAATTCATAGTCAAGCGTTCCGTATTCGTCAGCAAGATGTTATTATCAAATGTTTCATCCTCATACGGTTCGATGTCTTTCAGCCCTCTCCAGGAAGAGTTTTGTCAAGTATCTTTTTTGATTTATTGACGCAACTTTTTGACATTTGAGCAAGAAAAAACAGCAAATCTATTTGATTTACTGTTTCTAAAATTGTTCTATCCAATTAAGTTAGCTTTTTTTAAATAAACTCATATCCAAATATATCATTCCGTTTTAAATCAAAAATGCTCGCACTCCGATACATCAAACATTGATTTCTATCGTTCTCAGACAATATCTGTAACTGTTTGATTATTCCAGAACGATTGGAATAACAATTCCTGCAAGTGTTACTATAGAGGCAAATATAATGCCCAAAATATATAGCATCAAAACATAACTGGAAGTATGATTCCGAATTTGAACAGAATACAGGCTGTAATCAACAAACTGTTTATTGATCATATTTCTTACAGATGCACCCATTTTATCTCTAATACTTGCTTCACCATTCAGTGAAATAATATATGTCCCTTCTTCTGCATGAAAAGAATACAACTCCATTCTTCCTGTTTTAAATCCATTCACCGTGCTACGCAAAAGGATTGATGAAAGCGGAATTTCTTTTCCCGTACGTTGATTGATGACTTTAAAACCAAATTCTCCAATTGGAGTTTTTGTAAACAGCTTTCCGCTAATCCATAAACCGTATCGACCCTCAGCTTTAATTGTAAATGCACCCTCACTATTGGTGTAGGGCATTTCATACACAATTTCGGCATTGGCAAAACGAACAACCTGTTTAATGCTTAAAATCAATAAACTTATTCCTATCGGTATCAATAAACAAAATAAATATTTCATATTTTTTACATGCTCCTTTTTCTGATGAAACATTTATTTAATATTATGTTGTTTGTTTCACCTAATATTTTTAATATTATAGCATATTTAAGCCCGGTTTTATAAGTCTAACTCTTTCTTCTTTACCTGTGGTAGTTCCTTTTCTTGTTCCTGTAACTTCTCTATATAAGTCTTAACTTTTTCTGCCTGTTCTACCTCTTCTCGTATTTCTAATATTTTCTTCTTTTCCAATTCCTCTTATCCAATTTAATAAGGCTTTTATTCTTCTTGAGATTTCTATTTCTCTTAAAATTCTATTTTGATGTTTGATTTCCCGGTTAATATTTCCTCTATCTGTAGCTATGCATTTTTTCTCCATTTGGGTTGCTGATACTCCTAAATGAATAGTTGGAATTTGTTCTACTCCTTGTCTTTGGTATGAGCGATGGTCTACTTTTTCCTGTATGCTGTTTTCTTCAAGATATTTGTTTGTAATATCTGCCCATGCTTTTCGCCAATGCTTCGCTTTGTCTTGCTCGTTCCAATCGGTTGTATTGATTTTTTGGGTTTTGTAATTACCATTTTTAAGTTTTACTTTCTCTCCATCTTCATCAAGGACATATTCTTTTTTTGATTTTGCTCCCTATGTTTTATCTTCGTTTAACGGTCGCATAGTAAGTAAGATATGGGCATATGGGTTTCCGTCATTTTTATCGTGTAAGGCAATATCGGCACACATACCCACTTTTACAAAAAATTGTGATTTACATAATTCTTGATTGATGATTTCTTTTTCTACTGTAAAATCATCTTTTTTTGTGGTGTTTTCTTCATCAGGAGATTGAATTGCAAAATTTTTGACATATAGAACATTAGGCTTTCCAAGATCTAATCTTTTCTTCTCCACAAGTCCTATCCCTGTTTCAGTATCTAATTCTTTAAGTGTTTTCGTTGCTTTTTGCATACCGCAATGTAGTATTTGTGCAATTTCTTCAATCGTAAAGATGATATATACCTTGTTTTCTTCATCAATCCAGCCATTTTTCATAGACAGGCTCATACGGTCGAGAAGTATTCCATAAAGCACTTTAGCATCACTGCTAAGGGTGCTAAAATTTTTATCTGTAAATAACAGTTTGGGAATACGAAAAAAAGAAAATGCTTCCGCTTCTTTTCCATAATAGTAGTTGAATTTTATGCTCATACTCTCTACCTCCTCCTATGTTTTAAGTATCAAAAAAGAGATAGCTGTTTTTCTTTGCTATCTCTTGATAAATGAATCCTTTATATTTTATATTTTATATTTTATTTTTATCTATGTTTCATTATCGGTATCGTCTTTTTTATTTCGTTTTTTATCGAGAGGCTCTTTTACCACATCTTCAATCAGCCTTGATAAATCCACTGCATTTTTTGAGGTAATGACAGGTTTCCCGGTTTCTTTCTCGATTTCCTTTCTTGCGTTACCCGCTATACTGCCTCCTCTTTTTGCAACCTTCTTGTTTTCTTCCAAACCCTGTGGATTGGTCGTTTTAGTCAGCTCTGTTGTGGTAGCTTCTGCAAGCATATTCAGAACAATTTCAAGGGTAGTCATATTATCTCTTAGGTTTTCTTTTTTCAAACCCTTCAGATTTTTGTATCCTTTGCTGGTCATTCCTGACCATGCTTTGGTGATTTCATCGGTAAGGATCGCATATTCGACTCCTTTTTCAATACCATGGTCATCCCAAGCATCGGTTAGTTCTTTTCTTACTTGAATGGCTTGTAAGCGTTGGTTAATCCATTCACGGCTGTACCCTTTCTTCAGATAGGTTTCCAAGGCTCTGTCAATCGTCAGTTCCGGATCTATAATTTCATCTATTCGTTCTTTTCCCACTTCCGCAAGCCATAATTTAAACGGCTCTGCTTTTGGAGATGGAATGGACTGAATAATGCGGAAAATATCTTTCATATTTCCTGCTAATATTTTTCTTTTTTTGCCACTTGATGATTTCATTTCTACTTGGGGACAATTTGTCCCTATGTAGAAGGCCAACTGTTCATCACGTTTTCTCATCTTTTTGAGATAATCTGTTGGATTTTTACTTTCTGACAAGACTCCAACTACATCTACTACTGAAAAATACCATTCTTCTTTTTCTTCATCCCAAACGGAGCGTATCTCTTTATTTTCATACAATTTTATTTCGTCCATTTTGACACCTGCTTCTTTTATATAGTATCCTGTTAAACAGTTTTTTTTCACTTATTTAGTATCTTATATTATACCGTAAATTTATGATTTTGTCTTTTTACTGACCGGTATACTCTTTAAAATACATTTTCAGTGCTTTTTCTATAATCTCCTCTGCTTCTTCTTTCGCTTTATCTTGAAAGAATTTTTGATAAATGCTCTGAGATAACTTGATATTTTGATACTCTTTTATCTTCGGTTTTTTCAGGTTCAACAAATATGTGTAACCATCTCTTGATTCAGCTCTTTTTGTCTGTTCATCAAATGGAGTGATTTGGCATCGCTTGGTTTTAAGCTCAGTTCCAATTCTTCACACTTCTGATACAAATATTCCTGTATCTCTTTTGGGAAATAGGATAGCTCCACTGCCATCGTCAGTCCTATTTTTTCGTTATCAATCTCTTGTTTCCAAGACTTGGACAATTCATTTACTCTAAGATATCTTGCAATAGAGGCTCCGGAAAGATGATATTCTTTTCCGAGTGTTTTTCTGCTGTCTGTTTTATCTTCCGCTTTGCTTTCCTTTTCTGTAATACCCTGATCTAAATTATTTATCTCTTTTTGTAAATCATTCCTCTTTCCTTGACTTGCTATTTTTTCATATCGCATTTTAAGGACAAGAGCTTTTTCTGTTGGCAACAAATCGGAGAAAGAACGCTGTATAAGGTTGGTTTCAATTACATAGGTATAGGCTTCTTCTTCCGAAAGATTTTCTTTGACGATGCACTGAACGGTTTTCAGATCCGCAAGTCTGGCTGCATTCACTCTGTTATGTCCGGAGAGGATTTCATAAGCTCCATCTTCTTTTTTAGAACGATTATTGGATTAAGTATCCCATTCTCTTTGACACTTTCTACCATATCGTCTAATCTCTTACCTGTATATAAGGCAAACTGATGATCGTGATGATTTACAAGCAATTCAAGTTCTATATTCTGTATATCACTCTGTTCCAAGACACCTGTATCGTCAAGTAAAAAATCTACAGCATCGGGGATTTCTCTTTTCACAAGTTTTTTACTCATAGCAGATCTCCTTTGCCAGATTGTCATAAGCAATATCTACACTACTGCCTTTTGCGTATTTTTTGATACTTTGACCGCTGTATATGGCTTCTCCGACCTTTACCGTTTTGGGGATTTTAGTTTGAAATACCTCTACCTTTCCTTGATATATTTCTTTCACCTGCTGAGCAAGGAGTTTTGAAAGATTTGTCCTGTTATCACACATGGTAAGCAAAATACCTTTTACCTTTAGACTTTCGTTGACTCTCTTTTTAATTTTTTGAATGGTTTTTAAAAGTTCACTGATTCCGACGATCGCAAACAGCTGTGTATCTGCTGTGATAAGCACACTGTCCGATCCACAAAGGGCATTGATGGTCAAGATGTTAAGCGATGGAGATGTGTCAATAAGGATGTAATCATACTGCTCACACATAGGCTCAAGGATGCTTGATAGAATTCTTTCACTTCCGGTTTCCGATTTCATCTGCGTTTCTGTAACGGATAGATAAATGTTTGAGGGGATAAAGTCTATTCCATCATAGGACAAGATATATTCTTTTGCCGAATAGTTTTCCTCTTCCTCTAATTCTTCCCTTAACAGGTGTCCTATGGTGTCTGCAAGTTCGTTTGTATTTTCTATCCCAAAACATCTTGTGAGATTGGCTTGCGGATCAAGATCAATGACTAATATTTTTTTACAAAGTTCTTTTAATGAATAAGCAAGGTTTAATGTTGTGGTTGTTTTTCCGACTCCGCCTTTTCGATTGGCTATGGTGATAATTTCTGCCATAAATTCTCTCCTTCCTTGGTTTGAGTTTTACTTTTTTTACTATTGAGGGGGATAAAAAAATAGGGATACAGTGCAGAAAGCCCCTTGTTATCAAGGTTTTTTCTTTGTATCCCTATTATATCTCAAGTCCATTTGGTGTGTGCTAAACTGTTATTGACATTATTTTGTTGAGACATTTTAGTGTTCCTCCTAATCTATTCTGTTTTTCATTAGCTGGCAGGCTTTGATACAGTTTAGCACATTAGGAGGTTTTCTTCACCGCTTAAGCTTTTTTGAACCGCGCGACCATCGCGTGGTTTTCTATATACAAAAATGCAAATGAAAGCTTTGCTTGCTTATGCTACCATGAATCTCGAGAAAATGGCCCTATGGGCAGAAAAACAGGAAGGGACTCCTTATTTTTTTGCTATGACTCACAAAAATCGCTTCATAAATCAAAAAAAGAAGACAAGATTATGATTTTATCAGTTGTTTTGCAAGGTTTATCATTGTTTTAAAAGCAAGGTCAGGGCGTGCAACTTGATTAATGGTTCCTGCTATAAAAATGTTATCTTCCGGGCAATGAAAAGCCACTGCCCCTGAAAGCCCTGCGTATCCTATAAAATAAGGAGTGTGGTTCATTGGGTCAAAAAACCACGGCAGTTTTACAAGCCAAATACCAATGCCTGAAGATACAGGTAAAAACAATTTGTTCCATACCTGCAATTCATCAAGATAGTCTTTGGGAAATAACTTGCCTTTGCAGAACGCTTCAATAAATACAAGCATATCCGCTGATGTGGATACCTCACCGCCATCCGACCCGAAAGAGGTCATTGCTTTGGGGATATGTATCTGATGGCTTTTGTAAAAAAACGTTTGGGGTGTTGTATCTGTTGCATCTTGATATAAGTAAGTTTGCCTTAATCCCAAAGGTTTAATAATAAACTCTTGGCAATTTTCTGTATAGGATTTTTTGGTGATTTGTTCAATGATTTTTCCCAAAAGCTAAAAATTAGTATCTGAATAATGGGCTTTTCCTTTGGTATTGGGAGCAAAAAGCGGTGTCATTTTTTTGGATTTTTCAATCGCCTGTTCAAAACTCCAATATTGGTCATTGCCCATTTTGAGTTCATCTTCTAAACTTTTTCGAGAGGCTTCCTTGCCTTGGAAATAGTCAGGAAACCCTGATGTATGTGCAAGTAAATTCTTGATAGTTAGTGTATAAGAATAATCTTTTCCCTTGTAAATATGCAAATCTTCTACAATGGATTTATCAAGAAATTTACTGATTTTATCATCCAAATTGAGTTTATTCTCTTCCCTTAGCTTTAAAATAATAGCTGTGGTAAATAATTTAGTCGTACTAGCAATGAAATAGGGCATCTGCTCAGCTAAATTTCCTGTTGCCCCTTGCCAAACAAACGCATCTTTTTTAATGGCAAAAGAAGTACCAAAAATAGTTTTGTTATCAGTTATTTTATCCAAAATGCTTTGTAGTCCTTTTGACCTGTTTTCAGTATTTATTTCCATATTTCCCCCTCTCTTATTTTTGAGTTGGCTCCATAACTTCAAATTTTTCTACACAGCTTTTATCTTCTCATTTACTAATTCAATAAAAGCTATCACGGTCGCTCCAATCATTGGTATTCCGTAAGGACTTAGTAGAAATTCGATAATGAGTGCTTCTATTGCTGCTTTTGTATTGTACAATATAAAGAACGAACCTATGGCAACAAATACACACATCAGCATAAGTAAATATAGAATGGCTGTTCCTATGCTAAGCAAGAATGTCAGAAAGGCAGTAAGTTAAGGAGTTTTTTTCGTCCACCTTCGCCATCTTCCACAAAGACAAAATGCTTGTAAAACTGCTTAAAATGCAGGATTTTCACGATTTCACTCTTTGTATCAACGCTATGCACTCGACATGAACGGTATGACTAAATAAATCCACAGGATACGCCACTTCCATCTCATACCCTAGTTTTGAAAGTCTGTGCACATCTCTTGCAAGTGTAGACGGATTACACGAGATATATACTATCTTTTTCGGCTTCATATCGGCTATCGTATCTATTACTTTTTCTTCACAGCCTTTTCTAGGTGGATCGACTACTACTACATCAGCTTTTATCGCATTTCTATACAAATCAGGTAGTACTTCTTCTGCTTTTCCGGCATAAAAACTGACATTTTCTATATTGTTTTTTTCAGCATTTTTCCTTGCATTTTTTATAGCTTCTTCTACTATTTCTATTCCGTACACGTGCTTAGCTTTTTTTGCCAGGAACAACGATATTGTTCCTATACCGCAGTAGATATCATAAACTACGTCTTTATTTGATATATCTGCCAATTCTAGAGCTTTATTGTAAAGAACTTGAGTTTGTATAGGGTTTACTTGATAAAATGACAATGGCGATATCTCAAACACCAAATCCTCAATCGTATCTTCTATTATCCCATCCCCATATAATACTTTATTTTCTTTTCCCAAAATGACATTTGTTTTATTCGGATTTATGTTTTGAACTAAAGTTCTAAATCCGGAAAGTTTATCTTCCAGCATTTCTATTAAGAAATCTATTTTAGGAAGTTTACTGTCTTTAGTTACTAATATTATCATTATTTCGTGTGTATAAAAGCCTATTTTGCTTACTATATGTCTTAGGTTTCCTTTATGCGTTTTTTCATCATATACGGAAATTTTATATTTTTCTATGTACTGTCTTACTATATTTAATATCAAATCATTGACTGAGTTTTGAACATAGCAAGTATTTACAGGTATGATTTCATGAGACATTTTTTTGAAAAAACCCATAACAGGTTTCCCTTTTTTATCTATTCCTACAGGAAATTGAGCTTTATTTCTATAATTGTATGGATTATCCATTCCTATAGTATCCATAACATTTGGTTTTTCTACTTTTCCTATACGACTCAGGTTTTGGATTACTATTTCTTTTTTTATCTCAAGCTGTTTATTATAGTTGAGCTGCATCACCTGGCAGCCACCACAGCTATGTGCAACAGGGCATTTAGCGTTTACCCTATCCTTAGAGGCGAATAATATTTTTTTTAAGTCGGCAACAGCATAGTTCTTTTTTGATTTTGTTATTTTACCGAGAACTACATCTCCTGTAAGTCCTCCATCTACAAAAACGGTAAATCCGTCCACCTTCCCTATTCCCTCTCCGGAATGCCCCAAATCTACTATTTCAATTTCATATTCTTTTCCAAGTCTCAACATAGCTTTTCCTCATTTCTACTGACAAACATCCTAGTTTCTTTTTGTGATTTTATTTATATTTTTATAATAATTCAAATGCAAATATTTATCTACATAGATCTAATTCAGTGATGTATCTCTTTTTCTTTAATTTTTGCAGCTTGCAAACACAAAGCCGAAAGCAATGCTCTCGGCTTTAACTCCAGTGTATCTTATAAAGACTTAGTGATTTTTAATTTTACATCACACTTCGTTTATTAAAAATATAGTCATCATCACTTCATTTTAAACGTATTTTTTATTTGCATACCAAAATACTCTTAAACAAAAAGGTGTCTCGCCTTATAACCCTTATATGACATCATTATGCTACTAATTATAAGCACCACCCCAAGAATAGGAGGTACTACAGTAAGTACTGTAGCAAAGCCTTCGCTTCTTCCTGTCTGTGCCATATTTGCAGCCACAGCTGTAGCCATATTTCCTATTACATACAGTCCGTTTTTTGCCCATACTACTCCTGTCATAAATCCAATAGGAGAAACTGAAAGACTCATATAAAATCCATTTACACTCCTTACCTTTAGTCCTCTGGAGCCTAAGAAAATAGGAACAAAGAAAAGTGCAGGAAGCACAAAGCCGAACCATTGTGGAGATAACATCAAAAACAAAATAGATGTAAATAAAAACCACCTCTGATATACAACTACCCTACCTACTTCGTTTCTCAAATCTCCAAGTGCTGCATTAAGATATCTGATATAATACTCAACTTGATTACTAATTTCTTTTGCGTTTGCAGTAGAAGAAAATTTATTATTAAGCTCTTTTCCTTTTTTAACTAAAGAATTATATACTTCCAGTAAATCATCCGGTACATCTTGCTTTTTATACTCGTTTTTAATATTTTGTAACAGATTATAGAATTTATCTTTTTTATTGCCTAATTGAGGATATTTTTGAATTCTATTCTGAAGTGTTTCAATTACAGTTACTATGTTTTGCGTATTCACAAAACTCCCCCTTACATAAATTTATTTCAACTTCTATAATATCATATAAAACAGTTGTTTACTATTATATTATATCTTTTAAATACAAATAAATTTTATCATTATCCGATAAAATAACAAAGGCCTTCGCACAATGCGAAAGCCTTTGAAAAATCAACAATCTAAATTATTATTTTTTGTTTTTTTCAGCATCTAATATTGCTTTAAGGCTAATTCCAGCAACAGTAAACACTATAGCCCAAGTTACTACTAAAAATCCTAAAGCTGAACCTGTCATGTAATCCGCCTCCTAATCTACTCTAATACTTACTACGTTTTCTTGTATTTCTTTAGCATACTTGGTACTGATTGATCTATATGATTGATATGCTCCTGTCAAGAAAACAAGTAAAATAACTACCCTTGCAGCATTAACCCAAGGAACAAGTTGTGGAGCTTCTGCTACAAAACTAGGAACAAATTTAAAGTATCCGGCCTTGATGTAGTCAAGTGTAGAGAATACTAAAACTATAATTAAAGCTGCCGGAGTAAGAGTCTTCATAAAAACAGTATAGAACCAATTCGGCATTTGCCAGATTCCACCTCTGTTGATTTCTGTGAGAGATTTTTCTCCCATAAGATAAGCAACTACGATGATTTCTATCAGACCAAGAACTAGAAGAAGGTATGAACCTACCCAGTTATCTACTTCTGTGAAGTATGCCAGGTCGGCAGTTTTGTTGATGATTTGCTCAAGACCAACAGGTAGTCCAACTATGATATACGCTACAAATATCATCCATGCAGCAACTTTTCTTGGAATACCCAAGTCTTCTTCTACTAGTGCTGTTAAGTAGTTATACATCGCTATAGCTGATGTAAATCCTGCGAAGAATAACAGTAAGAACCAAAGTCCTCCAAAGAACTGTCCTCCTGCCATAGTTCTAAATACGTTAGGAAGTGCTATAAATGAAAGTCCAACTCCTGCTCCTATACCATCCGGTCCCAAGAAAGCATAAGCTATAGGGATAACTATAGATCCACCAAGAACTATTTCTGCAAACTCATTTAATGAAATGGTCGCTATAGATGAAACTACAACGTCATCATCCGGTTTTAGGTATGAAGCGTAATTACAGATGATACCCATACCGATTGACAATGTGAAGAAGATTTGTCCTGCCGCTGCAAGAGCCGATCTCCAAGTAAGTGTACTAAAATCCGGATTCCAAATAAAGTTAAGACCTTTTAATGAACTCCATTCAGGGTTAACCGGAGACCCCATAGTAAGAGATCTGATAGCTAGGGTAATACCAAACACGTAAAGCACAGGCATCATTACCTTAGCCCAAGCTTCTATCCCTTTTTCTACTCCACGCATAACCGCAAATGATAGTCCCGCAAGTGCAATTATCCAGAAAGTAAATACCATTTTAGGGTTTTGTATGTACGCAACAAAGAAATCTGCCGTAGACTGGCTTTGATCCATGTATGCACCTGTAAAAGATGATACTGCATAACCCAGCGTCCATCCTATAAGATGGTTGTAGTATGAGTTAACAAGTAATGTAACTGCAAATGCAAGCCCTCCTGCAACTGCTCCAAGAATAAGTGCTGTTTTTGGTTTTGCTCCTTCTCTTGCTTGTAGGTAAACCATAGGTCCAAGTGTTCCATGTCCATATTTACCACCGTACCTACCTAGATTCCATTCACTAAGCATTAGTGGAAGTCCCAGTATAAGTAGTGCTGTAAAGTATGGAAGCATAAATGCTCCTCCACCATTACTTGCCGCCTGATATGGAAATCTCCAAAAATTTCCTAATCCTACGGCATTCCCTGCCATGGCAAGAATAAGGCCGATCTTAGACCCCCAACTACCCCTTGTGTTTTCTGCCATTTTCATTCCTCCTTTTGATTTGATATTACATATACTATTAAATAAAACATAGTATATTGCCTATTATAATACTTTTATAAATTCTAATCAAATAATTTTTTTTGATAATACTAAATATGATCATAATCAAATATTTAAAATTCTTCAACCTTATGACATTTTCATAAGTTAAAAATTTTTTCCTTTTATGATTAAAATTTTATTACAGCATTTTAACCTCGCCTCTATATATAAGTCCACTTTGAGCGTCTATAGTTATGGTTTCATTTTCTTCTATGAGTTTTAACGCATTTGTAGCAGACAGTATTACAGGTATACCCAGACTTACACCTACTACAGCAGCGTGACTGGTAAGTCCTCCCTCTTCTGTAACTATGGCAGATGCCTTTGTTATTATATCCATCATATCTTTATCTGTACTTGTTACTACTATGATATCGCCTTTTTCTATTTCAGTGTCTACATCAGTAACAAGTCTTGCTCTACCTGAAATACTGGTAGTTCCTACTCCTATTCCTCTGATGATTACCTCTGACGCTATATGAACATTGATAAGATTCGTAGTTCCGGCTTTACCTACGGGAACGCCGGCAGTTATTACAACTAAATCTCCTGATGAAATATAATCCATATCTAACGCCCTCTGAACTGATTTTTCAAACACATCGTCGGTAGACACTCCTTTTTCAGTAAGCAGAGGATATACTCCCCATACCAATCCCATTTGTCTCATAACCATTTCCGAGTCTGTAGCAGCGATTATTGGTGCATACGGTCTGTAACTAGATACCATTCTGGTGGTGTAACCTGAAGCTGTAGCTGTTATTATAGCACTTGCTTTTAAATCTATAGCCGTAGTGCAACTTGCATGGCTTATAGCGTTGGTAATATTTAGATGGCGTAGTTTAACCTTGGTTTTTAGCAGTTCTTCGTAGTCTATTGTTTGCTCTGCTCTCATAGCTATAGATGCCATAGTTTTAACCGACTCAACAGGGTACTTTCCGGCGGCTGTTTCTCCTGAAAGCATAATTGCATCAGTGCCGTCAAATATCGCATTTGCAACGTCAGTAACTTCCGCTCTGGTAGGTCTTGGATTTCTTATCATAGAATCTAACATCTGTGTAGCAGTTATTACGGGTTTGCCAAGTATATTACATTTTTTTATAAGTTCTTTTTGAACTATAGGGATATCTTCTGTTGGAATTTCTACTCCTAAATCTCCCCTTGCGACCATAAGCCCGTCGGATACTTCAAGTATTTCGTCGATGTTGTCTACTCCCTCTTGATTTTCTATTTTTGAAATAATCTGTATGTTGGTAGCATTATTTTCTTCCAGTATCTCTCTTATAGCAAGTACATCTGCCGCCTTACGTATAAATGATCCTGCAATAAAGTCTATTCCTTTCTCTATACCAAATTCTATATCTTTTTTGTCTTTTTCAGTTATAGCAGGAAGGTTGATTTTTACGTTTGGCACATTTATGCCTTTATTATCCTTGACTATCCCTGCATTTTGTACTGTACATATTATCTCTTTCCCTTTGATTTCTTCTACTTGAAGAGCTACTAAGCCATCATCTATGAGTATTTGATTTCCTACTTTTACATCATTTACCAACTCTTTATATGAGACTGTGCATTTAGTCTCATCTCCGACTACATCTTCCATGGTGATAGTGAATTTTTGTCCCTCTACTAAGCTGACTTCCGGAGATGAAAACTTTCCTGTTCTGATTTCCGGTCCTTTAGTATCCAGAAGTATTGCTATAGGTAACTTCATTTCTTCCCTAGCTATTTTTATACTATCTATTCTTTTACCATGCTCTTCATAAGTTCCGTGTGAAAAATTAAGTCTACATACATTCAGTCCGCTTTTTATAAGTTCCTTAAGTATATCTATACTTTCACTTGCAGGTCCTATGGTACATACTATTTTCGTTTTTTTATTAAACATATTACCTCTCCTTTTTTCTATATAGAAAGTATCTGAGCCAGATTGTACATATCCATATTAAATTGTCTTTTCATACTTAGCGCCTCGTGTATATCGAAATCTATTATGTCGTTATTTTTTATTCCTACAACTCTGGAAGATTTTCCATCTATTAAGAGCTGAACTGCAGCACCTCCCAGCCTACTTCCCAACAATCTATCTGTAGCTGAAGGAGTTCCTCCCCTTTGAATATGACCTAAGATAGTAGCCCTGGCTTCCAGTCCCGTCCTTTCTTGTATTACGTGACCTATTTCAGTAGCTGATCCTACGCCTTCAGCAACTAAAATTATACTTTGGGTCTTTCCTCTGGTATTTGAAAGTATGAGTTTTTTACATATTTCATCTAAATCATATGGAATTTCCGGAACTAATATCGCCTCTGCTCCACCTGCAAGTCCGGCATATACAGCTATATCTCCACAGTTTCTACCCATAACTTCTATTATACTTACTCTTTCATGAGAAGAGGTAGTATCTCTAAGTTTACTTATCGCATCCAGTGCAGTATTTACAGCGGTATCAAAACCTATGGTAAAATCTGTATACACTAAATCGTTATCAATAGTTCCGGGTACTCCTATTGCAGGAAACCCAAGTTCACTAAGTGCCTTTGCTCCCATAAATGAACCATCTCCGCCTATTACTACTAACCCATCTATTTTAAATACATCGAGCACATTAAGTGCTTTTCTTTGACCCTCTTTTTCCATAAATTCCTTTGATCTGGCTGAGCGAAGTATAGTCCCACCTCTGTGGATTATATCTCCTACAGACGAAATTACCATTTCTTGAAGTTCTCCCTCCATAAGACCTTTATAACCTCTTTGAACCCCATACACCTGAACGCCGTGATAAATCGCATATCTTACTACAGCCCTGATGGCTGCATTCATTCCGGGAGCATCTCCTCCACTAGTTAACACCGCAATTCGCTTCATTGCCCTATCCCTCCAAATTTATAAACATTTTTACACATCTTCATTTAATCAATTATTAAGACAAAAATTTCGTTACTAGTTTACTCTGACATTTTCTTCTCCTATTATATCAACGAGTTCTTCAAGCAATTCCTCACACAGCTCCACCGTTTCTATTTTTTGAGGTGCAAATACTTTTTTCGATTTCCCGTCAAAATAATAAACATAGGTGTAGCCCGGATATTGATTTATAACTTTCTTTATTTCTTTTATCAATTCCTTATCTTCAATATTATCTACCCTTAAATACAAAGATTTATCCATTTTATTTGGAAGGGATTCAATTTTTTCTGCAATTATTTTCGGTTCTTCATCTTCTTTTAGAGATAGTCTCCCGGTTACAATTATTGCACTGTCTTCTTGCAATAACGCTGATTCCTTAAGAAATATTTTAGGAAATACTATTATCTCTACTGTTCCATAGATATCCTCAAGTGTCAAAAAAGCCATCATATCTTTATTTTTAGTATATTTTATACTTTTTTTATTTATTGTTCCTCCGATTTTTAAACTCATATTGTCTTTATATTGATTTTCGATGTAGTTTTCTTTCATTTCTCTTAGAGTTGCAGTCGTTGTCGTGGTAATTTTAGATAGGATGTCTTTGTACTCGTCTAGTGGGTGTCCGCTAAGGTAAAGTCCCAGAACCTCTTTTTCCATCTGCAATTTTTCTTTGTCGCTAAACTCGGAAATTTCTATTATATTAGATTTTATTTCATCTTCAAATTCCATATCAAAAAGAGAAATCTGTCCTTCTATATTATTTTTCTTTGAAGTAGCGATGCCGGAGAGGATTTTCTCATATCCTGCGATAAGACTTGCTCTATTTGGTATAAGTTCATCAAACGCTCCGGATTTTGTAAGACTTTCTATTACTCTTTTATTGATATCTTTTTTATCAAGTCTTTTTGCAAAATCCTCAAAATCAGTATATTCTCCATTTTTTTCTCTTTCAGCTACCATATTTTCCACAAAATTAAATCCTACGCTTTTCACTGCACATAGGCTATACCTTATGTTGTCATCTTCCACTTCAAATTCTGCAAAACTTTTGTTTACATCAGGCTTTAACACCTCTATCTTCAGCCTTTCACATTCTCTTATATACTCTACTACCTTGTCTATGTTCCCCATAACACTTGTCATTAGTGCCGCCATAAATTCTACAGGATAGCATGTTTTTAAATAGGCTGTTTCGTAAGCAAGTACTGCATAGGCAGCTGCGTGTGATTTGTTGAAAGCATAGTTTGCAAAGTCTGTCATATCGTCAAATATTTTATTTGCGATTTTTTCAGGAATCCCGTTTCTTACACAACCGTTAACTTCTATATTCCCATTTTCATCTTCTTTTCCATATACGAAATTACGTCTTTCTTCTTCCATTACATCCATTTTTTTCTTACTCATAGCTCTTCTAACTAAATCTGACCTGCCATATGAATACCCTGCCAGATCCCTAACTACCTGCATAACCTGCTCTTGATATACTAATATCCCTCTGGTTACCTCAAGTATAGGACGTATAGACTCATGGTCATAGGTTATAGAATTGGGATTGTTTTTATTTTTTATATACAGGGGAATAGAGTCCATAGGTCCCGGTCTGTATAGGGAAATTCCTGCCACTATATCCTCAAAGGTTTCAGGTTTTAGTTCTTTCATAAACTGTCTCATACCGCTGCTTTCCAGTTGAAACACTCCTAGTGTATCCCCTGATGATAAAAGTTCGTAAACTGCCTTATCGTCATAGTCGCTACTTGAAAAATCCACCTTGATATTCTTTGTTTTAAAAATTATATCCATAGCTTTTTGAATAACTGTAAGGGTCCTAAGACCGAGAAAATCCATTTTTAAAAGACCCAGTTCTTCTAATGTGGTCATAGGAAACTGAGTAGTAACCGAGTTATCTTGCGTATATAAAGGAACATAGTGGTCTACAGGTTCTTTTGATATAACTACCCCTGCCGCATGGGTAGATGCGTGTCGTGGGAGCCCTTCTACATTTCTGGATACATCTATAAGTTCCCTTGCTGTTTCATCTTCTTCATAAATTTTTCTCAGATTCGGATTTAGATCAAGTGCTTTTTCTATAGTCATATTCAGTGCAAAAGGTATTTCCTTTGCAACCCTGTCAACATCACTGTAACTCATTCCCATAACCCTGCCTACATCTCGTATAGATGACCGTGCTCCGAGTGTTCCGAAAGTTATAATTTGAGATACGTGATCATTTCCATACTTTTCTCTTACATAGTCGATTACTTGCTCTCTTTTTTCATAGCAAAAATCTATGTCTATATCAGGCATAGAAATCCTCTCAGGATTTAAAAACCGTTCGAAAAGTAAACCATATTTTATCGGATCTATATCTGTGATTCCTAAACTATATGCTACAATAGAGCCTGCAGCAGAACCTCTTCCGGGTCCTACCATAATGTTATTTTTCTTGGAAAAATCTATAAAATCCCACACTATTAGAAAATACTCTACATAACCCATATCTTCTATTACTTTAAGCTCAAAATCCAATCTTTCCTGAAGTTTTGTATCTATAGTTTTATATCTTTTTTCCATACCGCTCTGGCAAAGTTCCTTTAGATACTCTGCAGGCATTTTATCTTCCGGAACTGTATATTTAGGCAGATGGACTGTATTAAAATCAAAGTCTACATTACACCTGTTTGCTATCTCCCAAGTGTTTACAAGTGCCTGAGTATCGTCAGGAAAAAGTTCGTACATCTCAGACTGAGATTTAAAATAAAATTCATCTGTCTCAAACTCCATTTTGTGTTCGTCTGCCAAAGTTTTCCCTGTCTGAATACAAAGCAAGATATCGTGGGTCTTGGCATCATCCTTGTCTACATAATGGACGTCATTTGTCACTACCAGAGGTATCCCTGTGTCTTCTGACAACTTTCTTAGAAAAATGTTTACTTTCTTTTGCTCTTTTATCCCATGATCTTGAAGTTCCAGAAAAAAATTATTCTCTCCGAATATATCCTTTAGCATAAGTGCCAGTTCTTTTGCCTCTTTATACTGCCCATTTATAAGTTTTTGCTGGACTTCTCCTGCCAGACAAGCCGAAAGTCCGATTAAACCCTTAGAATGTTCTTTTAATATCTCATAATCTATTCTGGGCTTATAGTAAAAACCGTCTACGAATCCCATCGAAACCAGCTTTATAAGATTTCTATATCCCTGATTATTTTCCGCAAGAAGAACCAGATGTCCTGATCTTTTGTCTGCTGCATCTTTATCTTTATAGCTTCTTGCCGCTGTATATACCTCACAACCTATTACAGGTTTTATTCCATTTGCCTTAGCTTTTTTATAAAAATCAATAACGCCAAACATAACCCCATGATCTGTTATAGCTACAGCATCCATAGAATAATCTTTAGCTCGTTGTATCAATTTATCAATTTTAGCAAATCCATCCAGCAGACTATACTGAGTATGAAGATGAAGATGTACAAATTTTTTTTCCATAATAAACACCGTCCAAAACTACTATATTTAGATTTTTTCTAAAGTATATTGTAGCATAAAAGACGGTGTATTTTTGTTTATTTATTAAAATGCCGGAACTACTGCTCCATTGTACTTGGTTTCTATGAAGGTTTTGACTTCTTCACTTTGAAGGGCATTTAATAATTTTATCAGATTTTCATTTTTTTCATCTTCAGATCTTACTACTAAAATATTTGCATATGGAGATTCCTTCCCCTCCGAAATAAGTGCGTCTTTACTTAAATCAAGTCCTGCCTCTATAGCGTAGTTGGTATTTATCACGCTTGCATCCACATCATCTAAAGTTCTGGGTAGTTGAGCAGCCTCTACTTCTTTAAATTCTATATTTTTAGGGTTATTTACGATATCTTTTGGAGTAGCCTCCAGTCCCGCATCTTCTTTTAATTCGATTAGTCCGTTATTTGCCAGTAAAATAAGCGCTCTTCCTTCATTTGTAGGATCGTTTGGTATAGCTATCCGAGCCCCATCTTTAAGATCTTCTATTGAAGTTATTTTCTTTGAGTAAACTCCAAGCGGCTCAACATGAACCTGCCCTATACTTACTAAATTTATGTTGTTTTCTCTGTTAAATGTATCTAAATAAGGCAGATGTTGAAAAAAGTTTGCGTCTATTTCCTTGCTTTCTAATGCTAAGTTCGGAGTAACATAATCTGTAAATTCTACTATTTCAAGCTCTATTCCTTGCTCTTTTAATACGGGTTTTATTTCTTCCAATATTTCAGCATGAGGAACAGGGGTTGCTCCCACCTTTATTACTACACTTTCACCTGCGCTATTTTCACTTTCTTGTGCCTGATTTTCTGCACTACAGCCTGCAAATGCCACTACAGCAATTAAAGCTGATATCAGTACTAATAATTTTTTTATTCTCATTTTATTTTCCTCCTATTTTCTATATAACGAATTTGAAATTTTATTTCCTAAAATTTGAATTAACTGAACTAATATGACCAATATTATTACAGTTGCAAACATCACATCTGTCTGAAATCTATGATATCCATATCCTATCGCAAGATATCCCAGTCCTCCACCTCCCACTGCACCTGCCATAGCACTATAACCTATGATATTTATAATCGTCACTGTTATATTTAGCACTATTGACGGCATAGCCTCCGGTATCAATATTTTCAACACTATCTCCATAGGACTTGCTCCCATTGATATTCCCGCCTCTATCACTCCCGGATTTACTTCTAAAATCGAACCTTCTACCAGCCTTGCAAAGAAAGGAATAGCTGCTACTACTAAAGGCACTATGGCGGCAGTAGTTCCTATCGAAGTTCCTGCCACAATCCTAGTGAATGGAATTATAAATATCATCAAAATTACAAAAGGTATAGACCTTGTTATATTTATAATAAGCGACAATGCTTTATTGACAGTTGTATTCTCAAGAATGCTGTCTTTCCTTGTTATTACCAGTAGCACCCCTAACGGAAGTCCGAATATTACAGTAAATATCGTTGATACAGATACCATATACAGGGTTTCGTTGAGCGACGGTATGAGTAAATACAATAATTCTATCATCTTATTAACACCTCTGTTTGAACGTCGTTACTATTCAAATATTCGATAACTGTTCTTAGATTTTCATGCCTTTTTAACTCAACTACCAAAGTGCCAAGCGGCTTTTCCTGTATATATTCGATGTTTCCTGAAATGATGTTCAAATCTATGTCAAATTCCTTTATCAGATTTGATACTATTGGATTTTTAGCATTCTCTCCTACAAAACTAAGTCTTATGAGTTCGCCTTTATACTTTTCTTTGTAGTCGATTTCTTCTTCCTTAGAAAAAATATCAAACTTGCTTTTTTCCCTGTTTGAAAAAATATCAATTGTATTTCCTTGAACTGCAACCTTCCCTTTTTCAAGCACTACAGTCTTGTCACAAATACTTTTTACCACTTCCATCTCATGAGTGATGACCACAATTGTTATATTCATCTCCTTGTTAATTCTTTTGAGTAAGTTTAAAATTTGATTTGTAGTCTTAGGATCCAGTGCTGAAGTAGCCTCGTCAGATAACAAAATATCAGGTTTGTTTGCCAATGCTCTAGCTATAGCCACCCTTTGTTTTTGTCCTCCGCTTAGCTGAGATGGATAAGCAGTTGCTTTATCTGAAAGTTCTACCCAGTTTAACAACTCAGTCACTCTTGAGTTTATATCAGATTTTGAAAGTTTATCTAACTTCAGCGGGAATGCTATATTTTCATATACAGTCTTGCTGTTTAATAAATTAAACCCTTGAAAAATCATAGCCATCTTTTTTCTAATCTGCCTTAAATCTTTCCGACTTAAATCCATTATATTTATTTTATCTATATAAATTTCGCCACCTGTAGGCTCTTCGATTCTGTTGATACATCTTACAAGGGAAGATTTCCCTGCACCACTTAGCCCTACAATTCCGCATATCTGTCCTTTGTCGATTTTTATATTTATATCATTTAAGGCAACTATCTGTGTTTTAGAATTACTATATATCTTAGACAAATTTCTAATATCAATCAATTTTAGCCTCCTTATTTTTTAAATTTTTTATTAGGATTTTGTCGACTAATCCGTTCCAAGCATAAAAAAATCTCTTTCGCAAGAAAGAGATTTTTAATCAAGATTTCAATTATCTCTTATCTTCAGGTATCTACTAAATACCACAGGAATTAGCACCAATGCCGTATAGCTGGTTGCCGGGTTTCACAGGGCCAGTCCCTCCACCTCTCTTGATAAGATTCAGTTGTTTTGTATTGCTTAGAATGATAATGATTATACATAGATACATATTGTTTGTCAACAACAAGTTTTATATTTTTTAAAAAAATTTTAACTGTCACAAAAATATATTAAATTCCGAAAAATATCGGAATTTAAATTCATTTTCACTATATATACAGCTATCCATTCTTTCAATTACACTTATGCCTCTAATAATTTTATGTTGATAAGTTTTTCTATTTCTGTGATAGCGTTTTCCTCATCTGCACCGTTAGCAGTTACCTCTATTTTTTCTCCCTGTGATATACCTATAGCCATTATTCCCATTATAGACTTTGCATTTACAGATTTACCTGCTTTCTTTATAGTTATATCGGACAAGAATTTATTTGTAGTTTGAACCAATAAAGCTGCAGGTCTGCCATGTAGCCCTATTTCATTTTTTATCACAAGTTCCTTTATTATCATTTTCCCTTCCCCTTTCTTTTAGTTCATTTGCAATAGTTTCTATTTTTCTCAATCTGTGATTTACGCCTGATTTCCCAAGTGGAGTACTAAGCATTTCACTTAGCTCTTTAAGACTTAAATCTTCGTACTCTACTCTAAGCTGTGCTATCTCCTGAAGATTTTCCGCAAGGTAGTCTATCCCTACAGTATTTATGATATAGTTTATAGCCTCTATCTGCCTCATAGATGCATTTACTGTTTTTGCAAGGTTTGCCGTTTCACAATTCACTATTCTGTTTACATCGTTTCGCATTTGTTTCATTATTTTGACATCTTCCAATTGAAACAATGCATTATGTGCACCCATTATATTTAAAATATCTGATATATTACTGCTCTCTTTTATATACACTACATACGTGCTCTTTCTGGGAACTATCTTAGCATTAAAATCATAGGTGTTAAGCAAATCCCTTATATATATACTCAGTTCCTCGTCTACAGTGACGAATTCCATATGGTATGTCTTTTCCGGATCGGAAATAGAACCTCCACCTAAAAACGCTCCTCTGATGTAGGCTCGCTTTGACTTCTCATTTGAAACAAAGGATTTAGGTATGTCGCTTTGTATAGTATAGTCCTTTCCATCTTTTTTAAGTATACCTATTTCTGTCAATATATCATTTGCACCTTGTTCATAGGATACAAATAAAAAATATGTGTTATTTTTTTTCAAATTTTTATTTTTTTTAACCTGTATTTCTACATAGATATCAAAACACATTTTCAGCAAAGAAAAAACTTTTCTGGCTATAGCTGCATTTTCAGTTACTACCTTAAATGACAATTTATTATATCCCATAAGCTGCAAACTTCCACTCATACGAATGAGTGCAGCAAGTTCAGCTATTCTAACATTTTTATCTTCTGAAATAATCCTTGAAAGTTCGTTTTTTACCTGAATTGAAAATGACACCTTAACCACCTAAATCATCGTATGATTTTTTTTATTTCCTCTAACGCGACTTTTATAATTTCCTTTTCATCATCGTATTTTGCCGTTTCCAGCACCCTGTTTATATGAATGAACTTAGCATCTATGAACCCCTCTTCTCTTTGAGGAACAGTGTCCATACTCTTAGAATTCATCAGATACCAAAACACTGTCTTATGAACTCTTTTATCTTCGTCCCAATTTTCTTTATATGTATAATGGATTTCTCCAAGATATTTTATTATCTCAGCCTTTATACCGCTTTCTTCCTGCACCTCTCTTAAAGCTGCCTCATCTCTTTTTTCTCCGGATTCCACCTTACCTTTAGGTAAAACCCAATCTCCATTGTATTTTTTCAGGAGAAGTATGGCGTTCCCAAAGATGACTACTCCACCGGAACTTATCTCTTCTCTCATTCTTCCCTCTCACTTCCTAATAAATTTCTTTATAACTAGTATACTATATATTTAAAAAATTAAAAATGCTTAGGTTTTTTTACCTTAATATTTCATAATAACACCGGCTACTTTATCACTATCATGCATTAACAGTCCGTTTTTTACAGTAATCAAATCTTCCAGTATTATATCTATACCCAGTTCTAAGATCTGATTTTTCTGTTTTTTATCTAAAAACAAAGGAGTTTGCCCCTCGTATAAATATTTTTGTAACATCTTTGGGCATATATCTTTTTTATTTATGATTACCTTGTCGATAACAGGTAACCCGCTGTGGTCCAGTATAGCTTTCATATGCCTGTAAATGTTATACCCTGTAGTTTCTCCGTATTCCGTCATTATATTTGCCACATATATCTTAGTCGCCTTAGTCTCATACACAGACTTAGCAACTTCAGAAACTAAAAGATTAGGAATTATACTGGTATATAGACTTCCGGGCCCTAAAACTATAATGTCAGAACTTTTGATGCTCTCCAGCACTTCAGGAAAAGCCTCTGCATTTGATGGATTTAAAAGTATCCTGTCTATTTCACTGGACTGAAGTATGCACTCATCTGCTATATTCGACTCGCCATTTACAAGATTTCCGTTGTTCAGCTTGGCCACAAGTCGGATATCCTCTAACGTCACAGGTAAAACCTTTCCTCTTACTGCCAAAATCTCAGATATTTTTGAAACAGCTATTTCAAAATCTCCGTAAATTTCATTCAATGCCGCCAAAAATAAATTCCCAAAACTCTGTCCTTTAAGACTTCCTTCTCTAAATCTGTGTTGCATCAAAGTTTCCATAGCAGGCTCTATATCTGACAAGGCTATGATGCAGTTTCTTATATCTCCAGGCGGTAGCATCCCTATTTCTTGCCTCAGCTTTCCCGAACTTCCCCCATCATCTGCCATAGTGACGACTGCTGTCAAATCTATATGGTAATTTTTAAGTCCTCTAAGAAGATTTGCCTGTCCCGTGCCTCCGCCTATAACCGTTATTTTTTTCATAACAGACCTCTCCTATTTCAGAGTATAATCTCTATGCTTTTTTAATGCCCTATATCCTTTTTCTTTTAAAAAATCATAAAGCAAATTGGCTACGGTAACGGAACGATGCCTGCCTCCCGTACATCCTATCGCAATAACCAGATGATTCTTGCCCTCTTTGATATAGTTCGGAATTAAAAACTCTACCATATCTTGGAGTTTTTCCTTAAATTCTAAACTCTGAACAGAATTCATAACATAATCTCTGATTTCCTTATCATCGCCTGTTTTTTCTTTTAGTTCTTCTATATAATAGGGATTCGGCATAAATCTCACATCAAATACCAAGTCCGCATCTATAGGTATTCCATGCTTAAATCCGAATGAAGTAACTGAGACTATCAAATTTGTCTTTTCCTTACCCTCTTTGAATATATTGTTTATTTCATCTTTCAAATCGCTAGGTTTCATATTCGTAGTGTTGATAATATACCCTGACTTATTTTTTAAATTCTTTAGCATAGCACGTTCGCTTTGGATACCTTGAAGTATATTGTCCTCAAGTGCCAGAGGGTGCTTTCTTCTGGTCATTTTATATCTTCTTACCAAAGTGTTATCGTCAGCCTCTAAAAATATTATGTCAAATTTATATTCATTTTTTTCCATAAATCTAAGACTTTCATTTAAATCCTGAAAAAATTGATACCCTCTGATATCTATACCTAATGCCACTTTATCAAGAACCCCTTTAGATGAGGAGCATACCTCCACAAACTTAGGAAGCAGAGCCGGCGGAAGATTGTCTACACAATAAAATCCCATATCTTCCATCACATTCATAGCCTCGCTTTTCCCTGAACCTGACAGACCCGTAACTATAACTATGTGCATAATCTAATACCTCCTTACATTTGCTATCTTGTCTATATCTATCCCCGCTAAAAACACTCTCTCTAAGGCGGATGAAAAATTCCCCACATCATGTGGACTATGAGCGTCAGAACCTAAAATATACTTTACGTCCATATCTTTTATGAGATTTAATTGCTCAACTGATAAATTTTTGTGGTGAGAATTTATTTCCATATATGTTTTAGTTTCCAAAGAGACTTTTGCTACCTCTATTATATCTACATCGCCTTTATCTCCCGGATGAGTTAAAACAAAAATATCATTATTTTTCATAGTGTTTACAAGTGCTCTTGTATTATAGTCTACCTCGAACGATTTTAGAGGCTTAAAATAATTATTAAAATGATTTCTAATTCCTCTTAGTAAGCTAGTAGGCATAGAGCCGAAATGATATCCTGCCATCACATAGTCGAAATACTTTACTATTTTATCATCCAAATCAATATTTCCTCTATCGTCTAGAATATTACACTCCACTCCGAGCAATATCTCTATTTGAGGATATTTTTCTTTCATCAGATCTACTTCATAACGCATCTTCTCAAAATTTTCATACTTGACCCCGAAACCCATATGTTTATATCCATGATCGGATATCCCTATGACTTCAAGGCCTTTTTCTATAGCCGACTGAACATTCTGCTCTATAGTACCTTTGCCGTCGCTGTATATAGTATGGGTATGATAGTCAGCAAATACTTTAAAATTATCGTTCACCTACCACCCTCACCTCTTCTTCAAGCATAACCCCGAATTTTGAGAAAACGGTAAGCTTTATAAACTCAATAAGCTCTAAAACATTTTTGCAACTTGCCTCTCCTGTGTTAATAACAAATCCACTGTGCAAGTTTGAAACAGCCGCATTTCTCATAGTTATACCCTTAAGTCCGGCATCTTCAATCAATTTTCCTGCAAAATATCCCTCCGGTCTTTTAAAAGTAGAGCCTGCACTATATGCACTAAGCGGTTGCTTAGTCGTTCTTCTTTCAGTGAAATCATCTATCTTTGATTTTATTTCTTCTTTATTTCCTTTTTTTAATTTTAGCTTGACTGACAGCACTACCAGTTTCTCGTCAGTAACTATACTCTTCCTATAACCGAAATTCATTTCTTGATTACTGAAAGTCTTAATATTTGTATCCATATCCATGGCTACCACTTCTTCTATTATATTTTTCATTTCAGAATCATAAGCCCCTGCATTCATAGTCACAGCTCCACCTATAGTGCCAGGAATTCCACTTGCAAATTCAAATCCTGAAAGTGAACTTTCTAATATAGTTTTTGATAAAGTGGATAACAGTATCCCGCTTTGAGCTGTTACTACATCTCCCGAAATACTAAACTCACTGAAATTTTTAGCTAATTTAATTACTACCCCTCTAATCCCTTTGTCACTTACCAAAAGATTACTTCCGTTTCCCATAACAAACACAGGTATATTTTCTTTCCTTAATTCTACCATCAGATTTTGAATTTGCTCTATATTTCTAGGCGTGGTCAAAAAATCCGCACAACCTCCGATTTTAAACGATGTATGGTCTTTCATACATTCTTTTGTAAATATATCTTCTTCGTTTAATATATTTTTTAAAATATCATATATATCTGCCATAACTACCCTCCAAATTTATCTTTAACCTTAACATTATACCATAATTTGTAATGTAAAAAACGATGACAATAACAATATTGATAAAAATTTTACATAAATAAAAACATATAAATTACAACTAAAATCTTGTACAATACTTTTTTAAAACATAGTATGGATAATTACAATTACAAGCAAGAAACTAAAATTTTGTAAAAAATCAAGAACACCTGAAAAAAACAGGTGTTCAAAGTAATAAATTTCAGTATTAAATTATTTCTATATCATCTCTTTAGGTATAACATAATCACCGTAACAACCCGGTTGCTTTTAATCTGTTTATAGTGTTTCCTTTTTATATTTCAATGCTGCTATAGTAATATCATCTTGCAGTTCTTCATCTTTCATAATATATTCGCCATAAACCGTATCTACCAAATCTTTTACAGACGGATTTTTACTGTAGCTATCAATGATGTTTTCCAAAGTTTTATTCATATCTACATTTGGAGTTTGTTTCCCTTGATACAGCCCATCTGTGTGAAGTAATATACAATCTGCATCTTCTAAAACAACTGTTTCCTGTTCATAAGTCGCATCGTCTATAAATCCTACAAAATGTCCGTTACAATCAAGTCTCTTACTTTTATTGACATCTAAGGAAAGTATTCCCGGATGTGGCTGTCCTGCATTTGAATAAGTAAGTTCATTTCCGTTTATCCTGCCTATAAATGCCGAGAAAAATACTAACTCACTTTCAAGCTGCAACTCACAATAGTCTCTATTTATTTTTTCGAGGGCATCTTTAGGTTCCTTTTCCTCTCTTATTGCTTTATTAAATATCTTCCTTACCATAAAGGAAAGCATAGCTGCCGCTGCTCCATGTCCCTTTATGTCAGCCATCATAAACCATCTGTTTCCACCTGTTTCAACTAACTCAAAAAAGTCTCCGCTTAAATGTTCGCAGGCCTTAAAATAAACATATACGTCCAATCCATCATATAATCTACCCTCATTCATAGACATCATAGCTTTTTGGAAAATTCCCGCCATCTTCATTTCATTTTGTATATTTTTGCTGAGTATCTTAAACTGTCTGTTTTGCTCGTGATATCTAAGTGTGTTATTTACCTTTAGTGGCACGATTACTTCCATCTGCTCCAAAGTAAGAGGCTTAATAAAATAATCTACCGCACCCATTTCAAGAGTTTGCTTTACACTTTCCATATCAGTTACCGAAGAATTAACTATTACGGGGATATCAGCATACAACGGGTCTTTTTTTAGTTCCTTCAGCACTTCATAACCATTCATATTCGGCATCATTAAATCCAGTATAATCAAGTCTACCTCATTTATTTTCACAATCTCAAGTGCCTCTAGCCCGTCTTCAGCTTGAAGATATCTTGCATCATCTATCGTCGTTTCCAAAACTTCCAGCATCAGCTTTCTATTAAATAGAGTGTCGTCAACTACAAGAATTGTATACATAACACGTGTACCCCCTATAAAAACAAAATGAATTGATAGCTTATCAATCCATTTTACCATACCTGTTAAAAAATAACACAAGAAATTACACAATTTTCTATTCAAATATCTCTACCCTGTCACAAAGTCTATTTAAAAGTGCTTTTTCATGACTTATAACTACAAGCCCTATATTTCTATCCTTAGAAATTGCAAGTAGAGATTTCCAAATTTTGACTTGAGTAATTCCGTCCAGCATAGTTGTCATTTCGTCTGCGACTATAAATTTTGTTTCGTAAGATAAAGCTCTTGCTACACAAAATCTCTGAAGTTCCCCTCCTGAAAGCTCTATAGGCCATCTTTCAAGCCAATCGGTTTCTATTCCTAACATATCCAAAATATCACTACTTGGCACATATGCCTCTTGTAAAATTCTTCTCATCTTCCATCTGGGATTTACAGATTTTTCAGGATGTTGAAATATCATCTGTACAGGGTTGTATTTTTTAAAGTCTATTTGCTTTGAATCCAAGTTCACGCTTCCCTCTACAGCTTTATGATATCCACATAGCACCTTGCCGAAGGTAGTTTTGCCACAACCGCTATATCCCGATATACCTACTACTTCGCCGGATCTTATTTCAAAATCTTTATTTCTAAATATCCATTTATCTTTTTCATATCCAAAACCCAAGTTTTCTGCTTTAAGTTGCATTATTACACCTCACCATACCGTCCCTGAGTTTTCTCATCTTAGGTCGTTCTTCTCTTCCTTTATCACAAGGATTCTTGCATCTGTTATAATATAAACATCCTTTTGGCAATCTGTTTGCCATAGGCTGACTTCCCTGCGTAACCTTAAAACTGTTTTGAGGCAACGACTGCCATAATGCTTTTGTATACGGATGTCTGAGATTTTCTCCTTCTCCTGCAAAGTCTGAAACCAACGCTACTTCAAGAGTGCTTCCCGCATAAAAAACTGCTATTTTATCTGCAATATCAAATGCAGACTGTACATCGTGAGTTATCATAATTATTCCCTTTCCCTCATCTGCAAGTTCTCTTATTTGATTTTTAGTTTCTTGAAGTGCCTCGGGATGAAGCCCGGGTGTAGGCTCATCTGCTATAATCAGATTTGCTTCAGATCTTATTGAGGTAGATATTAAAACTCTTCTGAGCATTCCACCTGAAAGTTCAAAAGGATATTTTTCTTCATCTTTAACTTTTAATCCGTATCTTTCGAACAGTTTTCGCTGCTTTTCAACTGCAACTCCTTTATCCATACCTATTCGTGCCTGTTTTCCAACTTTCATAAGAGGATCCAGATAATTTACAGACTGTGGAACAAATGTTATCTCTTGCCCTCTAAGCTGTTTTTTCCTTTTGTCACTCAAGAGTTCTCCTTTATAAATTATGTCTCCATTCACAGTAGCATTGCTTGGAAGTATCCCTAAAATAGCATGAGCAAGCAAACTCTTGCCTGAACCGCTTGAGCCTACTACAGCTACGATTTCTCCTTTATTCACTGTAAGGCTTAAATCGTGAATCACATTCAGCTTTATCTGTCTTAAATTTTTGATGTACTGATTAAAAGAAACACTTAATTCTCTTACATCAAGCAAAGCCATCTCTGAGTCTTTTTCCTTCATAATGCTATCTAAACTATTTTCTTCATTTTTATCGTCTTTAGTTCTCTTTAATAACTCCATAAATTCTCCTTTATTCATGAGCACTGCTAGGGTCATAAAGCATTTTGAGATTTTCACCTATAGTATCGAAAAGCTTTACGATTATTATAAGTGACAGTCCGGGAAAAAATGCAAGCCACCACATACCTGTAGACAGATACATCATAGATTCCGATAAAATTATCCCTATAGCAGGTTTATGTGGAGATAAGCCGAACCCCAGAAAAGTAATAGATGCTTCGTGTAAGATAGCATGAGGAAACAATAATATATATCCTATCAGAAGTTGTGGAACTATATGAGGCAATATATGTTTTGTCGCTATATACCAACTGTTTTTTCCCATATGTTTTGATATTTTGACGTAGTCCGATGTCTTTATCTGCAAGATCTCAGCACGAACTATTCTTGTAAGAGTAGGCCAGTGAGTTAATGCTACACCTATTATCACACCCTTTGCTCCTCCTCCTACAGCAAATGATATTAAAATCAAAAACACTATGTGAGGCATCCCTAGAAATAAATCTATAAACCAACTTACGACTAAATCACATTTGTCATTAACACTGGCTATAAGGCCAAGTATAGTTGCCAGTACCACACTTATACTCGCAGCCAACATTCCTACCGCTACACTTAGCCTAAGCCCTTTAACAGTTCTTGTTAACATATCTCTTCCAAGCCAATCCGTACCAAAAACATTCTTAAATGACGGAGCTAAATTTTGGGCACCAAGATTGGTTTCAATATTAGAATCCGGAAGCACGTAACTTGCTACTAAAACACTAACCAATATAAACAAAGATAAACCCAGTATTGCAAAGGTATATTGTCTTCTGTTGACAATAAACCTTCTCTTTTTCTTATTCACACTACTTACAGCGTATTCACTCATGATGCACTTGCTCCCCTCATTCTAGGGTCTATAACCTTGTACAAAATATCTGCAATTAAATTGCCGCTAAATACAAATACGGCTGAAAATAACACTATTCCTAAAAGCAAAGGTACATCTGCCCTTAACCCAGCTTCTGTTATCGTCGATCCTAGTCCGGGATATGAAAAAATTCTTTCCGCCAGTATAGAACCTCCAAACAACTCTCCGAAATATGCAAACTGGATTGTTATAGCAGGAAGTGCAATGTTTCTTATGCCGTGATTTTTTATTATTTCCCACTCGCTTTCTCCTCTGGCTTTTGCAAACAGTACATAATCACTGTTTAAAACCTCTATCATCTTTGTTCTGGTGTGCATTGCCATATTCGCTACCCCTAAAATGCTAAGAGTAATGGCAGGAAGTATAAAATGCTTAAACTTATCTGCAAGTGTCACATCGGCTTTTAAAACTCCTGCCGGTACCGCAAGCCCTATAGGAAGAAGGCCAAGCCATACCACAAACACTATGAGAAGTAAAAGTCCAAGCCAAAATGTAGGTGTAGAGGCAAGTATAAAGCAATACCACTTAATTACCTTGTCTATCCATGAACCTTTTTTCATTGCTGAAATTATTCCCAAAACAAAACCAAGTATCCCTGAAATAAGCCAAGCTGTACCCATGAGCATAAGTGAAGCTGTAAATCTCTCAGATATTATCTCTATTACAGGTCTTCTATATATTTTCGACTCTCCTAAATTTCCGCTTGCAACAGCACCAGCCCATGAGAAAAATTGCTCATGAGCCGGTTTATCAAGTCCCCAATATTGTTCTATCTTGGCTTTTTGTTCGGGACCGACATTCATCAAGTCAGCTCCGATATAAGCCTTTACAGGGTCTATAGGAGAATTTGAAATAAGTATGAACGATAACACACATAATGCAAATAACAAGCTTACAAATCTAATCAATTTTTTGATGATAAAGATTAAAACTGAACTACTCTTCATTATATTTTCCTTTCAGTTAATCAATCCATTTCCACTGTTCTATATTACTTGTCAGCGGCCAACCATGACCATGCGGTTGTATTTGCGATTTTCCTATATCCAGTTTATCATTTACAAGATACAGGTGGCTTCTGTTTATAAACCACACCCAAGGGATATCCCCATCGCCGTTAAATCCGGTTTCTCCGTCCCATTGTGCTTTTTTCCAGTATTCGTTAGCTTCTTCCTGTGTTCTTGCTTTAAGTGCGTTTTCCATATATTCGTCCACTTTTGCATTTTCATAATAGCCCGGGTTATACCACTCTACACCTTTCATCTTACTTGAGTGAACATTATACAATTCTAGTGGGTCATGGCTTCCCCAACCCATTAAAATAGCATCTTTATGCAGTACAGATTCTATCTCATCCCATGTTTTAGCTTCTACTAATATGTTTATTCCAACAGGCTTTACCATATCTGCAACTACCATAGCCAGTGACTGTCTTAACTGATCTCCTGAAGGATATACGAGGTTGAATTCAGCCTTTAGATTATCTTTTTCTAAAATACCATCTTTGTCGGAATCTGCCCATCCTCCGTCAGATAATATTTTTTTAGCTAAATCGATGTTGTTGTCTTCAATTACAGTATCTTCATTCCACCATGGCATTTTATCGCAAATAGTGTATGCTTTAGTTCCATAACCGTTTAATACTCCGTCAACCATAGCCTGTCTGTCTATTGCTACATTTATAGCCTTTCTAATTGCTAAATCTGATGTAACATCGTTTCCTATAGGATTTGAATTTTCATCAACTCCCCCACTTTTAACTGTAGGAAACATTATTCCTCTGTTATCAACGCTTGATACTTCAACAAGTTTCATTCCGTCTATTTTTTGAGATGCGTAGCTCGGTGCAACTGCCGCCATATCAACTTGCCCTGATTTTGCTGCTGCAAAAGCTGCATCTTCTTCTAAAAATAAAAATGTTATCTTATCGAAATTTGCTTTTTCCCCATAATAATTCTCATTAGGTTTAACTATTATTTGCTGTCCTTTATCCCACTGAACCAAAACCAAAGGTCCTGAACCTATAGGATTTTGATAGTACTCTGAAGAATACGTATTTTTAGGAACAATTCCTGTCGCAATAAGATTTGATAAAAATGTAGAGCGTGGATGTTTAAGTTTAAACTCTAAGGAATAATCCCCTGTTGATTTCACTGAATCCAAAAATGTTAAATCCACAGTAGATGAAGATTCCATCAATTTTTCGAAAGTGAAAACAACATCTGATGAAGTCAGCTGCTGACCGTCAGAAAACTTAGCATCTTCTCTTATATTTATATTCCAAGTCAAACCGTCTTCACTTACTTCATAACCTGTCGCCAAATCGTTTACTATATTCATATCCGAATCTCTTTTTAAAAGAGTGCTTTGAAAAAGAGGAGAGCCGTATCTTCCCCAACCGTTTATAGGATCAAACCCTCCGTCAGGTTCATAACCCAAAGCCAGTACAAGTTCTCTTTTTTCTTCAGATTGCGTCTGATCTTCAGTTTCTCCTTGATTGCCCTTGCAACCTCCAAGCAATACCCCCGTAACCAAAACGGTAATACATAATAATAAAATTCCTATTTTCTTCACGATAAACCTCCTAAAAAATTGATAAAATTGATAAGAACAATAAAAAAAACCACAAAAACTAAAGTATTATGAAATACAATAGCCTTCATGGCTCGACTTTAAAATAATATTTAAAATCTGTACAAGTTCATCTTGTAACTAACTAAATTATACGCTGAATAAATATACACTTCAATAGAAAAATTAAAAAAATATCAATTTTTTTCAGTTTATATCCTTATCCATAAACGGAGGTATTACTATCTCAACCACAGCTCCGCCCTCATCAGCATTGTAAGCTTTTATACCCCAGCCGTTTATCTCTGCAATGCTCTTTGCGATAGAAAGTCCAAGTCCGGTGTTTCCGCCTGTCCCTTTATAAAACCTGTCAAATATATGCTGTTCCTCGTTATTTTCAAAACCTCTTCCATCGTCCTGAATTTTTATTATTATATGTCCCGTTTCGCTCTCAAAAGAATCTATAGATATTTGAGATTTTGCATATCTTAAAGCATTTGAAATTATATTTGAAAAAACTTTATCCAACATATCTTCACTGGTTCTCACTACTATATAATGATCTATGTCGTTTTTAAAGGTTATGTTGTTTTCTTTAGCGAGTAGCATAAGCTTGATAGTGATTTCCTCTACAGCCTCCCAAAGATTTATCCTTACTATTCTTTCTTCTGCCATACTATTTTCCATTTTGCTCAGATACACTATGGAATTAACCGTATCTCTGAGTTTTTTACTTTCGTCTATTATTATATCAAGACCTTCGTCCACCATACTCTCATCCATTACACCGTCTTTTATAGCCTCTGCATAACCCTGAATAGACATAAGCGGAGTTTTGAGTTCGTGCGAAGTGTTTTGAAAAAATTCTTTTTGGCTTTTATCGTATTCTTTCAGCTTATATACCATTTTGAGAAAATCTTGATTTATCTCCGACAGTTCATCTTTTGTTTTTATTTCTTCCCATATTATTTCATCATCTGTAAAAGAAAAAGAGGCGATGTTTTTCTTGACTTTATTTATAGGACTTATTATCCCTCTTTCAAAGAAAAGTGAAATTATACCTGCTATAAAAAGAGCTATTAAAAATCCTAAAAACACAGATCTGTCTATAAGAGCATTGATTAAGCTTAAATCTTCTTTTTTTGCAAGCATTACAAGATAACCAAGTGTTTCTTTACTTAAAGATGAAGTCAGCGGTCTTTGCTCTACGTAATATTTCGTTTTGTCTATCGCCAAAGGATCTATAGATTCTTGATCTGTATTATATGACTGAAAAATCAAGTTTTGATCCGCATCCATTATTATAAAATGTGTAGTTGCAAATCTGTTCGGAGCATAGCCCATACTTTGAGGAAGAATTATCTCTGAAATGTTAAGAACATCCTCTTGGAAAAAATTTTTACTTATTTGAATTTTTGTATTGGAGCTTCCCTCTACGACTGCCATTTCAATTTTCTGATCTATTACCATATTTATCTGCTTGGCGACGGCATCTGCATCTTCTTTCAAATCAAGTCTTGTCTGACGATTTAAGATGTCGTTAAAAGACATCTTTGCAATGACCATAAATATAAATGCTGTAGCCAATATAATTACTATATAGCTTTGCATTATTTTTTTTCCTATTTTACTCATTTTCATCAATCCTATATCCGTAGCCCCAAACGGTTTTTATTTCTACTTTAGATTTAACGGTCTTTAGCTTTTTCCTAAGCCTTTTTATAGTATCATCCACATTTCTGTCATAACCGTCATAATCATATCCCCATATGGATTCTATAATTTGTTCTCTGGAAAGAGGCAGATTTATATTTTTCATCAAAAATTCCAACACCTCATACTCTTTTATAGTAAGAGGAATTTCCTGTCCCAGACATTTTACTATTCTTCTTTGTATATATAGTTCTAAGTCTTTCGTCTTTATGGTTTCACTGATATGTTCTGCCGATTTATTTGCTCTTTTTAATATAGTTTTTACCCTTACGACCAATTCTCTGGGAGAAAAAGGCTTTGCAAGATAATCGTCAGCACCCAGTTCCAATCCCAGTATTCTGTCCAGTTCGTCACTTCTTGCAGATACAAAAATTATAGGTACTTCACTGACTTTTCTAATCTCTTTGCATAAATCCAAGCCATCCAATCCTTGCATCATTATATCTAAAACTAACAAATCAGGCATATGCTCCTTTATAGCCGATATGACGCCTTGTGCACTTTCAAAAGTAGTAGTGGTATAGCCTTCTTTTTTCAAATACATCTCTATCAAGTCTCTGATACGTTTTTCATCATCTACTATGAAAATATGTTTCATAAATTACCCTACTTTCTAAAAATTTTTTATGTAAAGTAAAAAGCTGCCATTCTATGTGGGCAGCTTAGGAGGGTGAAGTATATAGTATTGGCAGGTTATGCCAAGTGGTTTGCAAACTTCCCCGATGTAGCTGTAAGCTACATCGGATTTAAATGAAAAGGGGGTGGGTTGTAAGGTTATGTTTCATTCCTTATTGTTATAATACTTTATATATATGGTATAAATTCGTGTAAAATGTGGAAAAAGTTAGGTATTTTATTTTTTGTTTTTTGCAACTATTCTAGCCCTTTGAGTTTTATCCAAAACTTTTTTTCTGATACGCATCGATTTTGGCGTAATTTCCACAAGTTCGTCTTCGTCTATAAACTCAAGAATTTCTTCGAGCGACATTTTCTTTGGTGGCGAAAGTCTAAGAGCTTCATCCGATCCTGATGCTCTCATATTCGTAGCCTGCTTTCTCTTACATACATTAACATCTATGTCTCCCGATCTTGAATTGCTTCCTACAACCATTCCCTGATATACTCTTTGCCCCGGCTCTATAAAGAGAATTCCCCTATCCTGCGCATTGAATAACCCGTAAGCTACTGCTACTCCATCCTCAAAAGCTACTAAGGATCCTTGACTTCTTGAGGATATTTCTCCTTTGTAAGGCTGATATCCGTCAAATATCGTATTTAAAATTCCGTTTCCTTTTGTGTCCGTTAAAAACTCAGACCTGTATCCTATAAGTCCTCTTGTCGGAATGGAAAAATCAAGTCTTACATATCCACCTTTGGACTGAGTCATATTTATCATCTCGCCTTTACGAGTTCCCATTTTTTCCATAACCGCTCCCATAAATTCTTCAGGAACGTCTATTACCGCTCTTTCCATAGGCTCTAAAAGTTTTCCGTTTTCATCTTTTTTAAATAGCACTTCCGGCTTTGAGACTTGAAGTTCATATCCCTCTCTTCTCATAGTCTCCATAAGTATAGAAAGGTGAAGTTCTCCTCTTCCTGATACCTTAAAAGTATCTGCCGTTTCCATTTCTTCTACTCTAAGAGATATATTTGTATTTAGTTCCTTCATAAGTCTGTCTCTTAGTTGTCTGGAAGTTACAAATTTACCCTCTTGCCCTGCAAATGGACTGTCATTTACAGAAAAGTTCATTGCAATAGTCGGTTCTGAAATTTTTACAAACTCTACTGTTTCTTGTACTTCAAGATCGGTAAGAGTATCTCCTATGTGAATTTGCTCTATCCCGCTAAGAGCAACTATGCTCCCCATTTTGGCCTCGTTTACCTCTACCCTTGCAAGTCCGTTGTACTCATAAAGTTTTCCTATTCTGACTCTGTGCTTTTTATCAGGTTCCAGGTGATTTAATAGCATTACGTCCTGATTTACTTTTATACTGCCTCTTTCAACCTTTCCTACCCCTATTCTTCCTATATAGTCGTTATAGTCGATAGTAGTAATAAGAAGTTGAACAGGTCCGTCAAGTTCTCCCTGCGGTGCAGGAATATGTTCCAATATAGCTTCATACATATCTTCCATAGTCGTTTTCTTTTCATTTATATCTGTGGTAGCCCATCCTCCAATCGCAGATGCAAATATAAACGGAGATTCCAGATATCTTTCACTTTCATCCAACTCCAATAAAAGTTCAAGTACGTCATCTACGACTTCTGTAGGTCTGGCTTCAGGTCTATCTACCTTGTTTACACATACAAGTACAGGCAGGCTGAGTTCTAAAGCCTTTTTAAGAACAAATTTAGTCTGAGGCATAGGTCCTTCAAAAGCATCTACCACCAAGATAACACCGTTTACCATTTTAAGTACACGCTCCACCTCTCCGCCAAAATCGGCATGCCCCGGAGTGTCTACTATATTTATCTTTGTTCCTTTATAGTCGATGGCTGTATTTTTTGACAAAATAGTAATCCCACGTTCTCTTTCTAAATCATTGGAGTCCATTATTCTTTCTTGTACATATTGGTTTTCTCTAAATATCCCGCTTTGCTTTAGTAACGCATCTACTAATGTAGTTTTTCCGTGATCTACATGGGCGATTATAGCTACATTTCTAATATCACTTCTAATATCCAAATTTACACTTCCTTACGTTTAATATAAAAAATGAGACCTATACTTAAAACAACATACCTTAATTTTATAAACCTGCATTATATCATAAATACTAAATTCAGACACTGCCTTTGACTCGATTTCGTCAAGTGTTCACATTATATCACAATTCACAGCATAAGAAATTATAATTTTAAATTCATATTTTTTATAAGTTTTTTATCTTCCTTAGAAAGAGATTCATAATCAAATAAATCAGGTCTTTTTTCCATAGTCAGCTTTATAGATTCCATCTTTCTCCAGGTTTCGATATTTTTATGGTGTCCTGACAACAAGACTTTTGGCACTTCTTTTCCCATAAAAATCTCCGGTCTGGTGTAATGGGGGTATTCCAAAAGTCCATTTGTAAATGACTCTTCCTGTAGAGACTCTTCCTGTCCCAGCACACCTTTGACATGCCTTGATATACTGTCTATGAGTATAAGAGCCGGCAGTTCCCCACCTGTAAGCACATAATCTCCTATAGATATTTCTTCATCTACTATGAGATCTATAGCTCTTTGGTCTATCCCTTCGTAATGTCCGCAAAGCAGTATCAGATTTTCTTTTTTAGCAAAATCTACAGCCATAACATTGTTAAAAACTTTGCCTTTCGGAGTAAGATATATGACTTTAGGCTTATCTTCTTGTTTTGAATCATCGATAATAGCATTATAACAGCTCACTATAGGTTGAGGAGTCATAACCATTCCTGCCCCTCCACCATACGGATAGTCATCTACTTTTTTATGTTTATTTTCCGAATAGTCTCTTATATTCCAAGTTTTATATTCTATATTCCCGTTTTCTTTCGCTTTCTTCATCATACTTTCGTTCATATAGGCTTCTATGATCTGAGGAAATAAAGTCATAATATGAAATTTCATTACTCTATCATTCCTTTAATAGGATCTATTACTATCTTCTTGTTTTCAATATCAATAACCGGAACAAATTGCTTGATTGCAGGAACAAGATAATTCTTTTCGCTTTCGGATTTTATAACGTAGACATCATTAGCACTATACTGAAGTACATCTTCTACTATACCTATGTAATTTTCATTCATATCATAAACCTTGCACCCTATAAGGTCTACTATAAGATGCTCGTCTTCATCCAGCTGTCTGGCGTTCTCTCTGTCTATAAATAAATATTTGTTTCTATTTTTCTCAGCTTCATCTATAGTTGAAATATTGCTAAGTTTTAAGATAGGCATATTTTTACTTATTTTTACGCTGTCTACAGATATTTTTTCGTTGCTATCTTCCATATATAAATATTTGATTTCTTTAAATCTTTCAGGATAATCCGTATACGGATATACTTTTACCTCTCCTTTTAGTCCATGAGTATTTACTATTTTCCCTATTCTTAATTTATCCGATTTCAAATTTCCACCTCACTTGCAAACAAATGTTTCGCCACTTATAATCACTGTAACTTTATTTTGATTTATGTAAAATCTTTAATCAAAATAAATATCTCATAAAAAATAAAGGACTAGAGAAGTCTCTAATCCTTATTGAACAATTTCTACAACTACTCTTTTACTTTCTCTAGCGGCTGCAGCTTTGACAACGGTTCTAATCGCTTTTGCGATTCTTCCCTGTTTGCCAATAACCTTGCCCATATCTTCAGAGGCTACTTTCAATTCGACTATTATCGAATATTCGGTATGTTTTTCATTAACTGAAACCTCATCGGGATTATCAACTAGGGTTTTTGCAATAAATGCCACTAATTCTCCCATATTCATTCCCTCCTACTGATATAAAACTCTCTACAGATTACTCTACAATTCCATTATTTTTGAAAAGTTTTCTTACTATTTCAGTAGGTTGAGCACCGGTTGATAACCATTTTGTAGCTTTTTCATTATCTATTTTAACCACTTTAGGTTCTGAAACTGGATTGTAGTAACCTATTTCTTCGATGAATCTACCGTCTCTTGGAGAACGAGAGTCAGATACAACTATTCTGTAGAAAGGTTTCTTATGAGAACCCATTCTTCTTAATCTGATTTTTACCATTTTTTCACCTCCTTAAAAATATATATCTATAATCCTGGAAAAGGAAATTTCATTTTTCCTTTTTTCATAGATTTGCTCATATTTGTAAACTGCTTCATCATCTTCTTGGACTCTTCAAATTGCTTTAAAAGTCTGTTTACTTGACTTACATGAGTTCCACTTCCTGTTGCTATACGCTTTTTTCTGCTTGCATTTATTATACCCGGATTTTGTCTTTCTTTTTTTGTCATCGACTGAATTATTGCCTCTATTTTTACAAGTTCCTTATCGTCTATATCTGCATCTTTTAGTTGTTTCATTTGAGACATTCCCGGAATCATTTCCAAAAGATTTTTTATAGGTCCCATCTTTTTAATCTGTTGCATCTGGTCTAAGAAATCATCAAAGGTAAACTCCGCGTTTTTCATCTTAGCCTGCATCTCTTTTGCTTTTTCTTCATCAAAAGCACTTTGAGCTTTTTCTATAAGGCTCATCACATCGCCCATACCCAAAATTCGAGATGCCATACGGTCAGGATAAAATGGCTCCAAGTCTTCTAATTTTTCTCCGACTGCTGCATATTTAATAGGCTTTTTTGTTATTGCTTTAATAGATAAAGCCGCCCCACCTCTGGTATCTCCATCCAGTTTAGTAAGGATAACTCCATCTATTCCAAGTGTCCGGTCGAAAGACTCTGCTATATTTACAGCATCTTGTCCTGTCATTGAGTCTACTACCAGCATAATCTCATGGGGTTTAATAGAAGACTTTATATCTTTAAGTTCTTCCATTAAGCTTTCGTCTATATGAAGTCTACCGGCAGTATCTATGATAACTATATCATAACCTAATGTTTTGGCCTTTTCATATCCTTTAGTAGCTATTTCTACAGGATTTGTATTTCCCTCTTCAGAGTAAAATATCGCTCCTGCACCATCCGCCACTATCTCAAGTTGCTTTACAGCCGCCGGTCTGTAGACGTCGCAAGCTACCAGCACAGGTTGCTTACCTTGTTTTTTCAAACTAAGAGCAAGCTTTCCCGCAGTACTGGTCTTACCTGCCCCTTGAAGTCCTACCAGCATGATAACTGTAGGCGGTTTTGAAGATATATTGATTTTACTTTGAATCCCTCCCATAAGTTCTGAGAGTTCTTCGTTTACTATCTTTATAACCTGCTGGGCAGGGGTAAGACTTTCCATAACCTCGGCGCCTACAGAACGTTCCTTGACTTTTTTCACAAAGTCCTTTACTACTTTATAGTTTACGTCGGCCTCCAGCAGTGCCAGCTTTACCTCTCTCATAGCAAGGTCTACATCTTTTTCAGTGAGTTTTCCTTTGCCTTTGAGGTTTTTCAAGGTGTTTTGAAGTTTTTCAGCAAGATTTTCAAATATCATTCTGATAACTCCTTGCAATAATCTATCACTTCATCAATCTTTGTTAACATTTTTTCTTCATCATTAGAAATTATACTTGCCCTTAAATTTTCTAAACGATTTATAAGAATTTTAAAGTCATGCCTTTTCTGTGAAATTAGATCGTTAAATTTAAGTTGCTCTTCATATTCATACAGAAGCTTTTCAGAGCGTTTAATAGTATCGTACACTGCCTGACGAGATATTTCTAAATTCTCACTGATTTCGGCAAGTGATAAATCTTCATCATAATACTGCTCCATCACATCTTTTTGTCTCTTTGTCAAAAGATTTCCATACAAGTCCAATAACTGAGCTATTTCTACGATTTTTTTCAGTTCCATATTCGCACCCCTGTAAAGGTTTTTGACTTTACACTAATGTAGTTTATATCACTGGCTTCTAAAAGTCAAGTTATTTTTGCTCTTCATCTACACTAAAAAGAGCCTTCGCAAAATCTTTTGCATTAAAGTCTTGTAAATCTTCTATTTTTTCTCCTACACCTATTAGTTTAATAGGAAGTTGCTGCTCGGATTTTATAGATAAAACCACTCCACCTTTGGCTGTTCCGTCAAGTTTTGTCAAAATTATCCCTGTAAGAGGTGCCGCCTCTTTAAATATCTTCACTTGGTTAATAGCATTTTGGCCTGTAGTAGCATCAATTACCAATAAAACTTCCTTTGTTGCCTGTGGGTATTCCCTTTCGATTATCCTAAATATTTTTGCGAGTTCTTGCATAAGGTTCTTCTTATTATGAAGTCTGCCTGCCGTATCACATATAAGTACATCGGTGTTTCTGGCTTTTGCTCCGCTTATAGCATCAAAAATTACTGCTGACGGGTCTGAGCCTTCCTGATGTTTTATAAGCTCTACTCCCGCTCTGTCTGCCCACACTTCAAGTTGCTCCGCCGCTGCCGCTCTAAAGGTATCTCCTGCTGCTAAAAGTACACTCTTTCCCTCAGATTTCAGTCTCATAGCTATCTTTCCTATAGAGGTGGTTTTTCCTACTCCATTTACTCCTACTATTACTAAAATAGCAGGTTTAGGCTCTAATTTCAGGTTGCTGTCATCTCCCGATAAAATTTCTTCTACTATCAGTTTAAGTTCTTCTCTTACCTGTGAAACATCCTGTATAGATTTTTTCTTTACGTTCTTCCTCAGCATATCTACTATCTTCAAAGTAGTATCAAAACCAACATCTCCTGTGATAAGTATCTCTTCTATTTCCTCATAAAGTTCTTCATCTATTTCTATATGCCCTTTGAACAGTTCGTCCAATTTTCCTGTCAAATTTTGTGTAGTCTTGCTCAATCCCTCTTTTAGTTTTGCAAAAAAACCCAAACTTTTCTGAGGCTGTTCTTCGATTTCTTCAACCTCTTCAACTTCTTTGCTCTCCTGAACGGGTACATCTATTTCTTGAACTTCTTCATTATTAAACGTATCTAATTCGTCGGCCGAATTATCATCTTGAACATCGCTTTCATCATCAAAAGTACTTTTTTCTATATCTTCATTTTTTTCTGTACTTTCATTTTCCTCTTCTTTTTCCAATTCTTCTGTTTCTTTCAATTTTTCAGCTTCACCGGAATCTTTTTTGCTTAAACTCTCCCAAAATTTTTTTAACATTGTATCCTCCTCATCAATTTTCAATATATTCTGTTGCCTCTTCCAGTTTTAGACTTATTATTTTCGATATCCCTTTATCCTGCATAGTCACACCGTAAATATACTCAGATGCCTCCATAGTTCCTCTTCTGTGAGTTATCGTTATAAACTGCGTCTGCTTTGATAAAATGTTTAATAAAGTTATAAACCTGATGATGTTCGCATCGTCTAAAGGAGCATCTATCTCATCTAAAACACAAAACGGCACAGGCTTTCTCATCAGTATAGAAAATAATATTGCAATAGCGGATAATGCTTTTTCTCCCCCTGACAGTACAGAAATAGACTTGACTTTCTTTCCCGGCGGCTGAACATTTATGTCTATGTCCGAAGCTAACATATTAGATTCGTCAGTTAAAATCAGCTTTCCGCTTCCGCCACCAAACAAAATTTTAAATACCTCATCGAATTTTAAATTGATTTCATAAAAACTCTTTTCAAATTCTACCACCATATTTTTCTCCAGTCCTGAGATTATACGCCGAATTTGCTTTATAGACTGCTCCAAGTCTTCTTTTTGCTGCTTGTAAAAATCATATCTTTCCTTGATTTGATTATACTGCTCTATAGCGTCTATATTTACATTTCCCAGTTCCTGTATAGACTTTTTCAGACTTTCTATTTTTGTCCTTGATGTATCTACGGTTTTATCTAACAACTTAATAGCTTCATCTAATTCCATATTGTAGTCATCTCTTATTTTTTCTATTATAGAAGTTTTCTGAAAATCTATTTTAATTTTATCTGAGTCTAACTTAGATATTTTAGTCTGTAAAGCTAATAAATCTTTTTCTAAACTTCTGTAGATCTCTCTTTTTTCAGCCAATAATTTTTTCCCAGAGCCCTGCTTGTTAATACATACATCTACCTCTTCTTTTATTATAGAAATCTGCTCTGACAGTTTTTTTAATTTCTCATCTAAAAAAGCATTTCTCTCTATAATTTTGCTTTTTAATTTTTCATTAAAATCCATTTCCCCTTCCAAGTCATCCAACAACTTAGAATTTTTTTCAATAGAGTCTTTGACTATATCACACTCTTTTTTTCGAGAATTTAAAAGTTCTTTTAGTCCGGCATTTTCTATATCCAGATCCCTGATCTTTTTGTCCTCATCAAAAAACATTTTTGAGATTTCATCTTTCTTATCT
>JBHASY010000096.1:0-11008 GCA_041831635.1 Acetoanaerobium sp. | reverse complement strand
ATTACGATAAAAATCTTGATGACTGTGCCAGAGAAAAGCTCTATGCAAAAACAGGTATCGAAAACCTGTATATGGAGCAGCTGTATACCTATGGAGATGTAAAAAGAGATGAAAGAGGCAGAGTAGTCAGCGTAGCCTACCTTGCTCTAGTGAAAAAAAATGATATTGAGTTACAAATTTCTCAAAAAAAATATAGTTCATCGACATCTTGGTTTTGTATTGAGCCTATAAGAAGTGTTAACAAGATAGTAGACATCACTTTGACATCTGAAGACGGTACTCTGACAGTAAAAGATCTTGCCTTTGACCATAAACAGATGATTATAGATGCCCTATTCAGACTTCAAAACAAGATAGAGTACACCGACATAGCCTTTAACCTTGTTCCTGAATTTTTCACCGTAAAAGAACTTCAGATGATCTATGAATGTATTCTAGGTAGACCTATACAGGCTTTCAGGCGAAAAATAAGCGACAAAATAAAACCTGCCGACATGATGAAAGATGACGGCTGTGCATACAGACCAGCTCAGCTATATAAATTTGATAACAAACATTCTAAGTTTTAATGGAGGTAAAATATTATGAAAAAGATACTTTTAGTTGTAGATTTTCAAAAAGATTTTGTAGATGGTACACTTGGATTTGAAAAAGCGGTGACACTGGATGCAAAAATAGCTCAAAGACTTAAAAAAGCTAAAGAAAATGGTGAAATAATCCTGTTTACCATGGATACTCATCAGCCTAACTATCTCGAAACTCAAGAAGGAAAAAATCTACCGATAGAGCATTGCATAGAAGAAAGTGACGGCTGGAAACTATATGGCGAAACAGGTAAGGTGGTAGAAAATCCATACTACATCAAAAAACCTACTTTTGCAGGACTGGGTTTAATAGAGGTTCTAAAACCTTATACAAACGAAGAAACTCAAATCGAAATCTGCGGAGTAGTTACAAATATGTGTGTGATTTCAAATGCGGTAATCTGCAAAGGCGTACTTCCTGAAGCTCTTATCACCATAAACTCCGAACTTTGTGCGTCATTTGACGATAACCTCCACGATGAGGCTATAAATGTAATGAGGTCTATGCAGATGCAAATAATATAAACGAGGTGCTTTATGCTAAAAATCAACGGACAACCGTTTTCAGATGAGGAATTTAAAAATAACGAAGCCGTTTACAAAAAACCTGTCCTGTACAAAGATATAAATATTATTACTATGATGTTTGAGGACAATAAAGACGTAGCACATCTGGCAATAGCCAACAGTTTTCTAAATTTTCATTTATCAAATAAACATAACTTGAAAGAAAAAACTACAAACAGGTTTAATGAAGAAAATCTTCCGACTTCTACAGATAAAGTCGAAAAAACCAACTGTTACGGACAATTTAAAACAAAAAAAGTTTTACTTATGCCTTATATTCCGTACAGTCGAATGGATAGAGAAATAGACGATCAGATATTCAGTTTGAAATATTTTGCTGATGTTCTGAATGATATGAAGTTTGATAAGGTCATCGTAGCCGACCCGCATTCCAAAGTCAGCTACGATTTAATTAAAAACCTTGAGGAAGTAAATATAGAAAACCTCATAACAAACGAGGTCCTTTCTAAAATAAATGTAGATTTTATAATGTTTCCGGATAAAGGAGCTAAAGAAAAATACACTCAAAAATATCTGAATCTATGTGCAGAATATAAAATAGTCTATGGAGAAAAGAAAAGAGATTTTAAAAACAGAGGTAAGATTAAAGAATATAGCATTATAGCAGATGATATGGATTTAAAAGGTAAATCAGTCCTCATAATCGACGACCTGTGCAGTTTCGGAAATACTTTTAAATACGCCTCTTTCTCTCTTAAAACTCAAGGTGTCGATAAAATTTATCTGTTTGTAACTCACACTGAAAATACTGTTTTTCAAGGCGAATTACTGGATTTTTCAGATATCGAAAAAGTTTTTACTACAAACAGTATTATCAGAAATCAAAGTCATCCTAAGCTTTCTGTTATAGATATATTTTAAAATCCGGAGGTTTATTATGAGAAAACATCAAATGACTTTAATAAGTGATTTTTACAAACAGGCACACGCTGAGCAATATCCTAAAGGAATGAATTTTATAGCCTCCTACTTCACTCCCAGAATGTCCAGACTAAGTGAAGAAAACAGTCTTATAGTGTTTGGAGTACAGGGATTTGTAAAAGATTATCTGATTGAAAGATTTAACGATACTTTTTTTAATCTTCCTTTAGAAGATATAATCAAAGAGTACGAAAGAGTTATAAAACACACTCTTAGCCATAATTACTGTGAATCTGATAAAATTTCAAAACTTCACTCTCTAGGATATCTTCCTATAGAAATCAAGGCTTTAAAAGAGGGAACTAAATGCCCTATAAAAGTTCCCTGCATTGAAATCACAAGCACGAAGTCAGGATTTGAATGGGTGGTGCAATTTATAGAAAGCATTATGAGTTGTCAGCTATGGTACCCTATGACTATTGCAAATCAAGCCTATAAATACAGACAAATCGTAAACCGTTACTTCGAAAAAACAGTGGAAGACTTTATTCCTAGAAACTCTGCAATATCTGAGTTTGGCTTTAGAGGAGCACAGGGACAGGAGGGAGCTGTTCTTGCAAGCTCTGCTTTTCTTACTTCATTTTCTAAGACTGCCACTATTCCCGCTATCCTCTACATCGAGGACTATTACAATGCAAGTCTTGAAAATGCTTCTATAGGAGCAGGTATGATATCTACGGAGCACAGTGTTATGTGCAGTAATTTTGCAGTGGATAATGACGAAGCGACCTTCGTAAAGCGTCTTTTGAGTGAAATTTATCCGTCTGAAAATATATCAATGGTGTCTGACAGCTATGATTATTGGAATATGATAGAAAATATTTTAGGCAGTGAAGATATTAAAACCCTAATCCAAACCAGAACCGGAACTTTGTTTGTAAGAGGAGACAGCGGAGATCCCGTTGATATCATCTGCGGCACAGATAACTCCTCAGAGCCTGATAAAACCCGGCAAATGAAAGGCACTGTCGAAATACTGTGGGAGAAGTTTGGTGGATATATAAATTCAAAAGGCTACAAAGTCTTGGACAATAACATAAGATCAATTTACGGCGACAGTATCACACCGGAAAGAGCCGAGCAAATCTATCAAAGACTTATGGACAAAGGTTTTGCAGCAAATAACGTTGCCTTAGGTGCAGGAAGTTTTTCTATGCAGTGTGCGCAGGAGAAAGGTCAAATCAAGCCTTTTACAAGAGATACCTATTCAGTAGCAATAAAAGCCACTTATATGGAAGTGGACGACAAACCTGTCAATGTGTTTAAAAATCCCATAACAGACACCGGCAATTTCAAAAAATCTCAAAAAGGTATGTGCTATGTACACTATGATGAGAACAAAAATATAGTCGTAACCGACGGTTATAGCAGGAAGACTCTTCCAAAAGAGGGTAACTTGCTTCAGACTGTGTTCAAAAATGGTAAAGTCTACAACGAAATCTCAATACACGAAATCAGAAATACACTACACGAAAATAAATTTTGATAATATTAACTCGAAAGGATGAAGCATAATGAGCTATGAATTTGACGCTGTCAAAGTTAGAGATGAAATAATAAAATGGATTAAAAACCTGAAAGAATCCACCGGACTGAGCAAAGTGGTACTGGGCATATCAGGAGGCAAGGACAGCACCGTAGTTGCAGCTCTTTGCGCAAGAGCACTTGGCAAAGAAAATGTCTATGGAATCTTAATGCCAAACGGAGAGCAAATAGATATCGCCGACAGTCATAAGGTATGCGAAGTTCTGGGGATAAATTCAAGTGTAATAAATATAAAACCGGTATATGATGCCCATCTTGCTGTCTTGGAGTCAACAGGAGATGAAATATCCGTAGATGCAAAGATAAATATAGCCCCCCGTATACGTATGATGACCCTTTATGCGTGGGGACAATCACATCATTGTAGGGTATGTGGCACAGGAAACCTAAGCGAGCGAACACTGGGATACTTCACAAAATACGGTGACGGCGGTGTGGATTTTAACCCTATAGCGAACCTTACCAGTGTAGAGGTAGTAGCAATAGGAGATACTCTGGAAGAACTGCCCTATGATCTGGTTCACAAAACTCCGACAGACGGACTCTCCGGAAAATCAGATGAAGAAAGACTGGGCTTAAAATACGAAGATGTTCATAAATATATAAGAAAAATAAAGCTTGACAGTCAGGAGATTGTAGATAAAATCAAAAGATTTGAACAATCGGCACTTCATAAAATCACACCGATTCCTGTTTTTGATTACAAAAAATAAAATACCTTTCTCAAATTTGAATTACACAAAATACAAAAAACCCCGTATTATCTAAATACTTATATTTACGCAAATATCAAATAATCCGGGGTTTTTTAAATATTTCCTTATACATTTTTGTTTCTGATGATGAACTTTCTCCTGTTTCTGCGCCAGATTTATCAATTTTAAACCCACATTTATTGGAATAAAAATAAATATTTCTTCGTGAATAACTTGGCGTAGACAGAAACCATCTTCCAGCTTTTGAAAACTCTGTTTCTATATCTTTCCACACCCTATGTCCCAGTTGCATATTTTTATACTTAGGATTTATAAAAAGCATTTCTAAAGTATAGTCAGTTCCTTCATAAGAAACTGTATATGCTCCGACCACCTCTTTGTTGACAGAAATTTTCCTAGAAACACTGTTCTTTTTTTCATTAAGTTTCTTTAGTAAAGTTGAATTATTATATCCACTTGGGCCATCTTCTGTCATACTTGTATGCATAACCGTATCATCGTTAAATGCCAGTGTCATAATATCTGTAAGTACCTCATAATCTTCCTCAAGTATCTCTTCATACTCTATTATTTTTTCATTCAAAAATAAAACCTCTTCCTGAATATAATTTTGCCTCAATTTTTTTTATCAAAAATCCCTTCTCTCAGTAGTATCCCATAAAAAATCACAGCTACATTTATCAAAATAGCTATAGTTATCGGAGTTTCCCTTATATAATCAATAGCATTCGTAAGCCATGAACCTCTTTGCTTTTCAAGAGTCTGTATTATTTTTAGGCAATATATCTGCGTAGATAAAACAAAACTCCCTAAAATTATAGCCATCTCTCCTATTATCTTTGTATTCATCCCAAAACTCCTTCCTTTGCCAGCGGGTCTTCACCATATTTGTTTTCTCCGACAGTTCCTTTTTTAAATAACATTATCAACGCTAAATAGATATTATAAAACGGTACCAGCAGGAGAAATAATTGCCAAAGATAAAATTTTTAAACCTTTTGCATTTATATCCTCCCTATAGCTTGCAAATCAAAATATACATTTCTTCTTCTAAATGGAGCCGGGCTTGAATATTGTAATTTAACTTTTTCAAAATCATTTATTCTCTTTGAATGATAATACGGCTTATCAAATTCCAATCTTTTATCTCTAATCCAATCCGCAACTTCCATATCGTGGATTTGTAAGTAGTAGTCAATGAGTGCCGATACCTTTGTCAAATATATTATTTCCTCATCACTGCACAGATCTATATCTACAGCTTTTTTTAAGCTCTCAATAAACTTTATATCTTTGTATTTTAACATCTCCAAAAGTTGATTTAAGCCGGTATCCTCATCAGGATAATCAAATAATTCCTGCAAATACTTATTTCCAATCATAACCTAAATCCTCTCCTAAATATCTGATAAAATTTATTTGTCTTTGCCCTAAAAGGGTCAGTGGAATATATTCCGAGCATATTTCAAGCAGTCTGTCTTTGGTTATAATATTTAAATCTTTGCAAAGTATATAAGCATCTATAAAATCCTTTGCCGGCTCAGGTCTTGCAGATAATATTTTCATAGCCAGCATCTGCTTTGCATTAGGTTTCAATATTTTCAAGCTTGAATATATTCTATAAATTTCTTTATCTTCTTTCAGAATAGCCTTTAAAGGCTCTTTTATTTCATTATTTATCCAGCCGTCGGAAAGATTAAATGCAAACTTGGTGAGGTCTAATATACTCTCAAGTAATTTAAAATTCGTCTCCGAAAATACACAATCAATATCTTTTGTTGCAGGTCTGTTATCATACACCATAGTCATAACCGAGCCACCGTATATAGTCATCTCAAGCTGTAATTGATTTTCCTTTAACCTTTCATTTAGATACTCAAAAATTTCTAAGAGCTTATTTTTATCCATTAACTCCCTGTTTTTAAAATCCATGATTACTCCCCCGGTATATAAACCTTATTACTAAATTGTATCATATAAAAACAAAATATATTCCATTTTATTTATGATACGGCTCGCCCTTTATTATCCTGTACGCCCTATACACCTGCTCCAGAAGTATCAGTTTCATCATCTGATGAGGAAAGGTCATTTTTGAAAACGAAAGTTTATAATCCGCCCTCTTTAGAACGTCATCAGATAGCCCCAGCGACCCTCCGATTACAAAAACTATATTACTTTTTCCTGTGACGGCAAGTTCGTTTATTCTTTCCGCCAGTTCTTCAGATGACAGCATTTTTCCATCTATAACTAAAGCTATGACATATGCGCTATCTTTTATCTTTGTCAGGATTTTATCTCCCTCTTTATCCTTTATCATAGTCATTTCTTTCTCACTTAGATTCTCAGGAGCTTTTTCATCATCTACTTCTATCAGTTCAAGAGAGCAGTATTTTGAGAGCCTTTTCGCAAACTCTTCTATCCCCAGTCTTAAATATTTTTCTTTTATCTTTCCAACTGAAATTATTTTTATATTCATATTATCTCCTGTCTTAAAGATTTCATCGTCTTTCTTTAATATTTTATATAAATTTAAACCTGCCGTAAAGCTACAGAAATCCATATATGTTGTCTTTTAAGACAAGATATATGGATTTCTTGGTAAATTATTACGTCACAATATGACACGCTACGCTGTGACCGTCTTCCAAAATTCGTAAATCAGGTTTCTCAGTTTTGCAGATATCTTTTGCATAATCACATCTTCCGCAGAAACTGCATCCTTCATGGAGTCCTATCGGACTTGGAGGATCTCCTTGCAGTATGTGTATAGGATTCGTTTGTGAATCATGTACACGAAATACGGATTTCAGTAAAGACTTGGTATAGGGATGCCTTGCATCTTTTAGCATACAGTCAGTCTTTAAACTTTCAACAATATTGCCAAGATACATCACTACTACAGTATCGCAAAAATCCTCCGCTGCTGCCAGATCATGTGATATAAACAGTATGGTAAATTTTGATTTTTCCTGAAGTTGTGCAAGAAGGCTTATAATCTCTCTTTGAACCGATACATCCAGCGCACTGGTCGCCTCGTCACATATCAAAAGTTCCGGATCCAAGGAGATGGCACTCGCCACAGCAACACGTTGCAATTCTCCGCCTGAAAGCATATGAGGATATTTGTCAAAGTACTCTTTTGGAAGTTTTACCCGATCCAAAGACTTTAAAGCCTCCGCCTTTGCTTCTTGTTTGCTCTTGTGCTCATAATTGAGCCAAGGCTCCATAAGAAACTTACCTACTTTCATTCTCGGACTGAACACCGAAGAAGGATGCTGAAATACCATCTGTACACGTCTTCTATATTCTTTGAGCTGCTTTTTGTTGATAGATGTGATGTCATTTCCCATAAACAGAATCTGTCCTGAAGTCGGCTTTTCAATATGGGTAATAAGCTTAGCCAGAGTACTTTTTCCGCAACCGGATTCACCGACAATAGCGACACGTTGCCCCTTTTTTATAGATAAATTTACCCCATTGACAGCTTTTAATTCTTTTTTCTCATCTGTAATAAAATCTTTTCTAAGTTCTTTAAGCTGCAAAACATAATCATTCACTGTATGACTCCTTTAACTCCGGCACAACGGATAACAACATCTTTGTATAATCACTCTTTGGCAATTCAATAATTTGATCTCTCGTGCCAAATTCCACAAGCTCTCCCTTGTACATAACAGCAATGTAATCAGAAATTCTTGATGCAACTCCCATATTATGTGTTACCAAGACAATGGATGTTCCCAATTCATCTCGCAGATTAAGAAGCTCCTGCACCACCTGTGCCTGTACTGTAACATCCAGTGAACTGGTAGGTTCATCGGCATAAAGCAGTCTTGGATTCATACTTATAGCCATTGCAATAGCCACACGCTGCTTCATTCCTCCGGAAAGCTGAAACGGATAAGATTTCATAATCCTGTGCGGATCTGCAAGTTTCAGTTTCAGCAACATCTTTTTCGCAATATCTTCAGCTTCATTATTACTTAATTTCCGATTATGCACTCTTAGCATCTCAAGATACTGACTGCCTATTTTCATTCTGGGATTCAAAAAAGCACCGGCATCCTGAAAAATCATAGTCATATCCACCCCTCTGACTTTTTGCATTTCTTCTTTGCTAAATCCGTTTATAGGTTTTCCTTCAAAAATAATTTCTCCGTCTGTAATCTCGGCATCTGAGGGAAGAATTCCCATAGCGGCTTTTACAATGGTGGATTTTCCGCTTCCTGATTCGCCCACAATCGTAACAATACTTTTTTTCGGTACATCAAAAGAAACCGATTTTACGGCAGGTTTATTTTGGTAGTTGATGCTTAAATTCTTAATCTGCAAAATACTCATATTAGTCCTTGTCCTTTATTCTTCTACATACATATCCTTGTTGAGATAATAATAGTCACACACCGACTGAACCGCATTTTTCAATCTTGCACTTGTTACGGTAATGTAATAACCGTTTGTCAAATAAAGATCCGCAGCCTCATCATTAACTAACTGCGAAGCTTCCTGTGCGATTGCATATCTCTCTTCAGTTTCAAAAGCGTAGTTCAATTTTTCAATAAGTTCATCCATCTTTTGCGACTTGTAGCCTATTGCATTCTCACTGCTGTAAGCGGCTTTCATATAAGCCTGAGGGTCCCCTGTAATTGCAGTGTTGTTTTGAACTGTGTACATATCCCAGTAGGTATCCGGCTCGCCATGTCCTGCACTTTCCATAGACTGTGTTACCATATCTATACCTACAGCCTTTAAATCAGACTGAATTGCATTTGTCAAAACGGTAGAATCATTGGAGCCGAAAGATCCTTTAACTAAAAATACCAGTGTGAGTTTTTCTCCGTTTTTACGTTCTCTAAAACCATCTCCGTCTTTATCCACATATCCTGCGTCATCCAGAATCTTTTTAGCTTTTTCTATATCATAGGTTATAGCATCGATCTTATCATTACCAAACGGAGTTGCATCTGAAAAGAAGCTGTGTGCCGGACTTCCACCTATTAAATTTGCGTATGCTTCACGGTTAACCGCATACGCAACACCTCTTCTTAACTGCACATCACTCATAGGGCTTACTTCCTTACAGTTGATACGTGCAGTATATACACGAAGACTGTCTGATCTTAAGATATTGTACTTAGTGCTGTCTTCAAACAAGGAAGAAGTTACGTTGTCAATATTTGTTGAGATATCAAGTTCTCCTGACTGAAGTGCATTTTGGCGTGACTGTGCATCTGAAACATATTTTATTGTAACGCTTCCAAGGCCTACCTTACCTCCCCAGTAATTATCATTTCTTACAAGTTGTGCCGATGACTCAGGAACAAATTCAGATACAACAAAAGGACCTGTACCTATAACAGCATTATTTATATCTTCATCACTTTGCGATGCATCGTATATACTAAACACAGGATCACATAAATTGTTCTTAAGCGCTGCATTTGGTTCTGTTGTTGTTATTATAAGTTTCCTGCCGTCAGCTTCCATCTTGTCTATCTTTGCGTAATCACGTGCCATTTCGCTGATTTTAAGAGTACGTTCAAAGCAGGATTTTACCACATCGGCTGTAACTACAGTACCGTTACTGAAAGTAATACCATCACGAAGGGTAACTTCCCAAGTAAGTTCGTCGATGTTTTTTACATCCTCTGCAAGCCATCCTTGCACCCTTACTTCATCATCCAGTTTCACAAGGCACTCCGTTACCCCCATACGAACCGTAACCCATCCATAGTATCCGTTTGCAGGATCAAGACCGGGTTCCATATAAGAAAGCGCCGCCGTGATATGACCGTCATCGACAACTGTCGCCGAGTTTGCATTTGTTCCTTCAGTTTCTGATTCGCCGGTCGTACTGTTATTAGAACAAGCCGCAATGGAAACAGTCAGAACAATTACCAGTAATAAACCAAGTATTTTTTTCATCTTCTTTTCCTCCTAATATAATTAAAATTTATTATTTATCCTTCGGATCCAGCACATCTCTTACACAGTCTCCGAAAAAGCTAAATGGAAAAAAACGTTTGCTTCGTCCTGCAAAGACACAAAACGGAAAGTGGATTCGTTTTTATGTATTTTTGGGTATTGTTTTGCTAATCCTGCTTGCAGCGTTGATAGGACCGAAATTTGTTCCATATGATCCTATAGAAACGAATTTTTCGATGGCACTTCAACCGCCATCTGACGAACATATCTTCGGAACGGATAATGTAGGCAGAGATGTGCTCTCCAGAATAGTTTGCGGTGCGGGGACTTCTTTTTCCCTGTCTTTTATTATCGTAATTTTGATTTCGATAATAGGAACAACTCTGGGCATTATTTCAGGATTTTTCGGCGGAGCGGTAGATACGGCGATTATGCGATTTACAGAAATACTTCTCGCTTTTCCTGATACTGTGTTTGCCATTGCTGTGGTAGGCATGATGGGTCCCGGGCTTTTAAATACGGTTTTGGCATTATCAGTCATTTGGTGGACAAGGTATGCCAGAGTGACCAGAGGACTTGTTTCAACACTGAGCAGACGGGAGTTTATTACTCAGGCAAGATTTAGCGGAGCAAGTACGGGAAAGATTCTCTTTAGCTATATCCTTCCGAATATTTTTCCTCAGATAGTGATCATGGCGACACTGGATGTAGGAAGTATGATGTTGT
>JBHASY010000095.1:0-2613 GCA_041831635.1 Acetoanaerobium sp. | reverse complement strand
TTTTCTACAGAAGATTTGTCATATTTTTCTATTCTATCTACAACAGTTACTTTATTTAAATAGCCATTGTTTGCTATAGCAGAAATATAGTTGGCGATTTGAACAGGGGTGTAAGCATGAGCACCCTGTCCTATAGACATATTAAATGTATCTCCTGTTTTCCAATTCCCTTGATTGTAATAACTGTATTTTACATACTCAGCAATTTCTACTGCCAGTTCTTCTTTTACATTAAGTTCTTTCATTCTCCTTATGACTTCATTTCTTGATGGATTTTCGTCCATCCATGAAGTTATTTTATTTATTCTTTCATCATACAAAGGACTGGTAATATCGATGTCTGTAAAATAATTTCTCATTTTTATACTAATAGAATTATGCAATGCCCTTTTAGTTTCTTTCATTTTTTGCTCAGGATCCGGAACTTTACCTGACACTTCTTCTATTTGAATCCCTGTAAAATCATCTAACCCAAATAGTTTGGCCATATCTAGAATTTTCTGCGAGTTCATCTCAACAGGAATCGGCTTGTTCTTTGCATAGTCGTAACCTACGCTTATGCAGTAAAAATAATAGTTACATGAGTCTCTAAGTGCTGCTACTAAATCCTCTTCTCCATGCTTTCCACCGTAGTCATTCCAAAACCAACATCCAAATCTTCTTCCACCCATTTCTATAAAACCCTCATCTTTAATTTTATAGTTCGGGTCAAGTCCACTTTCGAGAGCAGCTAAACCCGTTATCATTTTGAAAGTGGAACCAGGTTGAACTGAAGTCATAGTAGCAATGTTATATAAAGGTTTTGGAGATAAAGGGTCATTTGGATTTTTCGGCATCAGGCTATCCATATCAGTTAAAGAAACTCCTGTAGTAAAAATATTCGGATCGTAATCAGGATAACTGGCCATAGCCAGAACTTCTCCTGTTTTAACATCCAGCGCCACTACTGCTCCTGATGTAGCTTTATTATAAATTTTGTTATTTTTTCTTAGTTTTACATTTCCCCATTTACTTTCATAAGTTCCGCCGACTTGAATAAGTTCTAAAGTTTTTTTAAGAGACTCCTCTGCGACCTTTTGCAATTCTGCATCTATAGTTAAATATACGGTATCTCCCGTTACAGAAGTTTCATAATCTATACTGTTTATAAGCCTTCCAAAAGCATCTACCTGAACTCTCCTATAACCATTTTCCCCTTTTAAAACGTCTTCGTATTTTTTTTCTATTCCTGTTTTCCCTATGATATCTGAACTGCTGTAGTTCTTTTCATCGACATACTTAGCTATTTCTTCCTGAGTAGAAATCCTCCCTATCTGACCCAATATATGTGAAGCTAAATGTCCGTTTGGATAGTAACGTATAGGATTGATTTGAACTGTTACTCCGGGTATGTCGATAGAAAGTTCTTCTATAGTAGATACCGTTTTTTCAGATACATCTACAGCTATCTGTACAGGTTCATACTGAAAATATCCTTTAGATCTAAGCATATCTCTTATCACTAAAATATCTCTAACCTGTGCATCGCTTAGATTTTCAGGTATATCATAGTATTTTTTAATAAGTTCGTACGCTGAAGCGGCATCTATATTTTTGTCTTTTATTTTATATTTCGCCAGCCATTCGATTTTTTTATGTTCTTCAGTAAATTCCCACCTGCTAACCGAGATAGGCGGATAAACTCCGGCATCGTTTAGCTTTTTCTGCAAGTTCAGTGCAGTTTCTTCTCCTGCCACTTCAATTAACCCTTGCTCTTTTGATATTTCTACCACAGTATAAAAACTGTCTTTTGCATCTTTATATAATTCTATATTGTTTTTTTCTTTCCACTGTGCTATTTTTTCATCAAAAACAAAAACTAAACCTGTTTCACTAATTTTTATTGGAAATTCATCATTTACGGTTTCGTTGTTTTCTCTCAGAATCTCCATAAGTCTTAAAGCAGTATCGTTTATTTTTTCTTTTACTAACTCATTTTGAGAAATAAGTACTGTAAAGCTCGGTCTACTTCCTGCTAGGAGCACACCATTTCTATCTCTGATTTCGCCTCTAGGTGCTTGAGATTCAATTTTCTTATAGACTTTGTTTTCAGCAACAGAATAAAAATCATCGCCCTGAATTATAGTCATATAAGACATTCTGACAAATAATCCTATAAAAACAACACATATAAACATATACATTATTTGAAATCTATTGTTTGTATCTAACCTCATCTCGTCCCCCACTGTTCTTCAATCCTGTTGATTATAATATTTAAGGGATAAAAAAAAATAGCTGAAATTGTCACATTTATAAACAAAGACTCTAATAATCCAAGTAAAAGTAAGTTCAATTTCATACTTTTAAATCCTATTATGCTTGAAATCAATAAATTATCGACAATTACAGCAATACTAACTAAAAGTATCACTGTAAAAATATTTTCTTTAAATACTTTTTCTTTTAAATTCCCATATAAAAATCCTATAGCGATAAATAAAAGTCCGTAATAAGCAAAATATTTGCCTACACTTATATCTATAATAAGACCTAATACAAGCCCAATTATGGATGCTTTTTTCGCTCCTATATAAATAGAAATAAAGACCATATATATAAGCAATAAATTAG
>JBHASY010000094.1:0-5466 GCA_041831635.1 Acetoanaerobium sp. | reverse complement strand
TATTAAACAAACTTTTAAAACCGTAGGGAAACGTTTTGCTTATGGTGGCGACACAGGAAAAGATCAACGTGTGTACTACTTTAACACAAAAGAAATCTTAGATAACAAGTTCGGTACTCCAAACCCTATTATGTTTGAAGTTGTCAACAAAAGAATAAATATCAGCAGAACTGTACAGGTTCGTTGCAACGGAGTATATACTTATGTACTTTCTGACCCGCTACTTTTCTACACTCGTATAGCCGGAAATGTAGAAAACGAGTATACAAGAGACCAGATAGATGCTCAGTTAAAAACTGAATTTATAGATGCCCTTCAACCGGCACTTGCAGCTCTTGCCGAACAGGAACTTAGACCTGCCCAAATTCCTGGAAAAGCAAATGAACTGAAATCTGCAATGAATGATGCTTTAAAACAAGAATGGATTGAAAACAGAGGTATTTCTGTAAGCAAAATAGCTCTAAATCCAATAACTCTTACTGCTGAAGATATGAAGAAAATCAACGAGTTGGAAGATGCAGCAAATATCGGTTCAAATCCGTATATGATGGCTGGTAGAATGACAAATGCTACAGCAGATGCCATGCAAGCTGCTGCAAGTAACTCTGCAGGTGCTATGACAGGCTTTATGGGTATGGGAATGGTAGGTATGGGCGGTCAAGCCGGTTTTGGTGCAGCTCAAAATATGTATTCTATGGGCAATCAACAACAGCAACAAATGTCTCCTCAACAGCAAATGTCTTCTCAACAGCAAATGCCTCCTCAACAACAAACACAAACACCTCCTGCAGCAGATGCTTGGCAATGTTCTTGTGGTGTTAATGTTTCAGGAAAGTTCTGTCCTGAGTGTGGTTCTCCAAAACCTGAACCTGCTCAGGCTAATTCATGGAACTGTAAATGTGGAGCTAATGCCACAGGAAAATTCTGTCCTGAATGCGGTTCTCCAAAACCTGAAGAAGGTGACGGCTGGTCTTGCCAGTGTGGTACTGTAAATAAAGGTAAATTCTGCCAAAACTGTGGTGAAAAGAAACCTGAGGGAGCTCCTTTATATCGTTGTGATAAATGTGGCTGGGAACCTTCCGACCCTCAAAATCCACCTAAGTTCTGTCCTGAATGTGGAGATACTTTTGACGATAATGACAGAGTATAGTAAATAAATCCTGAAAAATAGAAATATAGGAGCAGAAAATAGAATCTGTTTTTTGCTCCTTTTTAGCAAATCAGGTCATTATCTTGTTTTATTAACAAAAGAGATCGTTTGCCGTCACTATAAGGTGTAAGTGGAAATACTCTGCTATTTATGAACGAAAGTAGTCCGTTTATCATTATGTGCTTTGCATATGACTAAGAAATGGAGGTATAATTTATGGAAATGCAAGAATATAAATGTCCATGCTGTAGTGGTTCTATAACATTTGACAGTGCAATTCAAAAAATGAAATGCCCGTACTGTGATACTGAATTCGAAATGGAAACACTTGTAGACTATGATGCTGAGCTCCAAGGCGATAAAGAAGACAATATGCAATGGGAAATGTCATCAGGTGGCGAGTGGCAAGAAGGCGAAACTGACGGTCTTATTTCATATGCTTGCAACTCTTGTGGCGGAGAAATTGTTGGAGATCAAACTACTGCTGCTACTGCTTGTCCATTTTGTAACAACCCTGTAGTTATGAAAGGACAATTCTCCGGAGCGTTAAAACCTAACCTTATAATACCGTTCAAACTTGATAAAAAAGCTGCAAAAGAAGGTCTTATGAAACACTTGTCAGGAAAAAGACTTCTTCCAAAAGTTTTCAAAGATCAAAATCACATCGACGAAATCAAAGGTATGTATGTTCCATTCTGGTTATTTGATACCGATGTAGATGCACAAGTTCGTTACCGTGCTACAATAGTGAGAACTTGGAGTGATAGCAACTATGACTATACTGAAACAAACTATTATTCAGTACATAGAGGAGGTAGTATCGGATTTACAAATGTACCTGTAGACGGTTCAAGTAAAATGGCTGATGACCTTATGGAATCTATAGAGCCTTTCGATATTTCTGAAGCTGTAGATTTTCAAACAGCTTATCTTTCAGGATATATAGCTGATAAATACGATGTAGATGATAAACAAAGTATCGAACGTGCAAACGAACGTGTAAAGCATTCTACTGAAGAAGCTTTTGCAGAAACAGTAGACGGATATGATACTGTAACTCCTGAGAATAGTAATATCAATCTAAATGAAGGTAAAATAAAGTATGCTCTTTATCCTGTGTGGATACTTAACACTACTTGGAATGGAAATAAGTATGTGTTTGCCATGAATGGACAAACAGGAAAGTTTGTCGGAGACTTACCTGTAGACAAAGCCGCAGCTACTAAATTAACAATCGGATTATCCGTAGCGCTAAGTGCAGTTACTTATGGTATAGCATTTTTACTAAATTCTATAGGAATATTATAGGGGGGATAAATAATGAAAAATAAAATATATTCACTCTTATTTGTTCTCATAATCTGTCTTAGTACAACGGCTTCTGCATTTGCCACAGATACAACTACTGATGGCTTTTCGGATGAATATTATCGTGTGCTGGATATGGCAGATTTATTAACCGAAAGCGAAGAAACAACTCTTATAGAAAAACTTGATGAAATAAGTATTAGGCAAAGTATGGATGTAGTCGTTGCAACTACAGATGACCTTGAAGGCTTTTCAGTTGTGGAATATGCCGATTTACTTTATGAAGAATGTAATTTTGGATACGGCGATGCCAATGATGGTCTTTTGCTTTTAATAAGTATGCAAGATAGAGATTGGCACATATCAACTACCGGCTTTGCTATTACTGCATTTACTGATGCCGGTATTCAGTATATCGGAAAAAAAATGAAACCGGATTTGTCTGCAGGAAATTATGCCTCTGCATTTGATACTTATGCAACACTTTGCGATGAATTTATAACTCAAGCAGATACAGAAAGTCCTTATGATAGTGGCAATTTACCTAAAGACCCTCTTTCACCTATTTGGATTTTAATATCTATTGTGGTTGGAGTTCTTATTTCAGTTCTTATAGTATTATTTATGAAGAGTAGTCTAAAAACCGTACGCTATCAAGCTGCTGCAAGTGATTATGTAAAAAGCGGAAGTATAAATATAATAGAAAGACGGGATATGTTCCTATATCATACTGTGACAAAAACTGAAAAGCCTAAGGACAACTCCGGTAGTAGTACTCATACTTCTTCTTCAGGTACTACTCATGGTGGTGGCGGTGGAAAATTCTAGAACTAAAACCACCGTAAAAAGTAAACTTACTGTATTATTTGAAGCATTTATGAAATAAAGGAGTGATAGTTATGAGTATATTTGATAAGCTTAAAAGCACAGCAAATCAAGCACTAAATACTGCTGTTTCAGCAACACAAAGTAAGCGTGAAACTTTTACTTTTAATGCACTGCCTGAAAGCCTTGCTCAAATGCAAGCACTTCCTGAAGCAAATCTTGACAACCCTTTCAAGACAGCAGCTTTAACTGTTCTTGCTCTTTGTGCCTATGCAGCAGAAAAAAATATTGGAACCGAAATGCTAAACTGGCTTCGTGGACCCAGACCTCTAAGTGCTCATGACATTTCTTTCCTAAACGACCGTTTTCGTGACGGCAAGACCTATGTTCCATTTTCATATTTTGTAGGTGCTGTCCCTGACAACGACTATACCCCAAATGAGCCTTTTCAAATAATAATCGAAAGCACTCCCGTATCAGCCGTAGAGGATGGATATATGAAACTTTTTATTTCATCAGGAGGTGCTGACAGTCCAAGATCCATACAACTTCGTATGAGAGGCGACGGTATGTGGTTCTTATGGGAACAATATCTGCTTCCTGACATACGTCAACCAAAGTCGGCAGACCCTTGGGCGTAATTTATAAAAGTTAATATTTAAAGTTTTATACAAAGACTTTAAACATAAAATAAAAAAACTAGGCTATTTTTATACATTTACATTTTTGTATATGTTGTTAAATAGTCCAGTTTTTTTATTTTAAACTCTAATATGATTTTTAACTAACTTTTCAGAACTTCTTATATGCCGGTATAGCCTGCCTTTTCAGGCGTTTCCGGCATTTTGTGTATCGGGAGATACTCACATATTTTCTTAAATCTGCTTGTGTTTTTGCTTTGAAAGGTAGTAAAGAAGTAGTAAAACATCTCTTTTCCTTTAAGCAGCCAGTCTGAAAAATTCCGCCTGTGCGCTGTCAAAGGTAGCGTGTGCATAATAGTTCAGGGGCATGGTGATGTTGGCGTGCCCCTGAAGATACTGTAAGGCTTTCGGATTCTTTCGGATTCATTCCCGCATCTGCCATGTTGGTACAGAATGTGTGCCGCAGGGTATGAGGCGTTGTTACCGCCGGTAAAGCTTCTTCATGGTTTTTGTTGTACTTCTCTACCAGCCTGCGAAACATAATATCATAATTCATACTATTTTGAGGTGTTCCGTTCCTTGTAAGAAAGAGAAAGCCTGTATAACCGTCAACGGTAAAATCACTGTTTTTTCTGTTCTGCATAACTCTCTGTAAGGCTTCAAGGACACGGTCGCTCATTGGTATTTTGCGAATGCCGTTATCTGTTTTCGGTGTTTCAATGCGGTAGGACTTTTTCCCGGAATATTGAAGCTGATAATCCACATTGATTGTCCGATTCTCAAAATCAATATCGCTAATCGTCAATCCGCAAAACTCGGAGATACGCAGCCATGTACCAAGTAGAATGATAAGCTCGTCATAATACCTGTAATAGACCTTATCACTTTTCACAAAGGAAAGCAGGCTTTCTTCCTGCACGGGAGAGAGAGGAATTTTCGGCTCGGTGTCATCCTTAATGACTGTATTGATAGGAAAGTCAAAGGAATTTTTCCTGATACAGTCATCCTGAATGGCAGTGTAAAAAGCCGCCTTTAGAGAACGCTTGTAATTACTGATCGTGATAAAAGAATAGCCTTTTTCTTTCATGCGTAAAGCCCATTCCTTTGCATCAGACATTTTCACATTCTCAATGCGGTAGGTTCCGATCATATCTCCCTCAAGTATTCTCATGAGATGCTTTCGCGCCTGCTTTGTGCTATGCCTTACATTTGCATGATTTCGTATGTGTTTTTCGTAAAGCTGGCACACGGTCATTTTCTTTCCTACGGGGTCAATCCCGTCATCAAGGTCTTTTTGTATCTCCCTGACTTTTTCACGCAGGGATTTATCCTCACGCTTTCCTTTAGGGGTTTTATCCGTAGAAACTAATTTCCATGCGTACACAAACTGCGACTTTCCAAAGGTATCTGTATATTTGTAAGCATATCTCCCGTCTTTTCTATGGCTCTCACCTGACCACAAAACTCGGTTTTTGCTGTCCCGTCTTTTTTCTGACATTTTATGCTCCTTTCCAAGACGGAAAGAGCCTTGATATGCTATAT
>JBHASY010000093.1:0-3504 GCA_041831635.1 Acetoanaerobium sp. | reverse complement strand
TTCCAAGTTCAGTAGCACCGTTTAAAACGCCCATATCGCGGTTGAAAGAACGTTTCATGAACTCAGAGAAGTCAGGATGAATGCTCTGTAGTTCTTTTTTTGTAAGCACATCTTTTGCAGATACTTTGTATCTTTTTTTCTTTTCGTCATATGTAATTGGTATAAACGAAAAATGCATGTGCGGTTGCGTCTCGTCTTTATGCACGTATGCAGAAATAACATTTTCTTCTTCGTAACGTTTCGAGAAAAATTCATACGTCTTTTTAAAAAACCTTTTTTCTTCGTCACTATCGACCGAGATTTTTTGTGGAAGTGTAATGACCCAATCGCACATCGTTTTAACATCACTGCGATTATAAACATACACTTCGGAAAGTCGTTCATGATAAAAATCGATCTGTGATTTCGTTTTTGTGTTCGGACACAAATTATAATTCAGGTGCGTCTTCGATAAGTCTATGTCCTGATTTTTATATTTTCTATGCTCTCCGTTTTCGTTTTGTTTGCGTTCATAGTGTGCGAATAATTGTCCCGTTTGCGTCCTCGTGTACTTCCCCACATGTGCCATACAAAAGCCCCCTCTCTTAGCGAGAATTGTATCACCCAGAATCTGGTATAGCAAGATATACCAAACTACGTTTGGAATCTTGCGAGGGGCTTCGCCCCTCGACCCCTTTGCGGGTTGTTTTGCTCTCGAGGTCAATAAAAAAAGACCGGGAACAAGACCCGATCTTTTTTGGTGATCGACTACATTTTTGAAAGTTTCCAGCTTGCACGTCCATAAACATTTTGATTCTTGGAGGGGTCGAACTGCTCTATGTCAAAGCCAGTAGCATTGAATGTGACGATTAAATCTCCCTCGAGCGGTTCTACGTCTTCCTGAATAAAAATTAAGTCACCAGTACGGATACTTACATTTGGAATGTCGATCTTGGAATATATAAAAGAATTCGAATTAACAATTTCATCAATATTGAGCGTTGGTCTCTCTCGCTTTCTTCCCAATTGAGTATCGACTATGTTAAAAAAGATTTTTCTGATTTCTACAGGTTCAATGTTTAACACATCAACTACACAAAACATTTCCTCAATCGTAAAAGAACAATTGTTGTTTAGCTTCAATCTCAGCGTAGACTCTGACAATTTAAGTCGATCAGCTAAATAACTTTGAGTAATACCTTTTTCTGCCATTTTATTTTTTAATAACTTTGAGTTGAGCGTTGGTCTTTTAGTCATTATTGCCCTCGCTTTCATTCAAAATATCTGAATAGCTTTTTACTTCGCCAGTTTCGATATTTACATATTTTCCATTCTCCAGACTATCCCTAATTCTGTTTCTAACGGAGGTTAAATATGCATTGAAGTAAAGCGTGTTTGTACTGGCAATATAAAAGTAATCAGACTTTTCAAGTTCCATTACTTTGTCCATAAAATCCGAATATTCAAATAGTTCGTTTTCTTTTATGAATTTAGTAAGTTCATACTTGATTCTTGTTTTATCAGCACTACTTAAATCTGAGTAACTTAAGATATCAAAGCCGTTTAAAGTGACGATGTCTTTTTCGTCGTATTGGTATTTATCTGGATTGTCCTTATGCGTAAAATAGCGATAAAGGCCTTTTACACTGTCTATAGGTTCGGGGTTAGGCTGATTCAATTCGCCTACGACAAATTCCCTGACCATTCTTCCTGTAACGGTATTGTTGTAACATAACACTATGTGATGATGTGCTTTTTTTAGCTGATCTTCTGGGTCCTTGTCTTTGTCATGTAACGGACTAATGGCTATCTCTAACCCTGTTTTTTGTAAAACATCTTTCCAGTCATCTGGGGCGCTCTCAGGATATAAAACAAATGTCCAGTTTCGTTTTTTGATTTTTGAATATTTGTAATCCGAGTGTGTTGTATTTGCCTTTTCAGTCATAATCTTTTATAATCGTCATAAGAAAATCTGATCAATTTTCGCATTCTTTGTCGGCAGAGGTCTTTCCAGAGACTTCTGCTTTTTTCTTTGCTAAAATTTCAAATCGTAAACAGACGATAATTCCTCCTTTTCTTGTTTTAGAGTTAGAATTTTCCTAATTCCTCAAAATCCCATTTTCGACCGGGATAAGTCTCACCAACATTACGAATTAAATTTGCGGTTTCGAATAGTACACGCCTCAATGCTTGAGCTTTCGTAAACTTCATTCCTGTTTTTTCCGAATAATACTGTTGTATTAATTCCAAATCTTCATGACGTTCAAGTTCAAGCGGGACATTCAGGTTCTTAATAACAAACCCCCCTTTCACAGAAAAATAAAATGACGCTTTCTGTGGCAATATTATAACTGTTTCACTAAGTTGTCAAGTAATTCTTTTTCTAAGTTGTTAATTGAATATCAAGTAAAGCCGAAAAAGCCCTGAACTCTGTATTTTACAAGCGTTCAGGGCTTTTTTTTCAATGCTCGTTTCATCACATCACACATCACACTATGGGGGGCGGTCGTAGTGGGCGATTAAAAATCGCCTCGCCCCCCATAGTTTTTGCAGCGTTTTTCGCTCGAAACAATTAAGGGGAAAGGCACAAAGTGCCTTCCCCCTTTCTCAAGCGTCTTGGTCGATTCACTTCGTCAAGGGTAAAGGCTACGCCCGGACGGCTCTTATCCTCACTCGCTACGCTCGTTCCGGTACGCCGTCCGCCCTTGACTACGTTCATTCGACTAATTCCTCGCACGATATCCTATCGCCGCTTAAATTTGGTCTGAGAGCCTCAGAACTACAATTCAGGACCATAGTCTCGTGATGATTTTTGTTTTTTAGGCTTTTTCTCTTTAACGATCTTTTCCTCGACCGCCCGCTCTTCAGCAAGTTTATTTTCAGCCTGTTGAAAAAGATCTGCATAAGATCTCTTTCTATCCCTATTTTTCCAATCACGCTCATTTTGTGCGACTATATCTTCAAACTCTCTATATTCAGCTACTCCTCGTGTAAATTCAGGCGTTTCAAATGCCTCAGGGACGGTCTCTTCAATATATCTGTACATGTTGAACTTTTCGTTTTCAATCTGCAGCTTTTCTTTCGCCTGCTTTTCAGCATCTCGAATAAGATTATTCGCTTTAGTCTTCGCTTTTTCTAGTATCTCATCACGTTCTAACAGCACACTTTTCGCCTGATTAAAATAATTAAGTGATCGTTCCGATGTAGCTGCAATACGCTTTAAATCCTCGAACTCCTTTTTATTGACGACGACCTTATCCTTATCGAATAGCGTCGGTTTTGAGTCCACCTTTTTGACTTTGCTAATTTCTTGTAGGTATTCTTCACGTGATTTTATTTTATTTTCTAGCAGACTTAACTTCTTTAACTCCTCGACGCTCTTATTTCCAAGTTCAGTAGCACCGTTTAAAACGCCCATATCGCGGTTGAAAGAACGTTTCATGAACTCAGAGAAGTCAGGATGAATGCTCTGTAGTTCTTTTTTTGTAAGCACATCTTTTGCAGATACTTTGTATCTTTTTTTCT
>JBHASY010000092.1:0-22263 GCA_041831635.1 Acetoanaerobium sp. | reverse complement strand
TCATAATGACAGCTACAATCATAAGCAATAGAAAAAATATGATAAATAATCTTGGCACTGTAATTCAGCCTTTTATTTATGTAGGGATTTCCGTTTTGCTGATAGTGATTCAGCCTGACTTGTCAACTAGTGTTACTATTTTGTTTGTTACATTCGGAATGCTTTTTATAGCAGGGATGCATTATGTTTATGTATTTGCAATAGCAGGACTTGGAGTGTTCGGGATTATACTTTTAATTTTGTTTGAACCGTATAGATTCAAGAGATTTACCACTTTTCTAGACCCTTTTAAAGACCCTCTCGGAAATGGATATCAGGTAATCCAATCTCTTTATGCTCTCGGCTCAGGCGGGATTTTTGGAATGGGTCTTGGAAAAAGCAGACAAAAGTTTTTTTATCTTCCGGAGCCTCAAAATGACTTTATATTTGCTATTATAGGGGAAGAATTAGGATACATAGGAGGCATTTTTGTTCTTATATTATTTGCAATTTTGATTTTGAGATGTTTGCAACTGGTCGGAAAAGCCCCTGATATGTTTTCTTCTATGTTAGTTGCAGGAATAACACTTCAAATAGGAATTCAGGTACTTATAAATATAGGAGTTGCTACCTCATCTATTCCAAATACAGGACTTCCACTACCTTTTATAAGTTATGGGGGAACCTCGCTGGTAATTTTTATGAGTTTGATGGGGATAGTATTAAACATATCAAGATATTCAAAATAATTTAGTGTAATCCGGACAGGACAATACAATTTTATTGGACAAATAAGGATAGAATATATTTAAGAATAATAAAAAAAGGAGCACGTTTGATGAAAGTAGTGGTTTCAGGTGGGGGAACAGGTGGACATATATATCCCGCTTTGTCTATAGCAAATTACTTCAGGTCTAATGCAGAGAACTGTGAAGTTGTTTACATAGGAACGCCAAACAGCTTGGAGGAGTCTATAGTTCCCGGATACGGGTATAAGTTCAGGTCTATAGATGTAAGAGGATTTCAGCGTAAACTCTCGATAGAAAATCTAAAACGTTCATATAAACTCATAAATTCCATTACTAAGGTCAGAAAAATATTAAAGGAAGAAAAACCTGATATCGTAATAGGTACAGGGGGTTATGTTTCAGGGCCGGTGGTTATGATAGCGTCTATGATGGGGATAAGAACAGCTATACACGAGCAAAATGTCTTTCCGGGCGTGACAAATAAAATACTTGGAAAAAGAGTAGATAATATATTTTTGGGATTTGAAGAGGCTAAAAAGTTTTTTTACTCTAAAAACGAACCTGTATTTGTAGGTAACCCTGTCAGAGCTGAAAATTTTTCTATGACAAAGTCAAAAGCCAGAGAAAAACTGAATATAAAACAAGACAGCTTCGTGGTGCTAAGCGTAGGAGGAAGTGGCGGCTCAGGAAACCTGAATAATGCTATAAAGGATATTATTCCTGAAATTATAACTGAAGATGTGACCCTGATACATGCTACAGGAAAGTTTTATTACGATAATTTTATAGGGAAATCGGATATAGATAAGTATCAAGAAAATATAAAGATATATCCCTACATAGAAAATATGGGTATGTATATGTCAGCAACTGATGTTATAGTATGTAGTGCAGGGGCGATAACCTTAGCTGAGGTAAACTATCTGGGAAAACCAAGCATAGTAATTCCTAAAAAACACACAGCCGAAAACCATCAGGAATATAATGCGAAGACCATAGAAAGAGCAGGAGCGGGTTTTTGTATACTGGAAGAGGAGTTTTCACCTGATATACTTATGGAAAAACTGCAACTTATAATGAAAGATGAAAAACTTAGAAATTCTATGCAGGAAAACAGTTTAAAATTATCTAAAGGAAACTCAGCTAAATTGATTTACGATATTTTGATGAAGAAAAGTGGGTAATGATGCAAATAAAAAATATAAGAAAAAAAACAATAATTATAGGGATAGTTATATTGCTTGTTATATCTATGGCAGGATATTTGTTTTTACCTTACTTCTATTTTGAAAATGCAGTAGTGCTCGGAGAGACAGGTATACAAAAAAAAGAGATACTGGAACTTTCCAAGATAAAGAAAGATAAAAATATCTATAGAATAAATTTAAATAAGGCAGAAGAAAATATAAAGACAAATCCATACATAAAAGATGTAAAAATAAAAAGAAAGTTTCCTACCACACTTGTTTTTTCTATCAAACAACGTTTTGATGCCGCTATAATACCTGTTACAGGGGGATATGCTGCGATAGATGAAGAGGGAGTAGTACTAAAAATTCAAGCGGACATAATAGATATGAAAAAACCTGTGATAAGTGGGATAAAGCCCGTTAAAGTTCAGCTGGGAGAAAAAATTCCTATAGAAAATGAAGAACAGTTTACAGCAGTGCTTAGTATGATTTCCACCTCACAAAATGCAAGATTACTGGAAAGTATATCCGATATAAATTTAAATGATTTGGAAAACATCTATATGACTACATCAAATGGAATAACAGTGCTCCTAGGTGACGGGTCAGGACTTAATGACAAAATGCTCAGGTTAAATAAGATTTTAGTAGATTTACATACTAAAGGTATCCATTATGGTGTTATTGATATGAGGTATGATAGCAATCCTGTTTATAGGGAAGGGTAGATTTTATTATGAAAAAGGAAAAGATAATTTTTCTCGTTTTTAGTTTTATAATAGGAATTACTATTGCTCTTCAGTTAAAAAGCATAGATGAGTTTACAGGCGGGATAGTTTCTTCGCAAAAATCCAGACAACTGCAATCCGAACTTAAAACCTTAAGAGATAAAAAAACAGTCTTAGAGCAGGAATTACAAGCGCTAGAACTAAAGACAAAAGAGCTAAAAGATTCAGAACTGAAAGAAGATTATATAGAACAGGAGCTACGAAATGAAATCGACAGATATGAACTTATGCTGGGGCAAAAAGAAGCTATAGGACCAGGTGTGGTAATTAAATTTCAGTCTACAGATCCTGAGTCTCAGCAGACAGCATTGCTTACATATAACTATGAACTACTACTTTCTGTTATAAATAAGTTAAATGCATCCGGAGCAGAGGGGATAGCTATAAATGAAGAAAGGTATGTAAACACCACTTATTTTCAGCTGGTAGGAGATAAACTTTACGTAAATGGAAATCCTATATTTGAGCCTTACGAAATAAAAGCTGTAGGAAATCCGGATACTATGGAGTCAGCATTAAATCTAAGGTATGGAGTGCTATGGGAGATAAGAAAACACTACAATATAAATGCTGCAATAGAAAAAAGACAGGAAATCAGACTGCCAAGATTCACAAAAAATGTCGAATTTAAATACTCAATACCTGTGGAAGATTAAAGGTGATAATATGCCTAGAAATAAAATAAAAATAAACATGCTCGTTCTTTTGAGTTTTATGCTTGGCATTATTTTGGTACTTCAAATAAAAAATGTCAGTTATACGAATGGATTAGTTACCCTAAAATCAATAAGAGAAATAGAAGAACAGATAGAAGTAGAAAAAAAAGAAATCGTAAACCTTAACAATTTAATAAGTCAAAAAGAAGATGAATACAAGCGATATGAAGAAGAACTTTTAAGTAGCGGTTCTATAGTGCCTGTGTTGGAAGAACAAAAACTTGCTATGGCTAAAATTTCAGGGAATATGAGTATAAAAGGCAGAGGAATAGTAGTAGAAATCAGAGATAGCGATAGAGAATTAAAAGAGGGAGAAAATCCAAACAATGTAATCGTGCATGACCAGGACGTGCTACATATAATAAATGATTTAAAACTTGCAGGAGCAGAGGCAATTTCAGTAAATGGTCAAAGATTACTTTTTATGTCAGAAATAAAATGTAGCGGACCTACTATTACAATAAACGGAAAGACATTCGGGCAACCTTTTGTAATAGCAGCTACAGGACCTATAGATGAAATGAAACAAGCTATTATTAACCCGGATTCATATGCTTATCTGCTCAAAAGTGTATATGGCATAGGAATAGAGTATTTTACTCAAGAAAGCCTTACTATACCTAAATATAAAAAAACAGTTAATTTTAAATATCTAAAGGAGGTACAGTGATGATTTGGGCTATTATTGGATTAGCGCTGGGTGTTGTGGTAGGTTATTATGTGCCGTTTACTTATCCTGACAACTATTCTTTGTATATTTCAGTAGCTATACTTGCGGCTATGGATTCGGTGTTCGGTGCTGTGAGGTCGTCCATTGAAAATACCTATGACAATATTATGTTTGTTACAGGATTTTTTACAAATGCAATACTTGCAGGATTTTTGGCATATCTTGGAGATAGGCTGGGAGTGCCTTTGTATTATGCTCCTATCATCGTATTTGGAGGGCGTTTATTCCAGAATTTTGCATCTATAAGACGACTTGTTTTCAAAAAAATTTATCATACTGAAAATAGAACGATGACAAAAGAACTAGAATAAGGTAAAATAGATTACATATTATGCGTGCAAATAATTATTTATATATTATAATATAAATATTAAGTGAAGAAGAGGTTGATTTTTTAGGGAGGGCATGCCATGTTGCAATTTGATGTTAGCACAAATGACAGCAAAGAAAAAATAAGAATAGTAGGTGTTGGAGGCGGAGGAGGAAATGCTGTAAATAGAATGATTAACGCTGGGATAGTAGGGGTAGAATACATAGCTGTAAACACCGATTCTCAGGCACTTAACAAATCAGAGGCGGAATCAAAACTTCAAATAGGAGCTAAACTGACTAGAGGGCTAGGAGCAGGAGCAAATCCTGAAGTAGGGCAAAAAGCTGCTGAAGAAAGCATTGAGGACATAAAAAATGCTTTAGACGGAACTGATATGATTTTCATTACTGCCGGTATGGGAGGAGGAACAGGAACAGGGGCTTCGCCTGTTGTTGCCAGAGTTGCAAAAGAACTGGGCATACTTACTGTAGGGATAGTTACAAAACCGTTTGTTTTTGAAGGACCTCAGAAAATGAAAAAAGCAGATAAAGGTATCGAGGAACTTAAAAAGAACGTAGATACCTTGATTGTGATACCGAATGACAGAATTTTGGAAATCAGTTCCAAGGATACAAAAATGGAAGATGCTTTTGAAATGGCAAATGAAGTTCTAAAACAAGGGGTTAAAGGTATCACTGATATAATTAAGGTGCCGGGACTTATCAATGTTGACTTTGCAGACGTTAGGACTACTATGCTGGACAGAGGTATCGCTCATATGGGTACAGGAAAAGCAAAGGGGGAGAACAGAGCAATAGAGGCTGCAAAGGCTGCTATTCACAGTCCGTTGCTTGAAACTACCGTAAGAGGTGCTAAGGCTGTGCTTCTTAATGTTACTGCGTCTAAAGATTCATTTACGATACACGAATTTAACGAGGCTTCTAAGTTTATAACGGAAGCTGTAAATAGAGAGGATTCTGACATAATAGTAGGAACAGCTTATAGTGATGTTGAAGGAGATGAAATCAGCATTACCGTTATAGCTACAGGATTTGACGGAACTCAGGTATTTGAAGAAAAGAAACCTGATAAGATATTTGATGAAACTGAGGAAGAAGAGGAAACAGAGGAAGATTCAAGAGATGATGCAGAAGTACTCTATGAACTTCCGTCTTGGATTAGCAGAACTAACAAGAAATAGATTATTTCATAAAATATAAAAAAAGTCTGCCTCACAGAGGGGGCTTTTTTTATAATTATGAAAGTTTAAATATAAAAAAATAAAAGCAAATTTTTTCATTTAGCGGGATATTTTTTTATACGAGGGTTATATTTATCATATTAAATTTAATTCAAAAAAAATTCGAGGTGAAAAAATGAAATGTCCATATTGCGATTTTGAAACGTCAAAGGTAGTGGATTCAAGACCTATTGAAGAGGGTAACTCTATAAGAAGAAGAAGAGAGTGTGAAAATTGCAAAAAAAGATTTACTACCTATGAAAAAATAGAGCAAGTAAATGTAATAGTAGTAAAAAAAGACAAAACTAGAGAATTTTTTGATAGAGAAAAGATTCTAAAAGGGATAATCAGATCTTGCGAAAAAAGACCTATATCTATAAAACAAATGGAGGCTATAGTTTCAGATATAGAAAAAGAAGTAACTAACCTAATGCAAAGAGAAATTTCCAGCGAAGAAATAGGGAATCTGGTTATGGATAAACTAAAAGAAATAGATGAGGTCAGCTATGTGAGATTTGCATCTGTTTATAGACAGTTTAAAGACGTAAACAGTTTTTTGGATGAGCTGAAAAATATAATAGAAGAAAAGAGCGGGAAATAAATTTGTATATTTTGCATATATAATTTTTAACAAAATATTTCAGATATTATGGAGGCGGATTTTGAAAAAGAGAGTATTGATAGTAGATGATGAGGAAAATATAGTTGAACTTTTGAAGTTTAATTTGGAATTAAAAGGGTATGAAATCGAATATGCATATGATGGCGAAGAAGCGTTAAAAAAAGCGAAGGAAATAAAGCCGTCGCTTATTTTGCTTGATTTAATGCTTCCTGTTATCAGTGGAACAGAGGTCTGTAGAAAAATACGAGAAGACGATGAATTAAAAGACACTCCTATAATAATGCTTACAGCAAAAAATATGGAAAAAGACAAAATATACGGTCTTGAGCTTGGGGCGGATGATTATATTACAAAACCTTTTTCTATCAAAGAATTGATGGCTAGAATAAAGGCTGTAAGTAGAAGATATTCAGTGCATAGCAAACCTGTTTTGCAGACGAGTATAGAAGTAGGGGAGCTTTATATTGATGTGGAGAATTATGAGGTTTTTAAGAAAAATGAAAAAATAGAACTTACTTTAAAAGAATTTGAACTTTTGAAAATTCTGGCAGTTAACAGAGGAAAGGTGCTAAATAGAAATTATTTGTTGGATAAAATATGGGGATATGAGTATTTTGGAGAAACCAGAACTGTAGATGTGCATATCAGGCATCTGAGAAAAAAAATAGAGGACAGTGATAAAAAATCTCAATACATAGAAACTATAAGAGGGGTAGGCTATAAGATAAAATGATTATGAATATTTTAGTTTTTTTACTTGCAGCTGCAACTATTTTGATAGGTCAATATGCTCTGTCGCTCAGATCATATCTGAAAGAGCTTGGAAGAGCCTATGACAAGGTGGCAAAAGGAGATTATACAGTTAAGGTAAAAGAGTCTTTTTCGGGAGATTTGGGAAAAGCGGGAAAGAATTTTAACCTTATGACTAAGGATATCTACAGGAATGTAGAAACCCTGAAGGATAGAAATTCGGAACTTAGAGCGATACTTAAAAGTATCTCAAATGCAATAATTGCTATTGATAAAGATCAAAATGTACTTCTCATGAATAAGACGGCTAAAAATATTTTTAACTATCATGAACCTGATTACGAGGGAAAACCGTTTGAGATGATAGCAAAAGACCGGAAAAGTTTACTTTTATGTATTTTAGATTTATTTCACAAAAGAGAAAGAGCAAAAACTCAACTTCATCTAGGAAATATAGCCTATAAAATAAATGTAGATCCTATTAGGCTTAATGACAATGACAAGATAGTAATAGGGGCGATAGTAAACATAGAAGATATAACAGAGAAGATTAAACTGGAAACGATCAGAAGCGACTTTGTTGCAAATGTGACCCACGAACTTAAAACACCTCTTACATCTATAAACGGTTTTGTCGAAACTTTAAAATCAAATGATGAAATAGATAATGAAACCAGAATAAAATTTTTAGATATAATAGAGGCTGAATCGAACAGATTAAAAACACTGATAGACGATATACTGATACTATCTTTTATAGAAGGAAATAAAAATCATTATCCGAATGAAAAGGTAAACTTGTCTGAAACTATAAAAGAATGTTTGAACTTAGTGTCAGAGTCTGTGAAAGATAAAAATATAAGTTTAGACTTTAACTTTGTGAAAGACGATATATATCTAAGGGCCAATCCGGAACTTATGAAACAGCTTATATTAAATCTGGTAGATAATGCTATAAAATATTCTAAAGAAGAGGGTTTTGTAAAATTGAATTTAGAAGAAGATGAGAAAAATGTCACATTTTCAGTAGAAGATGACGGAATAGGCATACCAAGTGGAGATGTAGACAGGATTTTCGAGAGGTTTTACAGAGTTGATAAGGCAAGAAGTAAAAAAGTAGGCGGAACAGGTTTAGGGCTTGCTATAGTGAAACATATAGTGCTTAATCTAAATGGAAATATAAAAGTTCAAAGTGAAATTGACAAAGGAAGCAAATTTATAATTGAATTTCCGAAATAATAAAGTGTTGGGATGAGGCTATGAATGATAAGGTATTAAAAATGTCTTTTGGAGGGGTATATAAAGCCCTTGTAGAAAAAGTACAAAGGAAAGGTATGAGCGAAAATGAGGTTGATGAAATTACTTCTTGGATTAACCTCAGTTGAAGTTGTTGAAAAATATGAGAAAAAATATAAATAGATGTTATTTAAACTAAATACCGGTGTTTATTATATCATTAGTAATTACAGAAACTTTAATCTTTTGATAATCCTTTATTATACACTATGAATTTTTTAGTTACGATTTGTAACTTCTAAGCTGTATTTTATATAAAAATATGGACATAGTAGATAATTCGGGATTTTTTATTGTTATTTCACAACAAACTACTTTTAGTGTGGTATATTAGTATTGTGGTTAATTGTCGGAGTTGATAAATGTGGAACTGAAAAAGGTAAAGTTTGAAAATAAAATTACTAAAATAGAGCCGAACTCTATCGCTGAGGAGTTAGAAATAGAGGTAGGGGATATTTTGATTTCAATAAATTCGCAGAAGATAGAAGATATAATAGAGTATCAGTTTCTTGAGGCTGATGAGTATATTGAACTTGAAATACAAAAGCAATCAGGAGAACGCATTATATATGAGATAGATAAGGACATAGATGAGGTCTTAGGTTTGGAATTTGAAAATCCAATAATAGATTCAGTTAAAACTTGCAGAAATAAATGTATTTTTTGCTTTATAGACCAACTACCAAAGGGAATGAGAGAAACTTTGTACTTTAAAGATGACGATTCAAGACTTTCGTTCTTGCAGGGAAACTTTATAACTATGACCAATATGGGCGATAAAGAACTCGAAAAAATGATACAATACAGAATAAGCCCTGTAAATGTCTCGGTTCATACTACAAATCCACAGCTTAGAGCGATGATGCTTGGCAACAGGTTTGCAGGAGATGTTTTGGAGAAGATGAAACGTCTAAAGCTGGCCGGCATAACTATGAATGCTCAGATAGTGCTGGTGCCGGGCTTGAATGACAAGATAGAATTAGATAAGACTATAAATGATTTGGCAGATTTATATCCTCAGTTAAAAAGCGTAGCTATAGTTCCTATAGGAGTTACAAAATTTAGAGAAAATTTATATGAGGTTGATATTTTTGACGAAGCATCTTCAAATGAGGTTATAAATCAAATAGAAAAAATTCAAAATGAAATGCTTTTTAAAATAAGAACGAGATTTGTCTTTTTATCTGATGAATTCTACATTATGGCAAGGAGAAGTCTTCCGGAAAAAGAAGCCTACGAGGGATATGTTCAGTTGGAAAATGGAGTAGGGCTTGTATCTAAGTTTAAAAATGAGATTTATGAAGAACTCGAAAAAATACCGAAGCATCCTATAGATAGACATATTTCTATAGCTACGGGGAAAAGTGCCTATGAGTTTATAAATACTATGTCTAAGCTGATAATGAAAGAGTTTTACGGATTGAAAATTGATGTACATAAAATAGATAACAATTTCTTCGGAGAGACTATAACAGTATCAGGGTTAATTACAGCCACTGACATAGAAAACCAGTTGAAGGGAAAAAATCTGGGGGAGGAATTGCTTATTCCCAGAACCATGATGAAAGCTGATGAAGATATTTTTCTTGATAATATCACTGTAGAGGAATTAGAAAAAAGATTAAAAATCAACATTGTTATTTCGGAAGTTGAAGGAAGAGATTTTATATATAAACTGTTAAAATATTTATAAATATTTTGAGATTTCATATTGAGTAAATAGTTTTGCAGTTGAAATATAAAAACGAGTATGTGTATGAAACAAATTTTAAGCACAGTGCTTACATTATAAAAATTGATTAGCAATATTTTGAAAATGTTTGTAAAAAGGAGTCGGATTTATGAATCCAATAGTAGCAATAGTAGGAAGACCAAATGTCGGGAAATCGACATTGTTTAATAGAATAGCAGGAGAAAGAATAGCTATAGTTGAGGATACACCCGGGGTTACAAGAGATAGAATATATGCTCAGGCGGAATGGTTAAATAAGCATTTTACAATTATAGATACAGGGGGAATAGAACCGGACTCTGAGGAGCTTATTCCTAAAAAAATGAGACAGCAGGCGCAGCTTGCAATGGATATGGCTCAGGTAATCCTGTTTATAGTAGATGGAAAGACAGGACTTACTCCGGCAGACAGAGATGTTGCAATGATGCTTTTAAAGACGAAAAAACCTGTACTTTTAGTGGTAAATAAAGTAGACAATAAAAATTTACCCGATGATTTTTATGATTTTTACGAACTTGGATTTGGAGAGCCTATACCTGTATCTTCAAGCATAGGTTTAGGTACAGGAGATTTGTTGGATGAAGTTGTTAAGAACTTCCCGCAAGATATAGATACCGAGCCTGATGAGGATATAGTAAAGGTGGCTATAGTTGGAAAACCGAATGCAGGAAAATCTTCGATTTTAAATAGACTTATAGGTGAAGAAAGGGTAATAGTAAGCCCGATAGCAGGAACTACCAGGGATGCGATAGATACATATATAGAATTGGACGGTAAAAAATATCTGTTCATAGATACTGCCGGAATCAGGAAAAAAAGTAAGATTTATGAGAATATAGAAAAGTACTCCGTCATTCGTGCTTATGCTTCAGTAGAAAAAGCAGATGTAGTTTTAACCGTGATAGATGCCGCAGAAGGAATATCGGAGCAAGATAGTAAGATTGCAGGGCTTTCACACGATGCGGGAAAAGCCTCTATAGTTGTAGTGAACAAATGGGATTTAGTTGAAAAAGACAATCATTCAGTAAAAGAATATACTAAAAAAATCAGAGAAGAACTTCCGTTTATGCAGTACGCTCCTATACTTTTTGTATCGGCGCTCACATCTCAAAGAATGGGAAAGATAAAAGAAACTGTAGACTTTATTTTTGACGAGGCATCAAAACGTGTTGCTACAGGGGTGTTAAATGACGTAATAGGAGAAGCTGTGATGATGAACCAACCTCCGTCAGATAAAGGAAAACGTCTAAAGATATACTATGCAACTCAAGTAGGGGTAAGACCTCCGACTTTTGCGATTTTTGTAAATGACAAAGAGTTATTTCATTTTTCATATCAGAGATATATCGAAAATAAACTGAGAGAAAATTTCGGATATGAAGGAACTCCTCTTAAAATATATATAAGAGAAAAAAATAGAAAGTAGCTTTTAGGAGGTATTGCTTGATGAACTTGACTTTGACAGTATTGCTAAGTTATTTTTTAGGGAACATTTCTCCCTCGTATTTCATAGGTAAAAAATTCAGAAATGTAGATATAAGGGAGCATGGTTCAGGCAATGCAGGAACCACGAATGCTCTTAGAGTGTTTGGAGCAAAGTATGCACTTGCAGTTTTTGCTATAGATTTTCTAAAAGGTATGGTTGCGGCTCAAATAGGGTACAAGGCAGGTGGACTTAATTTTGCTTTAGCAGCTGCTGTTGCTGTGGTATTTGGGCACGTTTTTCCTGTACTTTTAAAATTTAAAGGTGGCAAGGGAGTAGCAACCTGTATAGGGTCGTTACTCGGACTATTTCACATTTACGGACTTATTGCACTTTTGCTTGCAATAGCAGTTATAATGAAAACCAGATATGTATCACTTGGCTCTATTGTCGGAATGGTAGTACTTCCATATATTTTATATTGGGCGAATCAACCTAAAGCATCTATAGTCACAAGTGTCGTTTTGGCATGTTTTATTATATTTACTCACAGAGAAAATATAAAAAGGCTGATAAATAAAACGGAGAGAAGATTAGGAGAAAAAACAAAATAGGAGGACGATATGGAAACTATTTGTATTATGGGAGCAGGCAGTTGGGGAAGTGCTTTAGCTTTACTTTTGAATAACAATGGGCATAAGGTGAATTTATATGTCAGGAATAAAGTTCAGGCAGATGAAATCTTACATAAACACACTAATAGTAAATATCTAAAAGACATAAATATACCTACTGAGATAAATGTTTCTACGGATTTGGAATCTGCTGTGGAGGATGCGTCTATAATAGTGCTTGCAGTGTCTTCTCAGGCCACAAGAGAGGCTGCTGTGAAACTTCAAAATAAAATCTCTAAAAATGTAATTATTGTAAATGTGTCAAAAGGTTTGGAAAAAGGAACGAATAAAAGGATATCTGAAATCGTAGAAGAAATTTTGCCAAACAATAGTTTTGTAGTGCTTTCAGGACCATCTCATGCAGAAGAAGTGGCAATAAAAATGCCGACAGCAGTAGTTGCAGCATCTAAAGATATTAAGTCAGCAGAGCGTATTCAGGATATTTTCAGCAGTGAGTTTTTTAGAGTATATACAAACCCTGATGTAGTAGGAGTAGAACTAGGTGGAGCTTTAAAAAACATCATAGCTTTTGGAAGCGGAATTATCGACGGTCTTGGCTGTGGAGATAATACAAAAGCCGGAATAATGACAAGAGGACTTGCAGAAATTGCAAGACTGGGCATTGCTATGGGCGCTGATATATCGACCTTTGCAGGTTTATCAGGAATAGGAGATTTAATAGTGACCTGTACTTCTATGCACTCCAGAAACAGAAGAGCAGGTATACTGATAGGTCAGGGAAAATCTTTAGAAGAGACTTTATCGGAAATACAAATGGTGGTAGAGGGAATAACAGCGACCGATGTAGCCTATAATCTGGCACTTGAAAAAAATATAGATATGCCTATAACAACCGAAATATACAATGTTTTATATAAAAACAAAGAAATCACAAAGGCTATAAAAAGCCTGATGACCAGAACAAAGAAACACGAAACGGAAGAACTTATTCACTTGGAATATTCACAGAATTAAAATCAGATAAATCTCATAAAACTAAACATATTTTTTCTTATTGTTCGTATATATTTTTATATATAAGATTTTTGTAAGTCAAAAATAATTTTTTATAACGTAATTAGAAAGTGTGAAACTATATGGTAAAACAGAGAAAAAAAAAGAAACGTTTCAACTCGGCAATTTTTCTGGTATTAGGATTTGCATTGTATTTTTTCTTTCATGTATATTTTGTCGTAAGTGCTGCGACGATTAAAACGTACACGCTGGATTTGGGAGAAATATCGAATACCATAGAAAAAAATGTAGTTATTTTAAGGGAAGAATATCCGCTCAAAGCCTCATCTGAGGGATATGTATCATATTATTTTGATGAAGGAGATAGGGTTAAGAGGGCAGATTTAGTTGCAAAAATTCAAAATGAAGAATTAAGTGGAGATGAACAGTCTACATTGCAAATTTTAAACAGGAGGATAAATGAATTAAAAAACAATGTTGCTGTTCAAAATCCGGAAAAAGAACTGGAAGAGATAAATAATAAAATTGATTTTTTATATACCGACATATCGCATAGAATTGATGAAAATGACATAGCTTATGTACCGGATTTAAAAGAGCAGATACTAACTCTTATGGAGAGAAAAAAGCTTCTGACAGGGGCATCTGACTTAGGGAATATGACTGTAGAAGAACTTGAGGCTAAAAAAGTCGAAATTGAAAATAGGCTTAACTCTGAGAAATTTTATGTTAAATCTGTAAATCCCGGAGTTTTGACTTTTTACAGTGATGGATTTCATGATGAGTTCTCTATTGCAAATAAAGACAAGTTGTCTGTGACAAAAATAAATGGATTTCAAGATAAAAATTTATTGTCAGAAAATGAAACTGTCAGCAGTGGAGATGTAATAGCGACGATTATTAACAACCATGTGTGGTATATGGCTACTGAAATAACACCGGAAGATATAAAGATAATAGAAAGAGGAAAGACGGTAGAAATTATAATTGACAACGAAATAATAAAGGGAAGGCTCGATGATTTTTACAAAGGAGAAGATGAAAAGTTTGTAGGGTTATTTCGTATTGAAGACGAGAATTTCGATTTTACCAAAAAGAGAAAGTATAAGGTTCAAATACGTTATAAACATCCAAGCGGATTACTAATTCCGAAGAACACAGTGACTGATTACGAGGATAAAAAAGGAATATTTACAGTGACTGAGATTGGAAGTGCTGCATTTAAGCCGATTGAAAATATACTAGGAGAAAATGAAAAATATTATGTCATAAGGTATGACCCAAATGCTTTACCAAGTTCTGAAAATATAAATCTTTATGACGAACTTATAGTTTCTCCGAAAAATATAAAAGATGGACAGAGGGTGAGATAATGAGTCAAATTGCAAAAAGTATTGAAATTGTAACAAAAGAAATAGAAAAAACTCTAAAGGAATGTAACAGAAATGACGATGTGACTGTAATAGCAGTAAGTAAGACGGTTGGAGTAGAGCAAATAAAAGAGGCTTTAGAGGCAGGAATTGGAAATTTTGGGGAAAATAAAGTGCAAGAAGTCGAAAAAAAATACCCAAATATATCCAAAAAAGCTGTTTGGCACTTAATTGGTACTTTACAGACTAATAAAGTAAAATATATAATAGAGACAATAGACCTAATCCATTCACTGGATAGAATATCTCTTGCAAAAGAAATTGATAAAAGAGCAAAAGAAAAAGATATAATTATAGAGTGCTTGGTTCAGGTAAATATTTCTCTTGAAGATACAAAACATGGATTGCTTGAAGAAGATGTCGAAGCTTTTGTAAAAGAAGTTTCTTCCAACTACAATAATATAAAGATTGTAGGGCTTATGGGTATGGCTCCGTTTGAAGTTCAGCCCGAACAGACAAGACCTTATTTTAAAAAGCTGAAAACCTTATTTGATGGACTGGCAATTTCTTCAATTGACAATGTAGAAATGAAGTATCTTTCTATGGGCATGACAAATGATTATAAAATAGCAATAGAAGAAGGCTCAAATATGGTAAGAATAGGAACAGGTATTTTTGGAGAAAGAAATTATACATAGGAGGAGTAGTTATGGCAGAAAGTATTGGAAAAAAATTTACAAACTTCCTTTTTGGAGGACTAAGAGAAGATGATTTTGATGAAGAAGAGTATTTTGAAGAAGATCTTCCTGCAACACCCCTTGTTTCAAAACCTTCGTCAAACAAGGTAGTAAGCATCGCTCATAATCAAAACCAAAGTAAGGTTATGGTTTTTGAACCTGTTTCATATGATGATGCCCCTACTATAGTAAACAGCTTAAAAGCTAGAAACGTAGTAGTTGTAAACCTTGAAAATGTTCAAGACAAAGAAGTGGCTAAAACTTTATTTCATTTCTTAAATGGAGCGATTTATGCTTTAGACGGAGATATCAGAAAGGTGTCAAAGGCTACGTTTATTCTTGTTCCTTCAAACATAGACATAGATGGCAATATCAAAAAAGAACTGGAAACAAAGACAATATTTAGTATGTTTTAGGAAAAAGGAGACTTTAGATGTGGGCAATTAGGACAGCTGTCAGTTACTTTTTTGAAGTATTGCAGATATTGATTTTGATAAGAGTAATATTGTCTTGGGTTCCAAATGTAAATATGTATTCTGCACCTGTTAGATTTATTTATAATGTTACTGAGCCTATAATGGAGCCTGTGAGAGAATTTACAGCAAGATATATAAATCTTGGACCGATAGATATTTCTCCTATAATTGTCCTGTTCCTATTAAATGTTGCTAAAAATCTGATTTTAAGAATGTTATTTATTTTATAAGAGAGTATTAGATGGATAAGGAAAAGCTTACTTCTTTTATAAAAGATGCTGAACTTAGAAAATTTATGATTAAAAATCTTTCTAAGGCTGAAGGGGTCATTTCAAATTATGACATTAGAAATACCGACTTTATGAACCCTTTTGAAAAAAGAAACTTCATATCTATTATCAGAGGACTAGGTTCGATAAGGTTTAGAGAATGTAGTCTTTCAGCTATGTCTGAAAGAAGTATAATACAGATATTTCCTGACTACATACCTGAAGATTCATTAGAAAACCCTTATGATATTGTAAAGATAAGTGGGAATTTTAAATTTAATAAGCTTAGTCATAGAGATTATTTAGGAGCAGTGTTAGCACTTGGAATAAAAAGAGAAAAAATCGGGGACATACACGTTCATGAAGACTGTGCCTATATTATAACTGATAAAAATGTCAGCAATTATATCATATTTAATTTGACTGCTATAAATAAAGCTTCGGTTACGGTTAAGATAGTAGATGAATCCGACTTTATGGAGGCTGTACCGAGATATAAAGAAAAAGTAATTATGGTTTCTTCCAGGAGAGCTGATGCCGTAATTTCCGAGATATTTAATTTATCTAGGGCAAAGGCACAAGAATACATACTAAAAGAGAAATTATACGTGGATTTTGAACTTTATTCTTCAAACTCAAAGGAAATTAAGGACGGTAGCTTGATATCTCTTAAAGGATATGGGCGAGTTATTTTTGATGAAGTTATATCTGAAACTAGGAAAGGCAAGATGAGAGCCGGAGTAAAAAAAATACTTTAGGAGGACTGTATGATAACACCTTTAGATATTGAAAGGAAAGAATTTAAAAAGGGTTTTATGGGATATAACGAGATTGAAGTAAATAATTACCTAAATGAAATTAAAACAGGATACGAAGACCTTTATAGAGAAAATATAGAACTTAAAGATAAGTTAAATGCACTTACAGAACAGATTAAAAGATATAAAACCATAGAAGAGACTTTAAAAGAAACCCTTATAGTAGCTCAGCAGACGGCTGAGGAAGTGAATGCAAGTGCTCAGAAAAAATCCTCTCTTATAATAGATGAGGCTCATCATCAAGCTAAAAAAATAGTACAACAGGCAAATGATGATGTAATTCAGATTAAGCAGGAGTATGAAAATATCAGAAAAGAGTTTGCCACTTTCAAGGCGAAATTTAAATCTCTACTGGAAGATGGAATTTCAAGTATCGAAGATACTTTTAGAGATATAGAATAAATTCTTGCGTTTTTTAATAATATGTTATAGAATAGTCACTAAATATGAATATGAAAATGCTGTGATTAGGAGAGTAGTTGGTATGAATATTTCAGAGAGTAGAGGAAATGGTGGAAACTCTACATAGGAATATCGATGAAAATCCCCTAGGAGCAGGAAAATCGAAAATAAGCTAATTTGTTATAAGTACGTAACTTTACTGTTGCCGGTGTGCTTTCTTAATTTTTCTTATGACTAGATTTTTTCGTTTTGCACATGTTAAGTGCTTTTAAGAGGTTAGCAGTAATAGTCGCTGACAATTAGGGTGGTACCGCGAATAATTCGTCCCTGCATTTTTGCAGGGATTTTTTATTGTAAAATGCAAATAATTAGAGATAGAGAACGTTTGCTAAAAGCAAAAGTTGCATATAGAGTTTTATCAGAGAGGAGGACTTTAAAAGTAAAAGGTTGGAAATTGTAACTTTTTATACTTAATTATAGTTTTGAAATTGCCTATTTTAATAAAATGAAAGGGGATAACTTATGAAATTTGAGAATTTAAACAATGCGCCGGTAAAAGATAGTGAACAGAGTTTAACCGATTTTTGGAATGAAATCGGCTTGCTGGACAAATGTGTAGAGGCTAGAGAAGGAGCAACATCTTTTGTATTTTATGAAGGGCCGCCTACTGCAAACGGAAAACCCGGTATTCATCACGTTATATCCAGAACTTTAAAGGATTCTGTATGTAGATATAAGACTATGAGCGGCTATCAGGTTAAAAGAAAAGCCGGTTGGGATACACATGGACTGCCTGTTGAGATAGAAGTTGAAAAAAGACTAAAACTCGGTTCAAAACAGGAAATAGAAGAATATGGTATTAAAGAATTTAATGATGCTTGCAGAGCGTCAGTATTTGAGTATGAAAGTCAGTGGAGACAGATGTCCGAAAGAATGGGATATCTTATAGATATGGATAATCCATACATAACTTTAGAAAATAACTATATAGAGTCTGTGTGGTGGATTTTGGATAAGTTTAACAAAGAGGGATATATCTATGAAGGACATAAAATTCTTCCTTATTGTTCACGTTGCGGAACGGGACTTGCTTCACATGAGGTAGCTCAAGGTTACAAAGAAGTTAAAACAAATACTTTGATTGCGAAATTTAAAAGAAAAGGCACAGAAAATGAATATTTCTTAGCATGGACGACTACACCTTGGACATTAGCGTCAAATGTAGCACTTGCAGTATCTCCTAAAGAAATATATTTAAAAGTACAGCAAGAAAATGAAATCTACTATGTTTCCAAAACTCTTGCACCTAAGGTTTTAAAAGGAGAGTATACTGTTTTAGAAGAAATATTAGGAAAAGATCTTGAGTATATAGAATATGAGCAACTTATGCCATTTGTAACTACTGACAAAAAAGCATTTTTTGTAGTGCTTGGAGATTATGTTACTACAGAAGACGGTACAGGTATAGTTCATACTGCACCGGCTTTTGGGGAAGATGACTACAATGTAGGGAAAAAATATGGACTTCCCGTACTTCAGCCTGTAGGCGAAGACGGAAGATATATAGGAACTATCTGGGACGGAAGATTTGTGATGGATGAGGGTCTGGATGTAGATATTATAAAATGGCTGGCTAATGAGAATAAAATCTACAGCAAAGAAAAAATGGATCATAATTACCCACATTGCTGGAGATGCCAGACACCACTTTTGTATTATGCTAAACCAAGCTACTATATAGAAATGACAAAGCTGAAAGACTTGCTTGTAAGTAATAACAATTCGGTAAATTGGTTTCCTGATTATGTAGGAGAAAAAAGATTTGGAAATTGGCTTGAGAATGTAAACGATTGGGCGATATCGCGTTCAAGATATTGGGGAACTCCGCTTAATATTTGGACTTGCGGTTGTGGACATAAAGAGTCTATAGGATCCATAAGTGAATTGGTAGAAAAATCTATAGAGCCGATAGATGCTTCAATAGAACTTCACAGACCTTATGTTGACGATATTCATATAAAATGCCCTAAGTGTAATGAGAAGATGACGAGAGTTAAAGATGTTATAGACTGCTGGTTTGACTCCGGATCTATGCCTTTTGCTCAACACCATTATCCTTTTGAAAACAAAGAGAATTTCGACGAATTGTTCCCTGCTGATTATATATGTGAGGGAATAGACCAAACTAGAGGCTGGTTTTATTCTCTTATTGCTATATCAACTTTCGTAATGAAAAGATCTCCATACAAAAACGTACTTGTAAACGACCACATACTTGATAAAGACGGAAAGAAAATGAGTAAATCCAGGGGAAATGTAGTAGATCCGTTTGAAATGTTTGATAAATACGGTGCTGATGTTCTAAGATGGTACTTGCTGTATGTATCGCCTGTATGGAATCCTACAAAGTTTGATATTGAAGGACTTAAAGAGGTTCAAAGTAAATTCTTCGGAACTATCAGGAATGTATATAACTTCTTCTCATTATATGCAAATACAGATAATATAGATCCTAAAGAATTTTTTATACCTTACAATGAAAGACCTGAACTTGATAGATGGATACTTTCAAAATACAATAACTTGAAGAAATATGTAGAAACTGAACTTGAAAGATACGATATGACAAAAACAGTTAGAGCAATACAAGAATTTGTAAATGAGGACTTATCAAACTGGTATATCAGAAGAAGTAGAAGACGTTTCTGGGATACTGAGCTCACATTAGATAAAAAATCTGTTTACAATACCACATTTGAGATTTTAGTAGGAATATCACAAATGGTTGCACCGTTTTCTCCGTTTTTATCCGAAGAACTTTACAGAAAACTCACAGGAGAACTGTCTGTTCATATCAGCCATTATCCTAGATGCAATGACGAACTGGTAGATGAAAAATTGGAACATAAAATGGATTTGGTTAAAAATCTTGTTACACTTGGAAGAGCTTCCAGAGAGGCAGCTAAAATAAAAGTTCGTCAGCCTATAGGAAAAGCGTATATAGATGCATCTCATGAAGAAGTAATGAAAGATTTACTTCCGCTTATAGAAGAAGAATTAAATGTTAAAGAAGTTGTTTTTTCAAAAGACATAAATCAGTATATGAATTTCAGTTTGAAACCTAACTTTGCAACTCTCGGAAAAACATTAGGTTCTAAGCTAAAAGAATTTTCAAGCAAGTTGGCAGATTTAGATGCACCTGCTGCTGTAAATAAACTTCAAAATGGGGAATCAATTACTTTTAATCTTGCAGGAGAAGACTTTGCATTTGCTAAAGATGATGTTCTTATAAACGTATCTCCTAAAGAAGGCTTTGATGTTGCTACAGAAGGAAATCTGTTTATAGTTCTTGACACTAATCTTACTCCTGAACTTGTAAATGAAGGGTTTGCAAGGGAATTTATATCTAAAATCCAACAAATGAGAAAAGCTCAAGATTTAGAAATGATGGATAAGATAAAAGTTTACTTTACATCTACAGACGAAGTGGCAAACGCTGTAAAAATTCATGCCGACTATATCAAAGATGAGACTTTGGCTGTAGAAATAATAAACGGTGAAACAGGAAATATGCAAGAAGATGTAATCAACGGACATAATGCCAAGATAGCTGTTGAAAAACAATAGAATATAAATAAACAGAGCAGTCTGAGGCTGCTCTGTTTATTTAGGAAGTATTTTTATGAATTTGCCTTAAGATGGTAAAGTTCTTTTGATATAAAAAATATCGCTACGGCAGAGGCTATAAAATCTGATATAAGATTACTTATAAACACCCCTTGTATCCCGGTAAAGCGTGGTATTATAAATAAAAGAGGAATTAGGATAAGTCCGTATCTGAGCATAGATAAAATACTTGCTTTTTTAGGTTTTTCTACAGATTGAAAATATTGTGAACTTACAGAGTGAAGTGCTGTAAGGGGAAGAAAAAGCAGGTAAAACTTCATTGAGTAGTTAGTGAGATTAAGAAGTTCTTCATTTGATGTAAATATACCTGACAAAAGTGACGGATAAAACTGAATTATTGCAAACATAGCAATAGCTATAGCAAGTGATGAGCCTATGGTAAGCACGAGTGTTTCTCTTACTCTGTCATAGCGTTTTGCACCGAAATTATAGCCTGATATAGGCTGAGCTCCTTGAATAATGCCAAAGATAACCATATGATAAAAACTATATACAGCTTGAACTATAGTCATTGCAGCTAAATACAAATCATTGCCGTATTGAACTATAGCTCTGTTAAATGTGATATTGACTATTGTTGCAAAAACCTGCATATAAAACGACGGTGCTCCATTTTGAATAATTTCCTTTAAAAATGACTTCTCTACAGGCATAGTAAATTTCAAGTTAATTGGAAAAGTTTTAGATTTTGCAAACAAGTAAAATACCATAAAAGTGACATAGGTTTGAGATATAACTGTAGCTAATGCAGCTCCTTTTACTCCCATATTGAAAGTGAAAATGAAAAGAGGATCCAGTAAAATGTTCATAACTGCACTTGATACTACTATTTTCATTGAAGTGGAAGCCTCACCTATAGCTCGTAGAGAGTTGTTAAGACAAAACCCCGGAAGTCCGAATATAGAACCTGCGACCATAATAAAGATATAGTCTTTAGCATAAGGATAGACTTCCTCTGAAACATTTAATATATCCAGTATCGGATTTATGAAAAAAATCGTGGCTATAGAAAATAATGCCATAGATATCATAATGTATTTATATGATTGGTAAAGGATTACTTCCGCCTCATGAGGTTTTTTCTCACCCAGTTTGATAGAAACAAGGGTAGAAGAACCTATTCCTATCAATAAGACAAAAGCCATCTGAAGTATCTGAATAGGCATAGTTATACCTACGCCTGAAAGTGCAAGAGGGCTTATTTTTTCAACAAATATCCTATCGACTATATTATAAATAGCAGAGATAAGCATACTTGTAATAGCCGGAACAGATAGTTGTATAAGCAAGGAAGATATTTTTTTTGACTCTAATTCTTTGTTCATGGTGT
>JBHASY010000091.1:0-10747 GCA_041831635.1 Acetoanaerobium sp. | reverse complement strand
TACGCATTTAATATTTCTAAAGCACTGCCAGACAGGCTTCCTAACGAATACTCCAGCCCTCTATCTCTTATCAGTTGATTAAAAAATTCTTTTGTATCTATCTTTTTATCATTTACATATTCAAACTCCCTCGCCATTCTGATAAAATCAACAAATAACTGCTCTTCTCTAAAATACAAATGGCTCTTATAACCTCTTCCCACCACTATATCTCTTATGATTTGTCTTGCGTCTTCTTCATCTATTACTATAAAATCAGAGTTTATAGAGAGATTTACCGCCTCTTGCCTTAAAATGAAGCCACAAAGGCCGTGAAAGGTAGATATCTTAATATTTCCTGCTATATCTCCTATTATCGTTTCTAAGCGCTTTTTCATAGATTTTGCCGCTCTGTTTGTAAAGGTCATAAGTAGCATAGATTCAGGCTTTACTCCAGATAGATAAGCATTATATGCCCTGAGTGCTATAACGTCAGTTTTTCCTGTACCTGCCGGTGCCATTACTATAAGTGCTCCGAACACCTTATCGCAAGCTGATTTTTGTTCTTTATTCAGTCTTTCGATGTATTTTGTAGGATCCATAAGATTTGTTTATACTCCTTATCTATATCAAATACATACTTTCTATTAAACAATGTGAGATTGCCAAATATTCCTCTTAAATCCCTCAACAGTTATATTATAACAGATGATAATCGTGCATTGATAATAGATTCCGGATTTAATGCAAAAATTATTCGCCTGTTCTGAACCTATGGCACACCCGAAGCATCTGAGGTATATCGTTAAAATAAGTTCTTCTGACATCGACACTGTACGGTATTATCCCTGTGATTATTAACTTTTTCGTTTAATTTTTCATAGAATAGTATATAATATGAAAATAGTATATAATATGAAATAGGTAAATATAATTGTTCAGAAATGAATTTTAGGAGTGATAATATTGGAAAGAGTATTAAATTTTGAACCGAAAAAAGTTTTCACATATTTTGAAGATTTAACCAGGATACCAAGAGGCTCAGGAAATGAAAAGGAAGTAAGTGACTACCTCGTAAACTTTGCAAAGTCCTACAATTTAGAATGTATCCAAGATGAATATATGAATATAATAATAAAAAAACCTGCAACTTCAGGCTATGAAAATCTTCCGACCGTCATACTTCAAGGTCATATGGATATGGTAAATGAAAAAAACAACGATAAGGTGCACGATTTTGATAAAGACCCTCTCACATTGAAAATAGTAGGAGATGATATCTATGCGGATGATACTACATTAGGTGCTGACAACGGAATAGCTGTCGCTATGGCTATGTCGATTTTAGCTTCGTCAGATATCCCTCATCCTGCATTAGAGGCTGTTTTCACAGTAGAAGAAGAAACAGGTCTTGTAGGTGCTTTAAAGTTAGACGGTGCACACTTAAACGGAAAATATCTCATCAATATCGATTCAGAAGAAGAAGGAGAACTTCTCGTAAGCTGCGCCGGCGGTTCGAGAATCAAGTTAATTCTTCCTATTACCTACACTCAAGTAAATAGTGCTAACGTAACCTTAAAAATCTCTGTGAAAGGTCTATATGGAGGGCACTCCGGTATGGATATAATCAAGGGCAGAGGAAATGCAAATAAGATAATCGGTCGCATTTTAGATGCTATGATAACTGATGAAATAAACTTTGAGCTATTAAGTGTAAACGGCGGTTCTAAAATGAATGCTATTCCAAGAGAGGCAGACGCTGTAATAGCTGTAAACCCATCTGAAAAACCTAAGATAAAAGACCTGGTATCAAAATGGAATGATATCTTGAAAAATGAACTAAGAGGTAAAGACGATAAGGTTCAAGTAATAGCTTCTGAGATCAAACAAGAAGATACTAAGGTGTTCGATAAAAAATCAAAACTAAACACCATCTATACCCTCATGATGATTCCAAACGGCATTATGAGTATGAGCCACGATATAGAAAATCTTGTGGAAAGTTCTGTTAATATGGGAGTTCTAACTACTACAGAGTCTTTTGTTTGCTTTGAGTCTTGTCCTAGAAGTTCTGTAGGAAGTTTAAAAGAAGCTATAAAAAATCAGTACTCTGCTCTAGCCTCATTAACAGGTGCACAGCTTGTGGTAGATTCCGATTACCCTGAATGGCAGTACAATCCCGACTCAAAACTCAGAACTCACTTTGAAAAAGTTTATAAAGATATGTATGGCAAAGATAGCAAGGTCGTAGCTATCCATGCAGGAGTAGAATGTGGACTATTTAAAGAAAAACTTCCTGAACTTGATATGATTTCTATAGGACCTAATATGGCAGATGTTCATACTCCAAACGAACATATAAGCATTTCTTCTATTCAAAGAACGTACGGCTATCTGCTTGAAGTCCTTAGAAGATTTAATGAGATTTAAAAAATTATAAGACTACAAAAACACATAACAAATAAAAGAAAGTATCTCCAACTACAAACATATAAAAAATATATCAAAAAATTAGTGCATAATTTTGCAAAAACAGCCCCAATGAATACTTTTCAGAATTAAAGTGACCCCTAGAGGATTTTCCTCATAGGGGTCTTAATCTGTGAAGTATTATACTGATTTATATATTTTCTAAACTCGCATATTTTTAAACTTCATAATCAATTTTTGCTATTATTTTTATGCCATTTCAGTTTTTTATATCGCTTTAAATTTTTTATGTCATTTTTATATTACGAGTTTGTATATTTTAGTATTGCATTTCAGCCATTCTCTTGTATCCCGCATATCTTTCTTTAGCTTCTTCCTCTGCTTTATCAAACAGTTCCTCAGCTATTTCAGGGAAAGTAGTTTTTAAAGAAGTATAACGGATTTGTTTGTCAAGGAATTCTCTAAAGCTTGCTGTAGGCTCTTTTGAATCTAAGGTAAACGGATTCTTTCCTTGCTCTTTAAGCTCAGGATTGAATCTGTATAGATGCCAGTATCCTGCCTCTACAGCCTGTTTTGTATTTTCTTGAGTTCTTCCCATACCTTCTTTTAATCCGTGGTTGATACAAGGTGCATAAGCTATGATTAGTGAAGGTCCGTCGTATTTTTCAGCTTCAAGCACAGCTTTAAGGAATTGATTTTTGTCAGCTCCCATACCTACTTGAGCCACATATACATAACCGTAAGTCGCTGCTATCATACCGAGGTCTTTCTTCTTAACTTTTTTACCTGATGCTGCAAATTTAGCAACTGCTGCTGTAGGTGTAGCTTTAGAAGATTGTCCTCCTGTATTTGAGTAAACTTCCGTATCCATTACAAGAACGTTTACGTTTTCTCCTGATGCAAGTACGTGGTCTAATCCTCCATATCCGATATCATAAGCCCATCCGTCTCCACCGAATATCCATACAGATTTCTTAACAAGGTAGTCGGCTTTTTCCTTTATTTCATCTCCAAGTTTTTTTGCATCTCCTGTTAGAGTAAGAATTGCTTCTTTAACTTTTAGTGTAGCCTCTTTGCTTGCGTCTGCATCATCCATAGAAGCTAACCATCCTTCAAAGGCAGCTTTGGCTGTATCTGCAATGTCCATCTCTACCAGCTCGGTCATTATTGTTTTAAGTCTTTCTCTCATGGTTCTAACTGCTACCGCCATACCATATCCATACTCAGCGTTATCTTCAAATAGTGAATTCGCCCAAGCAGGTCCTTTTCCTTCTGCATTCTTAGTATATGGCATAGATGGAGCAGAACCACCCCAGATTGAAGAGCAACCTGTAGCGTTTGCTATTATCATTCTATCTCCGAACAGCTGTGTCACCAGTTTAGTGTAAGGAGTTTCTCCACAACCGGCACATGCTCCTGAGAACTCAAGAAGCGGCTGAGCAAACTGACTTCCCTTGATAGAGTTTTTAGCCATTAAGTTTTCTTTGTAAGTTACACTTGAATGAGCATAATCGAATTTTCTGATTTCTGCTGATTGAGACTCAATAGGTTTCATTAAAAGAGCCTTTTCTCCTTTTTTACCAGGACAGATATCGGCACAGTTTCCACAGCCTGTACAGTCAAGAGGAGTAACTTGAATTCTATATCCCAGTCCTTCAAGTCCTTTTCCTACTGCCGGTAGTGTATCAAAGCCTTCAGGTGCTCCAGCTTTTTCTTTATCATCTACTAAGAAAGGTCTAATCGCAGCATGAGGACATACAAATGAACATTGGTTACATTGGATACAGTTATTTGCTTGCCATTCCGGAACGTTCACAGCTATACCACGTTTTTCAAATGCAGATGTTCCATGTGGCATATGTCCGTCTTCAGCTCCTACAAATACTGATACAGGAAGATCGTCTCCCGCCTGTGCATTTGTAGGTCTAAGGATATTTTTAATAAAGTCAGGTTCGTTTTCGTTTCTTGTGATGATAGGTTCAGCATCAATGCCGGCCCATGCAGCAGGTACTTCTACTTTATGAAGAGCCTGAGCACCTTTATTAACTGCCTCGTAGTTCATATCCAGAATTTTTTGACCTTTTTTACCGTAATCTTTGTCTATAGATTGTTTTAGATATTTTTCAGCGTCTTCCATAGGAATAACATCGGCAAGTTTAAAGAATGCTGATTGCATAATCATATTTATTCTGTTTCCAAGTCCGATTTCTACAGCTATATCAGTAGCATTGATAGTGTAGAATTTAATTTCGTTTTCAGCAATGTATCTCTTCATAGCTGATGGAAGATGTTCTTCCAGTTCAGCATCTGACCATTTACAGTTGAGTACAAATGTTCCGCCCTTTTTAAGACCTCTTAAAAGTTCATATTGATTTACATATGCTTGGTTGTGACAGGCAACAAAGTCAGCCTCGTCGATAAGGTATGTCGATCTAATAGGTGTTTTACCAAATCTTAAGTGAGAGATAGTAACTCCACCGGATTTTTTAGAGTCATATGAGAAATATCCTTGAGCATACATATCTGTATGGTCTCCGATAATCTTAATAGCAGATTTATTCGCTCCTACTGTTCCGTCTGAACCAAGTCCCCAGAATTTACATCTTACAGTACCCTCAGGCGCTATTCTGAGTTCTTCGTCAGCTTTAAGCGACAAGTTGGTAACATCGTCTTCTATAGAGATGGTAAAGTTATTTTTCGGAGCATCGGCTTTAAGGTTTTTAAATACAGCAAGAAGATGAGTAGGAGTAGTATCTTTTGAACCGAGTCCATATCTTCCGCCTACGATAACAGGAGCATTCTCTTTTCCATAGAATATGTTTCTAATATCAAGATATAAAGGTTCTCCAATTGCTCCCGGCTCTTTTGTACGATCAAGAACTGCGATTTTCTTAACTGTCTTAGGAAGTACATCAAAGAAATATTTTTCAACAAAAGGTCTGTAAAGACGAACTTTAATAAGGCCGACTTTTTCTCCTCTTTTGATCAGTTCATCTATTGTTTCTTCAAGAGCCTCAGTAACAGAACCCATAGCTACAACTATGTTTTCAGCATCAGGCGCTCCATAGTAGTTGAAAGGTTTATAATCTCTTCCTGTTATTTTAGAGATTTCTTCCATATAGTCATAAACTATTTTCGGAACTGCATCATAGTACTTGTTTGATGACTCTCTTGCTTGGAAGAAAATATCAGGGTTTTGAGCAGTACCTTTTGTATACGGATGCTCAGGGTTTAAAGATCTTTTTCTAAAGTCTGCAACAGCTTCTTTGTCCACTAGTCTGTCAAACTCGGCATAGTCTATCAGTTCAACTTTTTGAACCTCGTGTGAAGTTCTGAATCCGTCAAAGAAATGCACGAACGGCACTCTTGATTTTATGGCACTAAGATGTGCAATTCCACCTAAATCAATGACTTCCTGAACAGAACCCGATGCCAGGAATGCAAATCCTGTCTGTCTTGCAGCCATAACGTCGGAATGATCTCCAAATATAGAAAGTGCGTGGCTTGCTACCGCTCTGGCAGTTACATGAAGAACTCCCGGAAGTAACTCTCCTGCGATTTTGTACATATTCGGAATCATCAAAAGTAATCCTTGAGAAGCGGTGTATGTGGTTGTCAATGCTCCTGCTGATAAAGAACCGTGTACAGCTCCCGCAGCTCCTCCCTCAGATTGAAGTTCAACTACCTTAACTTCCTGTCCGAAAATATTTTTTTGACCGTTAGCCGACCATTCGTCTGTCAATTCCGCCATTGGAGATGAAGGTGTGATAGGATAGATAGCTGCCACTTCTGTAAATGCGTATGACACATAAGCGGCAGCGGTATTTCCATCCATAGTTTTCATAACTTTAGCCATTGATTTTTTCCTCCTTAGTTATTTTAAATTTTCGTAATCAGTTAGAACTTTTAAGTACAATGTATACATTAAACACTATACATACACCTGTACCTAATGTAAATAGAATTTAAAAAAAATTATATATATAAAATATATAAAACCGCAAAACAATTTTATATACTTTAAATATCTACCATTAAAAATATTCTAATAAAGTGACACTCGCATTTTCATAAAACCACATACCCTTAAAAAACAACCCATTTTCACTAAATACTAATTTTTGTTTTATGAAATTCTAGTAATCCGAAGATTTATTCTCTGAAGCTGTCACTATAGCTACAGAAGCACTTGCCCCTATTCTGCTCGCTCCACTTTCTATCATGGCAATTGCGTCTTCGTAGGTTCTTACTCCCCCTGATGCTTTTACTCCTATTTGAGTGCCTACAGTCTTTCTCATAAGCATAATATCTTCCTTCGTAGCTCCACCTGTAGAAAATCCCGTAGATGTTTTTACAAAATCAGCCCCGGCCTCTTTTGCAAGTCTGCAAGCCCTTTCTTTTTCTTCATCTGTTAAAAGACAGGTTTCTATTATTACTTTGACAAGGGCTTTTTTATCAGCTACATCAACTACGGCTTTTATATCCTTTAGTACCTCATCGTCCTTTTTATCTTTTAACTTAGATATATTTATAACCATATCTATTTCAGTTGCACCTTTTTCAATAGCATCCTTTGTTTCAAAGGCTTTTGTTTCGCTTGTGCTTGCTCCCAGCGGAAAGCCTATAACTGTACATACAGCCACATCGCTTTCTTTTAATTCTTTAGCAGCAAGCTCGACAAACGCAGGATTTACACAAACTGAAAAAAAACCATACTCTTTTGCTTCTTTGCAAAGTTTAACAACTTCATCTTCAGTTGCGTTTGCTTTTAAAAGTGTATGGTCTATATATCTGCAAAGATTTCTCATCCGGATTTTGCCTCCAAATTACTGAACTTTAATAAGTTCTACTAAATCTCCGTTTGCCACTCCTGCCGCATTTCCTTCTTCTAAGTCTACATGCATTTCAAGTGCAAAGTTCGGATTTGCTCTTACAAGAACTTTTTTAAATACTACGGCTCTTTCTCCTTCAGTTGCAACGTCCACTATCTCCATATCTTTTACCCCGAATTTTTCAGCATCTTCCATACTCATATGGATATGTCTGGAAGCAACTATTACTCCTTTTTCAAGGTCTACTTCTCCGGCAGGTCCTATAAGTTTTGCTCCAGGACTGTTTTCTATAGCGCCTGAATCTCTTATAGGTGCTTTAACTCCAAGTGCTCTGGCATCAGCAAGTGAAACTTCAACTTGAGTTTCTTTTCTCGCCGGTCCAAGAACTCTGACACCTTTTAATGTTCCCTTTGGTCCTGCTATATCAACTTTTTCTTCACAAGCATACTGTCCCGGTTGAGACAAATCTTTAGACGGTTTAAGTTCGTGCCCTTTTCCAAATAAAGCTTCTATGTGCTCCTGACTTAAATGAAGATGTCTGTTAGATAGTGCTATTGGTAATTTCATCAAATGACCCCCCTATGGTATATTATTTTAGAATAAGTTTATCAGCTTTATTATACTGTATACTTATATATTAAATCAAATCTTATTTACTTAAAATTTCTAATATTATTATTATTTTATAAAAATTTAAAATATTAAAAATAAACTCTTAATTAACAAATTTCAAAATGCCATTGTTTTCACAATCAACTGCAAATCCTCAAAAAATCATCTGCATTTCTACGTGTACAATATACAAAAAATTCATAGACTTATACAAAATTTCTATAATCTTTCTTTTTCAATACACCTCTTTTACATTCCTGACAACTTCTTCTATTTCACTTTCAAAAACTTTCAAAAACTTCTCTCTCTCCCATACAGGACTGCTATCTATATCTGAAAGTTGAATATGATTTAACAGTTTTGTGTTGATACATCTAAAATAAAACTCCATCACTGCCTTGTTTCCCATAAACTGTGTTTCGTAAGGTTTTGCTCCACCTAGAGAAATTAAAAGTCCGAATCTTTTTTTATTCCTGTCTATGGATGGTTTATTCAAAACATATTTGCTCGCATAAAAGGCCTGCGTTCTGTCTACAAAGGCTTTCAGTTTCGCAGGCGTCCCGTCAAAGAAAACAGGCGACACCACTACGGTCCCACAAGAGTTATCTATTTGTTCATATAGAGGCGTCATGTCATCTTTCATAAAACATTTTCCTGTTTTATCGCAGTAGCCACAAGCAGTGCAAGGCTGAAAATCCAGAGTTTTAAGATTCACATATATGGGATTTATATCGTGCTTATTTAAAATTTTAATAGTTTTATCTGATAAGTAAAAAGTATTTCCTTTTTCTCTAGGGCTTGCGTTTATTACCATTATGTCCATATCAATCACACTCTTTCATCTCACGTTTTACGATAACCAGCATAACATCGTCTTCCGTATAGTGTGTTCCTGTAAATTTATGTATTTCATCTGAAATCATGCCACAAATCTCTTCTCCTGTTTTATCTGCATTTGAAATTATGAATTTAGCTAGCCCTCCTGTTCCATACTCCAGTTCATCTATGTTTCCTGCTTCTACTATTCCATCTGTATAGAACGCTATCATCTCAATATTTGATATATCATATGTATGTTGCTCATAATCAGTGTTTTCCATTACTCCCAGAGGTATTCCCTCCTCTGTTTGCATAGAAGAGTATGTTAATTCACCTGCTTCATCTCTAAAAAATGACAAAGGAAACAAATGCCCTGCATTTGACGAAACAGCTATATTTTCGTCAAAATCCAGGTGCATCACTCTCGCTGTTATAAATAAGTTAAGTGCGTCCAAATCGTTATAAAGTACGTTGTTAATCCTAGTTAAAATTTCATTCGGAGTTAAGTTTTCTGACAGCAAGGTTTTAAGTACGCCTTTCATCATAGCGACAAAATAGTTTGATAAAATCCCGTGACCCATAACATCTGCTATAAACACTATAGCCTTGTTTTTATCTACCCTGAACAATTTACAAAAATCTCCACCGATTTGTCTGGACGGGCTGTAAAAATAATCAAGGGATACACCGCTGTCCAATCGCATATGTTTGTCACTCATTATGAGTTCCTGCTGTTTGCCGACGATTTCCAAATCTCTCTCCATCAGCCTATTTTCAAAAATTCTTCTGCTGTTAAAATACATAAGTAAAGAAAGAACTATCTGAGAAGCGTAAATAGCCAAAATCTTCAAATCATCATCGTAATATTTTCTGCTGTTTACAGCAATCAAATATCCGATTGCAACATTGTCTTTCTTTAGAGGTTCAAATATGAGTGAAGTTATGCCCATATCCACTATGTGCTTAGGAAGTGAACCTTTGCTAAATAGTTTTATGTCGCTTTTCTCGTAATTTTCTTTAAATACAAATCTGAGTATATCCGAAAAATCGTCTATTTTCCCAAATTTCGCCATAGTATTGACCCTTATTTCGTGGTCTTCTACCATAATCAGAGAAGCCTCACTGTTTGTGAGATTACATACCTGTTCACTAATCATAGCGAAAAACGAATCTATTCCTTTGTTCTTATAAAGTTCGTCAGTTGCTTTTGTTATAGAGGCTATGACTTCCCTGAGTTTCTTTATGAGTCTGTCTATATTTCCGTTATAGCGTGTAATCTCCATAGAAAGTCCAAGCAATAATGCCACAGAGTCGATAAAATCTATATCTGTAGTATTTAACTCCTCTCCCTCTCCTAAAAAGCATGTCATAAAGCCTACAACCACATCGCTCAAAACAATAGGAAACACTGCTCTTCCAACATAACCTTCTTTTTCCGCAATTTCCAACTCCACTACAGCTCTATGGTCTTGGCTCAACCTTTTTATGTAAATAGGTTTTTTTGTTTCGATAGCTTCCCTAATGTAGGGAGGATAGGCACTTATATTTATTTTATACCCATTAAAAGCTTTGTTATATTCAAACAATTTAGGTATGTATTCCAAAGTGTCTTTGCATACCAAGTATGCACAGTTATGCTCGTATCTGTTAAATACATTCACACAAGCCTTTTTAGGAGGTATTACATTCAGCATCTTATCCAAAACTATATCTTTGATGTTATAAAAGTTTTTGGAAGACGTAACCAACTGAGAAATTTCCACTATGGTATTTAGTTTTACGATTGAATTATTTTCCTCCAAAATCTCTCCCCCTATCTGTATAGTTTTTTAATCCAAGTAAATAAAATGCCGTACTCAAAGCTACAAAAATTAGTCCTATATAAACAGCAAACATCATAAAAAATTTTTCAGGCATTAAGTTGATTATAATACTTTCAGACGGATTCAAAATCCAATAATCGTTGTTAAAAAACATATGATGAAATTTCACAAATGCTGCATTGAAATTCCTGCTTGCTAATACAACAATAACCAAAAATATCCAAATAATTCCTATATAACTAATTCTATATT
>JBHASY010000090.1:0-7004 GCA_041831635.1 Acetoanaerobium sp. | reverse complement strand
GATATAATAATAGAAAAGATGAAATCGGAACTATAGCCAAATCTATAGAAAATATGCAAAACAGCATAGTAGATTTCATAAAAAAAACTACCGAAACTGCAAATTCAGTAGCTAAATCTTCAGATGATATGAAAGTATCAATTCAAAACTCTGCCACTACCTCAGAAGAAATGTCCAGAACTATTGAGGAAATCGCAATAGGTGCCACCGACCAAGCAAAAGATACCGAAAATGCTGTGGCAAATATCAGCGAACTGGGGGATATATTGGAAGAAGATGCCAGAACTATAAAAGAACTCAATAGTGCTACAGAAAGAATTTTTACTGCAAAAGATGAAGGATTTAAGACATTAAAAGATCTGGTTAGAAAAACCGAGCAGTCAAATTGTTCAGCTGAAAATATATACAATATTATATTAAGCAATAACGAAAGTGCTGAAAAAATAGAAGTTGCAAGTGCTATGATCCAAAGTATAGCTGACCAGACTAACCTTCTTGCTCTTAACGCCGCAATAGAGGCTGCCAGAGCCGGAGAAGCAGGCAGAGGGTTCTCAGTGGTTGCTGACGAAATCAGAAAATTGGCAGAGGACTCAAATAGATTTACAGGAGATATCAAGGAAGTTATTGGCGAATTAAAATCCAAGTCGGAACTTGCAGTTAGCAATATGGACGAGGTAAAATCGGTACTAAACGAGCAATCGGATATAGTAAAACAAACGGAAGCCAAGTTCGACGCTATATCGGAAGCTACGGAGATGTCAAAGAGTGTAGTGGAAAAATTAACAAGTTCAGCAGTAGTTATGCTTCAAAATAAAGATAATATGATAGAATCACTTCAAAACCTATCTGCCACTTCTGAAGAAAGTGCGGCAGCAACAGAGCAGATGTCAGCTTCTATGCAGGAACAATCTGCTATGATAGATGAAATTGCAAACTCCGGAGAAAGCCTTGCAGGCTTGGCTGAAGATTTACGTTCATTTATTATGAAATTTAAGATATAAACGTCTTATAATTAAAAAGCAATATAATTTATGCTATAAAGAAAAAATGTCCTATTTCTATAAATAGGACATTCTTAATGTAGTTACTTTATTTTTAACCTTGAATATAAATATAAGATTCTTATAAATTTTTATTAGCTAAAAACTCATTGAACAAAACTTTGTGATAATTTGTCTCTGCATTTTCATCATAAAGTATCTCTGACTTAGGCACACTGTATTTAGCCTGAGCCTCAAGCTTAGCAATGCTATATAGCTGTGGTGAAGCATTTACAGGCCAGAATGTAGGTTTTGCGAGATTTTCAAGTAGACCATGATACTCAGGAATTTCAAGACTTAAATCTCTTGTTATTTCATCTACATTAGTGTACTTGCAGTTTGTGCTGTAAGTGTTCATAAGACCTTTTAGAACTTCCCAATTTGCTAATCCTGTAGCCGGTTTTACAGCAGATGATACTCTTTGAATTCTTCTTTCTGCAGAAGTTATAGTTCCGTCAGTTTCCACCATTACAGCAGCAGGAATTACCACATCTGCTATTTTGGCAAGTTCGGTCATATGAGTATCGTGAACCATAAGAAACTCTACTCCTGAGACATCTTCAGGTTTTACATTTTCTCCAAATACCATAAGACCTTTTATAGTTTTATCTTTAATCATATCAAGTCTATCTTCAGAGTCGATATTTATACCCATATCCACAAGACCTTGACTGTTTGCATATGCTCTTAGCTTGATAAAGCCTTCTCTTGCAGAGCCTATATGTCCTGACAGCATTGTTATAGCCGAAATCAGTCTTTCCGCATCTGCTGTAAGATGAGCACTGTCGTATACTATCATAGCTTTCTTTGCATTTAGATACATAGACGCCAGTTCGCCGGCTATGTCCGATACTACTACCTTATCCAGATATGCTTTGATTTCTTCAAGTCCATCTGCGTTTACCGTATTTTTGCTGTTGTCGACAAGATATTTTGCAACTTGTTTTAATATCTCAAAACCATCGTCCGAGATTACGCTCTTGGTCGCCCAGTCATCCAACTTGTTTTTAGCATTGTTTATATGGACTAACTGAGCACCTTTTTCTACCGCACCTTTAATTTTAAGTGCAGCTACAGTGTAATCTCTTTGGAGATCTCCTCCTATTGCCATAATGAAGTTCGTATTTGAAAGTTCTTCTATTAAGTTAGCAGATGCGTCGTAAGGGAAACTGTCTTTTAAAGCACTTTTCTTTGCCCCAAATGAGAATATCTGCTCAGTTCCAAGTATTTCTTTTGCGAACTTTTTGGCCATAAAGATTTCTTCGTTTGTGTATCTTGCACTTATGCTAAGTCCCATAGAGTTCGCTCCATATAAAAGTGATATACTTTGTGCTCTTCTTGCCACATAAAGTATAGCCTCTTCAAACGTGGTTTCTATCATTTTGCCGTTTCTTCTTATAAGAGGTTTTGTAATTCTTCCTTCTCCCATATAAGAGGCAAATCCAAAACGTCCTTTAGAGCAAAGCAGACCGTTATTTACACTTTCTTTTCTTGTAGGAAGAGATCTAAGAAGTAAGCTTCCTTTACTTTCTAAATCTAAATTGCAACCTACAGAACAAGCCGAGCATGCCGAATTTGTGTGAGTAGCATTTACAGGAACAGGTTTGTGTATAGCTATTCTCTCCATTAAAGCTCCTGTAGGACAAACACTGATACACTGACCGCAAGATATACATTCAGTTTCTCTTAAGTTCTTTTCAAGAGCAGGTTTAACTATAGTGTCAAATCCTCTGCTTACAAGTCCAAGTGCCGTGTTATCCATCACCTCATCACAGATACGAACGCACTGTCCGCAAAGGATACATTTATTAGGGTCACGCTTGATGAATGGATGGTTATCTTCGTCGAGGCGTTTATGCATTTCTCCTGCAAACCTTTCAGGTTTTACATCATAAGTTTGAGAATGACGAATTAAATCACATTCAAAGTAATCATGGCATCCACACTCCAAACATCTGGTAGCCTCAGTTATAGCCTCTTTCTCAGTAAATCCGTGCATTACTTCTTCAAAGTTCGCTCTTCTTATCTCAGGAGCTTCATGTCCCATATGAGTTCTCGCCTGTCTTACTACATCAGGAAAGCTGTCGGCAGTAAGATCGTCTCTTTTTACATAGAAAGGTTCTTTATAAGGGATAATATTTCCTTTTAGATATGAATCCATCACTCTTGCTGCGTATTTCCCTTCAGCTATAGCCTCTATAGCTATAGATGCACCTTTATTAGTAGCATCACCACCTGCAAATACTCCCTCCAGATTCGTCATAAAGGTAGCAGGGTCGCTTATTATATTTCCGTATTTATTAAATGCGAGTTCTTCAAAGCCTTCGCCTTTCAATTTTTGTCCTATAGACATAATTACCGAATCTACATCTAAGATTTCTTCTTCTCCCTCTATAGGAACGACTTTCTTACGTCCGTCTTCTCCTCCGCCTACTACTTGCATTTTTTGGAGTCTGATTTGTTTTACTCTGCCGTTTTCATCTCCTATGAATTCTACAGGGTTCAGAAGGAACTTAAATACAACGCCCTCCTCCTCAGCTTCTACTATTTCAACATCTACGGCAGGCATATCTTCTTTAGTTCTTCTGTATATGATATAAACTTCTTTTGCTCCCAGCCTTATAGATGTTCTTGCAGCGTCCATAGCAGTGTTTCCACCACCTATAACCGCAATTTTATCTCCTGTTTTTATAGGTGTATTGATTGCGAAGTTATTTAAGAATTTAATTCCTCCGATTACTCCGTCCAAATCCTGTCCCGGACAATCCAGTCTTGCACTGGTCCATGCACCTATAGCTACATAAACAGCGTCAAATTTTTCTCTAAGATAAGAAAGTGACACGTCTTTACCTATGCGAACATTAGGTTTTAGTTCAACTCCCATTTTTCTTATGATATTCACTTCCGATAAAAGCACTTCTTTCGGAAGACGATATAGAGGAATCCCGTATTTCAGCATACCTCCAAATTCAGGCATAGCTTCATAAATAGTTACATTATGACCTTGAGTTCTAAGATAGTAAGCTGCGGAAAGACCGCTGGGTCCTCCACCTACTATAACTATAGACTTTCCCGTATCTGCCTTTATCTCAGGCATATATGGCTCGTCCTTTGCTAAGTCCAGATCGGCTGCAAAGTATTTTAGCCAAGCTATAGATATAGCATCTTCTACCAGTGCTCTTCTACATACTGTCTGGCATGGGTGAGGACATACCCTTCCTATACTTGCAGGAAGCGGAAGTTCTTTTTTGATAAGCTTGATAGCTTCTTCATATTGCTGATTTGCAATAAGTCCTACGTATCCCTGTACATCAACGTGACCTGGACATCCATGTGAGCATGGAGCTTTACAGTCTCCCGTATGGTCTGAAAGCAAAAGTTCTAAAGTAGTAGTTCTACTTTCTATTATTCTGGGTGTGTTCGTTTTTATTACCATACCGTCCGATATCTCGGTAGAGCAGGAACGAACCAGCTTAGGATTTCCCTCTACTTCTACTACACAGATACCGCATGAACCGTAGTTTTTAATTTTTTCATCATGGCACAGCGTAGGGATATCTATTTCGTTTTGTCTGGCAACTTCTAAAATAGTGTGTCCGGGATAAGTTTTTATTTCTCTCCCATCTATATTAACTCTGATATAAGGCATATTCTCAGTCCTTTCACTCATCAATTAACGCTTATTGCGTCAAATTTACATTTTTTATAGCACTGTCCGCACTTGATACAAGCATCTTGGTTTATCTGATGAGGTTCTTTTCTTTCTCCTGAAATACAAGATACAGGACAGGCTTTGGCACATACTGTACACCCTACGCATTTTTCAGAATCAATCACGTATTTTATAAGTGCACTGCACTGTTTTGCTGTACACTTTTTATGGGTTATATGGTCTTCATATTCATTTCTAAAATACTTAATAGTAGTAAGAACAGGGTTTGGAGCAGTTTGTCCCAATCCGCATAAAGAACCGTCCTTAACTTTATAACTTAGTTCCTCAAGCAGTTCTATATCTCCTTCTCTACCTTCACCTGCTGTAATTCTTTCCAGAATTTCAAGCATACGTTTTGTTCCCAGTCTACAATAAGTACATTTACCACAAGATTCTTTGCAGGTAAAATCAAGGAAAAATCTGGCCATATCCACCATACAGGTAGTATCGTCCATTACGACCATTCCACCTGAACCTACTATAGCTCCTGTCTTAGTGATAGACTCATAGTCTACCTTTGTATCTATAAGGTCTGCCGGTACACAGCCTCCTGAAGGACCTCCCAGCTGTACTGCTTTAAAAGGTCTGTCTCCTACGATCCCTCCGCCTACTTCATATATAATTTCTCTAAGGGATATCCCCATAGGAACCTCAACCAGTCCTCCTTTTTTTACCTTTCCCGTAAGAGCGAACACCTTTGTTCCTCTACTGGTTTCTATTCCGTATTTTGCAAACGCTTCTCCACCGTTTTTTATAATCCAAGGCACGTTCGCAAAAGTTTCAACGTTATTTATATTTGTAGGCAGTTGCCAGTAACCTTTTTGAGCAGGAAATGGCGGTTTAAGTCTAGGCATTCCTCTTTCACCCTCAAGCGATGCTATAAGTGCCGTTTCCTCTCCACACACAAAGGCTCCCGCTCCCGCTTTTATTCTCAGGCTGAAGTTTCTTCCTTGTATTCCAAAAATATTTTCTCCTAAAAATCCTCTTTCGGTGGCATCTTCGATAGCTTTTTGAAGTCTTAAAATCGCAAGAGGATACTCTGCACGTACATAAACTACTCCCTCGTCAGATCCTATCGCAAAACCGCAGATCATCATACCTTCTATTAGATTATGAGGATCTCCCTCAAGCACCGAACGATCCATAAATGCACCGGGGTCTCCTTCGTCTGCATTACACACTACGTATTTTTTCTGTCCTATCGATTTTTTCGCAGCATCCCATTTAAACCACGTAGGGAAACCCGCTCCACCACGACCCCTTAGTCCTGATTTTTTTATCTCTTCTATTACTGCGTCAGGCGTCTTAGAAATATAACATGATTTTATAGCCTCATATCCACCCATTTTTATATAGTCGTCTATTGATTCGGGATTTATAACTCCACAGTTTCTAAGCACAACTCTAGGTTGCTTTTCTAAAACTTCAGAATCGGTACTGTCAATCATTTTGTCTGAAAAATCTTTATACCTCTCAAGTATAGGTCTTACATCCTCCGGCATTACCTTTACAAATCTGTACACATCACCGTCATCATGAACCTCTACTATAGGCTCCAGGTGACACATTCCTATACATCCCGTAATTTCATAATCAAACTGTATGTCTTTTATTTGTTCCAACTCGTCCATTACTTTGTGAGCCCCTGCTGCAAAACCACAGCTTCCTGCGCCGACAAGAACTTTCATCTATTTACCCTCCATTTCTTTTTGGGCTTGTGCTCTTAGGTTTCTAAGAACATCTACTGTCTTTTCCGGAGTCAGTTTAGCATAGGTTTCTCCGTTAATCATCATAACAGGAGCCAAGCTGCAACACCCAAGACAGGCAACGTTAGTAAATGTAAATATTTTATCTGGAGTGGTTTCCCCTTCTGTTATCTGTAGTTCCTCGCATATGGCTTTTTCTATCATACTTGCACCGTTTACGTGACAGGCTGTCCCCTGACACAGCAAGATAAGATTTTTCCCTACAGGCGTCATTCTAAACTGAGTGTAAAAAGTCGCAACCCCATAAAGCTTTGCCTCTTTCATCCCGGTTTTTTCAGCAATATAAGTAAGTGCCTCAGACGGAATATAACCATAGGTTTCCTGAACCCCTTGAAGCATAGTTATAGTTGCGCCCTTAGCTTTACCATATTTCTCTATAATCGGATCTATAAGGCTTAGATCCACCGATTCAACTGCTTCTTCTACCTTGTTACTACAATTGCATGCCATATTGACACCTCACTTACATAAATATAAATTAACTAT
>JBHASY010000089.1:0-22162 GCA_041831635.1 Acetoanaerobium sp. | reverse complement strand
TATCAGAATTTATACTTTTTGAAACCATGCAAATGAAACCTCAAATAAGTATCAGAAAGTATGCGTAAAAACTTTTGATTATTCTCATAAAAAGTGTGTACTTTTTGAGACTTGCCTGATATGATTAAATCAGAAACGAACAGGCGTTCGACAAAGAAATGAGGTGTTCAGATGAACGATAAGTTTAAGAATGACAAGCTAAAGTTTGAGCTTATCAGAAACGCTGACTTGGTATGTAAGGATTGCCTATACAAATATGACGATACGAATATGCCATGCAATGTTTCTAAATGTGAGATGTACGAAGAAAAGCCCTCTACCGTTATTGATGGTGGAAACTGTGATTTATACGATAAGGGGGTGTCGGAATGAAATATATTGCTTATCACAGGACAAGCACGAAGGACCAGCACTTAGACAGAGGAATTGCAGAACTCACCAAGTATTGTACTGATAATGCAATTTCTCTGTATAAGGGCAAGGTCTACACAGACCAACAGACAGGAAAGAACTTCAACCGACCACGCTACACAATGCTGAAAGATGAAATTCTTGAAAGTGGTGATGTGCTGATCGTCACAGAGCTTGACAGATTAGGACGAAACAAGGAAGCCACACTAAAAGAATTACGATTCTTTAAGGACAACGGTATTCGTGTTATGGTGTTAGAATTACCCACAACATTGATTGACCTGTCAGCTATGGAAAACTCAATGGCTCGTATGATGTTAGAGACTATCAATAATATGATGATTGAGTTGTATGCAAGCATGGCACAGGCTGAGATTGAGAAAAAAGAGAAAAGACAGCGAGAAGGCATTGAACAGAAAAAGGCTCGTGGAGAATGGGACGATTATGGCAGACCAAGAGTTATGGACCTTGAAGAATTTGCTACCCACTATCGCTTAGTACAGCAAGGGGAAAAGAAACCATTTGAACTGATGAAAGAATTAGGTATGACGAAGCCTACTTTCTATCGTTATAAAAATCAAATTGAGAAAGGGTGTTAAGAATGGCATCTGTTAAAAGAGTTGAGTACAAAAGCGGTAGAGTTGTTTATCGCATAGTTATCTGTCAAGGATACGATAAAAAGGGAAACAAACTGGTTAAGAATCTTACATATTCAGTCAATCAGTCAGCAACACCCAAACAACAGGAACGAGAAGCGAAGAAGTATGCCATGGATATGGAAGATAAACTGAAATATGGCTACGACTACAACGCAGAAAAAATGTCATTTGAAGATTTTGCATACAAATGGCTTGAGAGTGTTAAAGATAACATTGCTTATGGTACCTATGCAGGATATAAACAGGTTTTGGAAAGCAGAATCATTCCCTACTTTAAGGGAGACAAAATTGCTCATATCAAAACACCACACATTGAAGCCTTTTACAGAACTCTGGTTGATGATTATTCCGCAGGTACAATAAAGAGATTTGCTAATGTGTTGAATCTGATTTTTAAGACAGCCAAGCGTTACAGCATGATTGAGAACAATCCTTGCCAAGACGCACAAAAGCCAAAGAGAAAAGACGAGGATGAGGGCTTAAAGTTCTTTACTCCAAAGCAAGCATTGATGTTTATGAAATCTCTGGATATGTCATACGAGGTAACCTACAAAGGCCATCAGCGTATTGATGATACAGGCAAACCATACTATGTGAATGAGTACACAGAATCCTATACTGTGCCCACACAATACAAAGTGTTCTTTACTCTCTCATTGTTCTGTGGATTCAGAAAAGGCGAAACACTTGCTTTGCACTGGAATGACATCGACTTTAAGGAAAAGAAAATCTCTATTTCAAAGTCTGTGGGTATGACGGAAAACGGATTTGATTATAAAGAACCTAAGACAAAGAAATCTGTCAGAAAGGTGTCTATCCCAGATGATGGAATCCCGCTTTTGAAGCAGTATCACTTTGAGTACATACAGACACGATTTTGTCATGGTACTGCATGGCAAGGCGATTTGAACAATGGCGGTAATCTGTTCATTCAAGCAGACGGAAAACTTATGGGGCATACAACACCTTATCAGTATTTCACAAAGCATTTACACCGCTATAATGAATGGGTGCAGAATAATCCAGACAAAGCAAAGGCCGAGGGATTAGAGGAATTACCGATTATTCCGCTTCATGGGTTGAGACATTCATGTGCTACCCTACTCAATTATCTGGAAATCAACATCATTGAAATATCAAAGACATTAGGACATTCAACCTGTTCCACCACAATGAACATCTATGCTCATAGCTTTGAGGAACAGCAAGAGGAAGTAGCAACAAAGGTAAATGAGTTCTTACGATTGAACGCATAAAGAATTGAGAGCCAGAGGACAAAATCCAAAGGCTCTCATTTAGTCATCATTCATCTTTCAATTCCATGTGGTCAAGGGCATATTGCAAAGCCATGCTGATTAGTTCATCACGAGAACGATTCGTCTTAGCTGCTAAATCGTTATATTCCTCTTGCAAGGCTCTATCTATGCGTATCGTCATGGTGACAGATTTATCTTCTTTTGGTGTTACGATAAATTTCTCCATAATGCAATTCCTCCATTGATTTTAATTACATTATAGTATTGACAAGGCACATAAAACTATGACACAATAGTGAGTTAAAATTATACTGTACTTTTGTGTTACACTCTGCTATAATGCTAATATCAACCAAAACTTGGAGGTATGGCATTATGAAAGATAAAGCAACCAAAAACGGAGTCAAAAAGCCGATTTTCAAGAAGTGGTGGTTTTGGGTAATCGTTGTCGTTATTCTGGCCGCTATCTTCGGAAATACTGGAACAAAAGACAGCGTTGAGGACGGAGCAAAGGACACTATCAGTTCAGCAGAACAGCAGACAGAGGAAAAGCAAAACGAAAGCACAGCAATAGATGATATTTCCTTTGTGGTTACCAATGTTCCTAATGATGTGACAGGTAATTGGAGAATTGCCTCAATCGCAGAAAACATTGAAATACAGGACTATGCTTTGGACTATTACAAAGAGTATTTCAAGAGCGATGATGAAATCCATGCAATAGTCAACTTCAATTACAAGACAACAACTAAAATCTCTGTCATGGGAAATTTGCTTGATGTGTCTGTGTATGAATATGTTGACAAAGAAGAACATGACGCTAAATTGCTTTTCAGCGGTATGCTTCTTAAAGAATACCATGTAAACAAAGATACTGGCGAAATAGAAGAAATACAGTAAAAACGAAAGCCTTGACCACAAACAAATGGTTAAGGCTTTTCTTTATACTATCGTAATACTAAACTTACGGAGTGCTGTGGAGTGATAGGCCGAGTTAGGGAAAGTAGAAATCCCAAAAAGGTAATACGGGTAGCACTTATGGAGAGTTATGGAGAGATAGGGCGAGTGCCTGTTAATCTTTATTGAATTTTCACATTCTATATACATATAGAGATTCTCAATTCCATCAAATGAATTTTTAAGTATGTTGTTTATTACTACATACATATCTTTAAAAATACTTGGACATGGGTCTTCTTGAATTATCTTAATATAGTGTAAATATTTTCCTTGTTCTCCCTCTAAAAGGCACTTAATACATATGCTTAGATTTTCAGCTAAATTATCAAGATATTTATCAATTTCTTTTTTGTTATTAAGATACTCAATTGATGCAATTTGTTCTTTATACATACGCTCCTCCTACATAGCTAATTTTATAGTATAATTTGATGTTTCTTGAAATATTTATATCCTCTCTGCTCTATGCTATTTTTTTATCAAAATTATTTAATAATCATTTAAAATTACTTTCTAGATTTTACCATTTACTTATTTGAGCTTCAATATATTGTTTTGTTTTTTTAGAATATACTTAATTTTCAAATATATTTACCTATTTGATTGCACTACAAAAGTCCTAAGTATTTTAATTACAACACTTAGGGCTTTAAACTATAAATTCAATAATACTATAGTAAAAATTATACTATTCTTTTTAAACAATGCGCCTACTCCACATTCCGCTTAAGTTCTCCTTTAACGGCTCTGGTTTTCCGATACCCTCATAAGGGCTTCTCTGAATATCCTTTATCAGCAGATTGATACGCTTTAAGGTCTTTTTGTCTTGTCTCTGCCAATAGAGATAATCTTCCCACGCTTCGTCTTCCCATGATAACCGCATTAGTCATCCACCTCTATCAAATCATGTTCCGCAAAGTGCGCTCTGCCTTCGTCAATCTCTCTTTTCTTCCGTTCCAAATAGCGGATATTGCTATCAGAATAGAATGGGTCAACCGATACCTCAAACGGTATTCTTCTCTCATTAGCAAGCTTCGTGAGAAAAATATTGATTGCAGTAGACATTGTTAAGCCCATAGCAGCACAAACACTTTCCGCCTTTGCTTTGATTTTATCATCTACCCTAAAATTAACTTGTGCCATAATATCATCTCCTCTTTTTCACAGTTATATCACTTTATTCATATCTTTTAACTTATATTATATAGCATTTTCTTTTCAATGTAAAGTTATTTCTATTGAACAAATGTATAGTGGTCGCACTTATCAGCTTCCTCGTTACAGCATAGCTGTTAGACTGAAAAAGTGCCTACAGTCAAGGGTTTAAGGGTGTAGATTTTCAACCGTAGGGAGAAAATACAACCCGTCCCTTTACTGTAGGCAAGACAAAACAATAGAACTATAAGAATATACTAATTAAGAAAAAAGGGGGACTCCTTGATAACATCAAGAGAGTAAATAATAATTTATAAAATAATAATATGAGAATTTACAGGCAAATTTCAAATCTGTTAACAGGGGGCATAAAAAACCATATCCGAATTTATTTTGTCTATGCTGCTAGCTCCTGTCAATATCATCGTCTGAATCAACTCGTTTTTTAAATGATTTATATAAGTTGCTACTCCTTCACTTCCTCCACCAATAGCTCCCCAAATTACAGGTCTTGCAGAAAGAACTAAATCAGCTCCTGATGCTATATACTTAAATATATCTCTTCCTGTTCTTACACTTCCGTCAGCCATGATAAGTATTTTTCCTTTTACTGCCTTTGCAATTTCAGGCAGAACTTCTATCGGAGCTAAGGTGTCATCTAATATTCTCCCTCCATGATTGGATACAACTATAGCCTTAGCGCCTATTTCCACAGCCAAAAGCGCTTCTTCTACTGTCATTACTCCTTTTAAAATTACAGGAAGATTTGTAGAATTAACGATTTCTCTTAACTCGGCTTTGGATTTTGGTCCTACAGGCTGCCCCAGCAAAGCCATCGTTACCAGTCCTGCTCCATCTATATCTACTCCTACAGCCACAGATTTTGTTTCTTCTGCCTTTTTAATGTTTTCGATTATTTTTTCATTTTCTCTCGGCTTTATTATTGCTATTCCACATCCATTTTCCTCAGCAATAGCATTTAAGCCGTCAATATAAAACTGAGGATTTCCGCTGTCTCCTGTCATAGCAAGAGTTCCTGCCATTTTAGAACCAGAAACTACAGCCTTGCAATACTCAGCCTCTGATAGATAACCTCCCATATTGATTTCACTACCTGTAACAGGTGCAGATATAAGTGGAAGAGATAATTTTTGTCCAAATATTGTAATTTCGGTTTCAGGATTCTTTGCCTCATGAATAGTTCTTAGATTTAGTTTTAGCTGAGAAATTTTTTCGTAACTGCGTTTCATTGCTCTTCCACTGCCCGTTCCCCCCATACCTGGAACCTTTCCGCTACAGTAAACGCCGTTACACTCATTACATACATTACAAAATCCATTCATTCTTTCCTTTGCCAAGCTTCTAACTTCTTTGATATCCATTTTTCCCCTCCTGTTATTATTATCTATTTTAATTCAACTATAGTAACACCCATTCCCCCTTCACCGTAGCCACCATCTCTATAACTTTTTACGTGTTTATGATTTTTAAGCATAGACTTTATACCATTTTTAAGAACTAAGGTTCCTAACCCATGAATAACCGTAACCCTTGAAAGTCCTGCAACATAAGAATTGTCTAAGTACTTATCTACTTCAATTCTGGCAGTTTCTAAGTCCATACCTCTTAAATCAATTTCTAACTGTGCAGTTTCTGTCTTGTTTTTCATTATCTTCCCTACACCGCTTGAATTTACTATATCTTCTTTTTTTCTTAGTTTTTCAAGAGATGAAAAAGGAAGATTCATCTTCATTATTCCGATTTGAAGCAGGGCCTCTTTTTTGTCGTTGTCAACTGATATAACAGTAGCATTTTTTGAGAAACTCGGAACATAAACTTCATCTCCGGAATCTATCGTGTCTACAGGGTTAGCAACATCTTTTTCCGTTATTAACTCCTGAGTTTTATAACCATACTTATCCAGCGAAGTCTTTATCTTTCTCCTGGAAACTTCAATCTCTTTGTTTATATTTAATTTTTCTGCTCTTTTACTTAACTCTTTTAATTCTTTTATAACTTCTTCCGACTCTTCTTTTGCATTTTGCAACAACTTTCTTGCCTCATTTTTAGCCTCTTGTATTATCCTATCTCTTTGAGCATCTAGCTTACTTTCTTTGATTTTAAGTCTAGTCTCTAATTTTTTTGCGCCTTCATATATGGCTTTAGACTGCTCTCTTTCAATTTCAATCTGCTTTCTATTTTCATCTATTTCTTTTAAAACATCTTCCATAGAAATAGTGTCAGAGTCCAGATGCTGTTTTGCCGCTGATATTATTTCTTCCATAAGCCCAAGCTTTCTTGATATTTCAAATGCATTAGACTTTCCTGGAATCCCTATCAAAAGTCTGTATGTAGGACTTAAAGTTTTAACATCAAATTCAACAGAGGCATTTTCAACCCTATGAGTAGTAAGAGCGTAGTGTTTGAGTTCGCTGTAATGTGTGGTTGCTACTGTTATAAGACTATGCCCTCTTAGTTTTTCTAAAATAGATACTGCCAAAGCAGCACCTTCTAAAGGGTCGGTTCCTGCACCCAGTTCGTCAAATAAAACCAAACAGTTATCTTTAACCTCATCTAATATACCTACTATATGTGTCATATGAGATGAAAATGTAGATAAACTCTGTTCTATACTCTGCTCATCTCCGATATCTGCGAAAATATTTTCAAATACACAAATTGAAGTTCCATAATCAGCAGGAAGATGAAGACCGCTTTGAGCCATAATCGCAAATAACCCTATAGTTTTTAAAGTAACGGTCTTCCCCCCTGTGTTCGGACCTGTTATAACCAAAGTGTCAAATTCTTTTCCTATGTTTATATTCGATGCAACTACTTTTTTAGTTTCGATAAGTGGATGTCTTGCATTTTTAAAATTAAGCACAAGGTCTGAGTTTATAAACGGTTCTTGGGCTTTCATATTAACCGAAAGTCTTCCTTTAGCCATTATAAAATCTATTTCAGATACCATGCTTTCATTTATAAATATTTCGTTGTAGTTTTCTCCTACCATAGCTGAAAGAACAGTAAGTATCCTTTCTATTTCTTCTTGCTCTTTAACTTTGTATTCTCTTAGCTTATTATTCATCTCCACTACTGCCATAGGCTCTATAAAAAGAGTCGCACCTGATGAAGATGAATCGTGAACTATACCTGCAACATTTGAACGGTTTTCGGATTTTACCGGAACGACAAACCTATCTTGCCTCATAGTTACTATAGCTTCTTGCAGATATTTGGAGTATTGAGATGAAGAAACTATAGATGAAAGTTTTTGCCTTATTTGTTCCTTTGTAGTCGATATACTCCTTCTTATTCTGCTTAATTCAAAACTCGCATTATCCGAAATCTCCTCTTCCGATATTATTGCATTATCTATTTCTTCTTCTACATCTTTTAATATAGTTATCCTTTCGCTTAACCCTTGCAAAATAGGGATATCTTGCGAATCTCTCAGAAAATTTTTAACTCTTCTGCAAACTCTAAGTGTATCTGAAACCTTTAATAACTGATAAGGTTCAAGTATAGCTCCTACAGATGCTCTTTTGGCATATTCAGACACCTGTCCTAATGCTGATATAGGAATGTTTCCTCTTGTTAATAGTATTTTTTGTGCTTCACTGGTTTGTCTTTGGCTAAAAATTACCTGCTCTCTGTCTATAGACGGATACAGGTTTTCTATATGCTTTTTCCCTAAGATAGTGACTGCTAAATCCATAAGCATATTTTTTATGTTGTCAAATTCCAATACCTTTAGACTTCTTTTGTCCATAACATTTCCTTTCATAAAATCACAGATAAGACTTGAATATTTCAATGGTCTCGTCATATGTTTCATCTAATAATTCCATTCTGAATCTACTAAATCCCTTATCTAAAAACTTGTTTATATCTTTACTACCTGTAAATTTTGGTTTTGACGAATATAATACAGTTTTACAATTTATAGATTTTTTCATTATATATTGATCATCTTGCTTATTTATTATCTTTGTTTTTTCAAGCATACAATTTTTATATTTACAAATACCTTCGCCATTTTTATGTGGGCAATATTCGCTTATCATAAGTTTCGGATAAAGATAAACAGGCATTTCAACCATTTCAATCTTATCTACATAATCTAAACTTCCACCTATTGAAAAAATCATCTCAGGTGTAATAGTAGTTTCTAAAGATTTTTTATGCATAAGATTATGAGAAAATGAATTAAGCAAGTTCAGCGGATAATCAAGCACTGTTTTCTCAAAACTCTGTGAATCTACATATCCCAGTAAAGAATGTAAAGCTTTGATTTTAGTATTGTTTTTCAATATTTTCTCAATCTCGCTTATATCATTTTGTTTTATAACAGGAGGAAGTGCATAATAAATATTTTTATTAGGATATTTTTTTGAAAGTAAGGTATATAGGTTATATTCATAAATATATACTCTATCTATATCAAAATTTAGCACAGCCTCAAACTGCTCTTTAGTATGAACTAAAACAGACCACTTGATATCATTTTTGGATTTTTTAGTATAATTTATTTTTTGTAAATTAAATTCATTCTTTGATTTAAAGGCTCTTTTGCTTGAATTTGACTGAAATTTTTGTAATAATAAAACAGCTTCTCTTCTAAGCAAATTGAGATTTTTGACAGGTATAAATATATTGTCATCAATAGATAGATCTATACTGTCTACAAAAAAAGGAGTATCCCCCATTTTTTGAATTTGGCTGATAATAGTCTCTCTTGTCGTAGGTTTATTTAGTGCTATAGCAGTGGACTCTTCTAATATATATCTACCGTTATTTTCTTTGTAGTCACTTAGTGTCAGCATAGGATATTTATTAGCTTTAATTTCTACAAATGCTTTTATAGGAATTTTTTTATCACTGGCCATCTTGCTACTTATATCGTCCATAAATATTTTATCAAATGTTTTGTATACAATAAAGCCTGTTTCAAATTTCTTTACAGAGTCGATATCAACTGTTTCTCCTTTAGATGCAGACTCTACAACCTTATCTTTTTTTAAAATTCTTCCTACAAACTCCCCAGTGCTGATACCATCTCCTTTAGTGAGATTATCAAGCAATTCAAGTTTTAATCTTTTAGATTTTCTGTCGTATTCGATTACCTTTGCAACAGGTGTTCCGACGTATTTTTGAAATTTATGGTTCATTATTTTACTGCCGCTATCTCGGCCGATATATCCTTTTGTAAAATTTCTATTAAAAACTTTATCAAGTTCCAATGCTTTACTATTAGTTTCTGACGAACAAGTTTCAGGATTTCTCTTCATAATAATTCTGTCGATTTTTTGTCTATATGCATTTGTAACTGCAAAAACATACTCACTTCTTTTCATACGACCCTCGATTTTGAATGAGTCAATACCTACATCTATTAAATCTTCCAGAATATCTAAGGTATTTAAGTCTTTTGTGCTGAAAATATATTCTTTATCATGCAAAGGTTTGTTTTCCAGCATAGTCTTGTACTTTTCTCTACATGGCTGTGCACACATTCCTCTGTTGCCCGACCTCATACCGTTCATACTGCTAAATAAACATTTTCCACTGTAAGAGACACAAAGTGCCCCATGCACGAAAGCCTCTATCTCAATTCCTGTTTCAGATTTTATAGTATATATCTCATCATAACTTAATTCTCTGGACAAAACCACTCTCGATATACCCATTCGTTTTAAAAACAATACATCTTCTACCGTACTTGCCGTTACTTGAGTAGAGGCATGTAATTCGAAATCCGGAATTCTATTTTTTATTATTTCTATCATTCCCAAGTCTTGCAATATTACAGCATCTACACCTATCTCATACAAAAAATCAATATAATTTATAAAATCACTTAGCTCTTCGTCTTTGATAATAGTGTTGGCAGTAACATATATTTTTACTCCCCTTTGATGTGAAAAATCCACAGCTTCTGCTAACTTACCGTCATCAAAATTTCCAGCAAAGGCTCTTGCTCCGAATCTGTTTCCACCCATATATACAGCATTTGCACCTGCATTTATAGCCGCTTTTAATGCTTCTTCATCTCCAGCAGGAGCTAAAAGCTCGACATATTTCATATAACCCTCCAAAAATTCATATACTACTAAAAACAAATATTCAAATATATATGACCGTATACAATCTAGCAAAAAAAATGTTCCCTGTTTTAAAAATATGTATTTGCTTAAAACAAATTCCTACCGGATGAAAAAGAGTCACACTAGTTCTTTCAGGCTGAAAAATCGTCATAATTTTTCAAAAAAATTTTAGTTTCTTGCTTTTAATGTCAATTACTCATCTCATATTTTAATAAAAACTATAAGAGATTTTTCTTGTATGCTTGCATATGTTTATATAAGATTTAAAAAATTTAAATTAGCCTCCATTGCGTAGCAACTATGAAGGCTAATCTAAAACTATTATATTATTTTTTCTCCTCTAAATCCACTATCTTCAACTGTAGTTCATATAGTCTGTTTTGAAAGCTATTAACTAACTCTTCTGCTTCTTTTAATTTCTGCTCAGTTTCAACCATAATGGATTTTATACTTGCAATCTCGTCGTCTTTTTGTGCAAGCATAATCTCGTATTCTTCCAGTTTAAAATCCTTGTGCTCAATAGACTTATCTTTAAGTGAAATATCTTTTTCAAGACTTTTAATTTGATTTTGGCAGTCCTCCAGTTCCTTGATTGGTTCACTTAGAGTTTTTTTGAATTCCACAGCCTTTGCTATTTCTGAATAATATTCGTCAGCTATATTGATAGAAGTCAGCACTGCTGTCATAACTTGGCTGAGTTTTGGATTAGCTTTAGCTATAGTCTCAATCTTTTCATCCACATGAGCTGCAAGCTGCAATAAATACTCTCTTTTTTCTTCCCCGACTATAGTATATTCATTGTTCGCTATCTTTACAGTTACTTTATTCATAAAAAGCCCTCCACCGTCATCCTATACTTATGAGTTTATTTTACTATATTTAAGTAAGAATATAAATAAAAACTCTGAAAAAACTAAATTTCTCTAAGATGAGCACCTAGTTTTTCTTCCAAATAAGCTAAGATTTCTGATTGAAGAGAATTTATTTCTTCATCCACAAGAGTTCTATCCGGTGATCTGTAGGTTATTTTGTATGCTACTGATTTCTTTCCTGTAGCAACTTGTTCACCTTTGTAAATATCAAACAATTCAACTTTTTCTATTAGGTTTTTGCCTTTAGAAATAATTTCACTTTCTATATCTCCCACGATTATCTCTTCATCTACTACTAGGGCGATATCTCTTTTTATCGCAGGAAACTTCGGAACTTGCTTGTATAGTTTTAACTTAGTCCTTATATTTGACAGTTTGTTAAAATCCAGAGTGAAAAGATAAACTCTTTTTTTGATGTCAAATTTTTCAGAAACTAAAGGATGAACCTCTCCTATAAACCCTATCTGCTCATTTCCTGACAAAATTTGGGCACATCTCATAGGGTGATATAATTCGTTTTCAGAAAACGGTCTGTATGTTCTACTTTCTATGCCTATATAGTCTAAAACCCCTTCAAGCCTTGATTTCATAGTAAAGAAATCTTCTTCTTTTCCATAAGCTCCTGCAACTATTGCTCTTTTTTGAGTAGGGTCACTAGGGTTTGAAAAAACATTTCCCACTTCAAAACCGCTGAAGAAATCTACTTTTCTGGATAAATTTCTGGATAAAATTTCAAGCATAGCCGGGACTAAACTGGTTCTCATAACTGAAGTTTCTTCTCCCAATGGATTTATAATTTTTACTGCATCAGAAAGATTTTCGCCGATTTTTTCTAAAGATGTCGGACTTACAAAAGAATACGTCAACACCTCTGTCAAACCGTTTGACATCATTGCATCTTTGATATGGTCTTCAAATATTCTTTCTTCAGTTTTCACACCGGAAGTAAGTTCTCCTACTATACTTTGAGATTTTATATTGTTGTAGCCATATAGCCTTGCAATTTCTTCTACTATATCTGCCTCCATATCTATATCTAATCTAAACTCCGGAACTTCTACACTTATCTTGTCTCCTTGAATTTCAGCTTTTAGTTTTAGTTTAGCTAAAATTTCAACCATTTTTTCAGGACTTAAATCTTCTCCGATAAGTTTGTTAATTCTATCCGTCTTTACGACTACAGTTTTAACCTTAATATCTTCTTCCAGAGTATCTTTCTTGCCTGATAAAACCTTCCCATATCCATAATAGTCTATAAGATGGCAGGCTCTGTTAATCGCCTCTTCTGCTCTGGATAAATCTATTCCTTTTTCAAATCTCGAAGATGCCTCTGTCCTTAAGCCAAGTTTTTTAGAGGTTTGTCTTATGTTATCAGGATTAAAAATTGCACTTTCGAGAAGAATATGAGTAGTATCATTGCTTATATCGGAGTTCTTACCACCCATAACTCCGGCTAAACCTATATTCATCTTTCCATCGGTAATCATAAGCATATCAGAGTCCAATTTTCTTTCCATATCATCAAGAGTATAAAATGTATCTTTATCAACTGCCCTTTTTATTACAAATTCCTTAGTAGATAGTTTTGATGCATCATAAGCATGCATAGGCTGTCCATATTCCAGCATCACAAAGTTCGTAATATCGACGATATTATTTATCGGTCTAATTCCTGACTCTATCAGATATCTTTGCATAAAATACGGAGACGGTTTTATTTCAATATCCTTAATCTCTCTAATTATATATCTAGGGCATAAATCTTTATCAATGACCTTTACATCATAACCTACAGATTCATCTATTTCGCTAAAATCACGCTTAGGTAGCGTTATTTCCTTGTCTATAGTCGCAGAAACCTCATGGGCAAGACCTATGATAGATAAGCAGTCAGGTCTGTTTGACGTAAGTTCAAATTCAACTACATAGTCATTTAACATTAAAGCTTTTCTAACATCTTCTCCTAGAGTATATTCTCCTTTTAAAACGAAAATTCCATCTTTTGACTCCATATCTATATTTTTCTCGTCTATTCCGAGTTCTTTTGCAGAGCAGAGCATACCTTCAGACATTTGACCTCCAAAGTCACTTTTTCCTATTTTTACACCATCTGGCAAGGTTGCTCCACTTAGCGCTACAGGGATTATATCTCCTACCTTGACATTCTTTGCGCCTGTTACTATCTGAATTTCTTCTTTCCCGATATCTACTTTAGTAATGATTAGTTTATCTGCATCAGGATGCTTCCTTATATCTGTTATTTTCCCTATAACAACATTACTTATACCTTCTCCTACCTCTTCGTATCCTTCTACTTTTGTTCCTGACATAGTCATAGCATCAGAAAAAGCTTTAATATCAACGTCTATATCAACATAATCTTTCAACCATTTTAAAGGTGCTTTCATTATTTCTTTCCTCCTTAAAATTGTTCTAAAAATCTCATATCGTTTTCATACAAGTATCTAATGTCATCTATTTCATACTTAGTCATTGCAATTCTGTCAATCCCCATGCCAAAAGCAAAACCACTATATATTTCAGGGTCGATCCCACAATTTCTAAGTACATTCGGATGAACCATACCTGAACCTAAGATTTCCATCCATCCCTCTCCTTTGCAAGTAGGGCAACCTTTCCCTCCGCATTTAAAACAACTTATATCCATTTCAGCACTAGGCTCTGTAAACGGGAAGTTATGTGGTCTGAACTTAGTCTTTGTATCAGGGCCGAAAAACTTATACGCAAATTCCTCAAGATTAGATTTTAAGTTGGCAAATGTTATATACTTATCTACAACTAGTCCTTCAAGCTGGTGAAACATAGGAGAGTGAGTCGCATCAGGAGTATCACATCTAAAACATCTTCCCGGAGATATTACCCTAATCGGTGGAGTGTTTGCCCTCATAGTTCTTACCTGAACAGGAGAAGTCTGAGTTCTTAAAAGTAAATTTTCACTTATATAAAAAGTATCTGTCATATCTCTTGATGGATGATTTTTAGGTGCGTTGAGTGCATCAAAATTGTTCTCGACAGTATCAATTTCAGGTCCTTCAACTACAGAAAAGCCCATTGACATAAAAATTTGTTCCATTTCTCTTACGACTCTAGTAATAGGATGTATCTTCCCTACAAATCTTGATTTTACAGGGATAGTAACATCTATTGATTCGGTTTTTAATTTTTGATTTATAATAGCCAATTTTAAAGCTGACTTTTTTTTCTCTATGATATTTTCTATCTCTTCTCTTACTTCATTTGCTATCTTTCCTATTACAGGTCTTTCCTCGGCCGATAGCTTACCCATTTCTTTTAAGATACTTGTAAGTTCGCCTTTTTTGCCCATATACTGAACTCTTAAGTTTTCTAAAATGTCCATTTCTTCAACTGTACTTAAAGATTTTAAGGCTTTTTCTCTAAGTTCATTTAATTTTACTTTCATTTTTACACCTTCCTCACAATAATTTAATGTATAAAAAAAGACCTTTAATACTCAGGGGCAATCATTAACTGCGGTACCACCCTAAATCAAAGGACTCTTGTTGATATTTTATCGCTTTTTCTTGCGAAAAGCCTACATAATATGTTTTCAGCTTTCGGCTCGGAAGTGAACTTCTTCATTGACAGGCATAAGAACTCTCAGCAACCGTTCTCTCTCTGAAATGCTACCAATAAATACTTTTCTTCGTCATAGCCACATAGTATTCAAATATTCGATAATAGTACCACAATTTTACTTTTAAGGCAAGACTCTTTCTTTAATTTTGTACATTAAAATTCCTCCAGCTATTCCTACGTTTAAAGATTCCGCCTTTCCATATAAGGGAATTTTAACTTTTAGATCTGATAAGTCCAGTAATTCATCACCTACTCCATTAGCCTCATTGCCGAGAACCATAGCTATCTTAGCACTGATACTGCTGATTACTTTATAATCCGCAGCGTCTTGTAATGATGAAGATACTATTTTATATCCATTCTTTCTAAGAATATTTAAACTTTCATAATCATCTATATATACAATTTTTAAATGTATAAGAGAACCCATCGCTGATCTGACTACCTTCGGAGAATATATATCTGTAGTTCCCTTTGTACATATCACAGTAATAAAACCGGCTGCATCAGCTGTTCTTAGAATAGTTCCAAGATTTCCGGGATCTTGAATTTTATCAAGTATAATAATATCACTACTAAACTCAATATCATCTATAGAAAAGTTTTTAAAATTACATACAGCAATTATCCCCTGTGAAGTGATTGTATCACTGACTGTATCCATCAATTTACTATTAAGAATAAACGACTTGTCTCCTGTATTTTTTATTATCTCTAAATATCTAGGTTCATTTGCCTTATCATCTTGAATAAACACCATATTTATCGTCTTTGGATTTTCAATGGCAAGTTCAACATTTCGTAGTCCCTCAGCTAAAAACATCTGGTTTTTCTTTCTGTACTTGCTTTGTTTCAAAGACATAGCCAGTTTGAATTTAGGGTTATCAAAAGATTCAATAATTTTCATATCAACCTCCTTCTTCCACCTTACTTATCTGTTCATTTCTTCCTATCACAACCAAGATATCTCCTTCTTTTAAAACACTATCAGCTTCAGGAGAAAGGCTAATATGTTTTCCATTCTTTACCGCCATAACATTTATTCCATAACTAACTCTTAAATTTAGTTCTTTCATGTTTTTCCCAACCCATTTTAAAGGCGTTACTATTTCTGCAATAGAATAGTTCGGATCCAATTCAATATACTCTAACACATTTTGAGATACTAAATTATGAGCTACTTTTATACCCATATCTCTTTCTGGAAACACCACCCTATCTGCCCCTATCTTATATAGAACTTTTGCTTGAAGTTCGTTTTGTGCCTTACAAAGTACATATGGCACTCCTAATTCTTTGCATATGAGAGTCGTCATAATAGAAGACTGAATATCAGAACCTATGCTTATTACCGCAACATCAAAATTTCTAATTCCTAACGACTTGAGTACATTTTCATCTGTACAGTCGGCTTCTACAGCATGCGTGACTTTTTCTGCAATGTTTTGAACATTTTCTTCATTTTTATCTATTGCCAATACCTCATGCCCCAGATTATACAAAGTTTTTGCAACCGAAGAACCGAATCGCCCACATCCTATAACAACATAATTTTTCATATCAACTTTCTCCTAACCTACAATAACTTTTTCTTCAGGATAATTATATAACGATTTTTTTTCATTACTTGATAATGCCAGAAGTATAGTAAGCGAACCTACTCTTCCTATAAACATAATAAAAACAATCAGTATTTTACTGATATTCTTCATTGATGAAGTTATTCCCAGTGATAATCCGGCTGTTCCAAAAGCAGAAACCACTTCAAATAGTATAGTTAAAAAATCCTGCGAACCTTCGACAAGTGATAAGATCATAGTTCCACTAATAACTACAACTATACCTATAAATACCACCGCTAGCGATTTATTCACAAAGGAATAAGAAATTCTCCTGCCAAATATTTCTAAATTATCCTTTCCTGACACTAATGTTCTCACTGCTAATATCAAAATCGCAAGTGTAGATGTTTTTATGCCACCTGCTGTCGATGCGGGAGAGCCACCTATAAACATAAGTATAATGGTCAGCAGCTTTGAACTGTCTTTCATACCGGTTAAATCAATAGTGTTAAACCCTGCTGTTCTTGGAGATACTGCTTGAAATAATGAGGCTAAAACCTTTCCTTTTAAAGATAAGGTCTTCATAGTATTCGGATTTGGACTTTCCATTACAAAAAACAAAATAAATGATATAGCAATTAAAATAATACTCACGCTAACAACTATTTTTGAATGTAACTTTAATTTTCTAAAACTTTTTTTATCTACGACATCAAACATCACAGCGAATCCAAGTCCGCCTAAAATAATCAACAGCATTATAGTAGAATTTATTATAATACTGTCGACAAAAGGAGCAAGAGACCTGCCATTACCTATTAAGTCAAATCCGGCGTTGCAAAAAGCAGACACCGAATGAAATACAGAATAAAAAATACCTTTTTTATATCCATATACGGGAACAAATTTTAAAGACAGTATAAGTGCTCCTATAAATTCTATAAAAAATGTCCCGTATAACATTCTTTTTGTTAGTTTTACCCCTCCTGATAATTTATTTTGATTTAAAGATTCTTTTAGTATAAGTCTCTCTTTCAAAGATATTTTTTTGCCAATAAGTAGAGCTCCAAAAGTTGCGATTGACATAAATCCTAGTCCACCTATTTGGATTAAAAACATTATAACTGTTTTTCCAAATGCCGTCCAATAGGTTCCTGTATCAACCACCACAAGTCCTGTAACACAAACTGCTGATGTAGCAGTAAATATAGAATTTAAAAAACCTGCTCTTTCGTTATTTACATTAGCAATAGGTAGATTAAGAAGTATTCCTCCAATGATAATAACAACAGCAAAACCTATTACTATAATCTGTGATGCAGAAAATTCATATCTATTCTTTTCCTTTGGTATCCTAATCATACTAGTTCTCCTTTTTAGTTAACACATTATATTATAACTCAAAGGAAATATATTTCAATTATTACATAAATGCATTAAAGGACATATTAAAAAAATAAATACACCCCACGTTTTATAGGGTGTATTTCAAATGGACTATATAAACATTTTATTTGCCTTTCGATCTCCTATAACTGCCGCTCCTATAGCTCCTACATACTGAGCGTATTCGTGAGTAACTACTTCGCAATTTAAGGTTTCTGCCAAAAGCAACCTAACTTCATTGCTCTTTGCAAGTCCACCACTGAAAAATACCTTTGACCTGGAGTTTATAGGCATTTTCCTTGCAAAGTTAGCAGTTCTGGTACATATAGAGTCGATTACGCCTTTGGCAATATTTTCAGGCGCATTGTTATTTGCTAAAAGACTGACTACCTCACTTTCAGCAAAAACTGTACACATACTTGAAATCTTAATAGCAGTCTTGTCTTTTATAAAATTATCTATTTGATTTATATCTTTATTAAGTATTCTCATCATCACTTCAATAAATCTGCCTGTCCCTGCCGCACACTTATCATTCATGAGAAAATCTACTACTTGGCCGTCAGAATTTAGCATAATTGCCTTACTGTCCTGTCCACCTATGTCGATTACAGCGTCAATTCCTTTGCAAAGATACTGAGCGCCTTTTGCATGGCAGGTTATCTCCGTTATAGACTTATCAGCGTTTTCAAGTAAGTTTCTGCCATATCCTGTCGTCACCGTGTAAACTTCTTCCTCTTTAGCAAGCGCTAGATGTACGCTCTCCATAGTAGCCTTTGGATTATGCCCTGTAGGCTCTATAAGGGTTTTTATAATCGAATTATTTTCAAACAAAACTCCCTTTGTAGTAGTAGAGCCTGAATCAATTCCTATGACTAACATCAATTCCTCCTATAACATTTCGATAAATGCTGACATTCTGGTATTTAGCTGTCCTACATCTGATGTAGAGTAATCAGTTTCTATACTCATATATGGAATGTTTTTATCTTTGTTTACAAATTGTTTTATAGCCATAGTCTCTACACTGTAGGTATGACAGGCTTGTAATAGTACGTCCACTACCGCATCCACCTTATACTCGTCTATCGCTCTATCAAGTAATTTTATTCTATTAGGGTTAGGCGTCATACATGAACATCCTATAGAAAGATATTTTTGGGCAAGTGCTCCATAAACGTCGAGATTTTCTTCCGATACATTATCCTCTACAGCCTTTGCTCCCATACAGTTTTCAAAGAAAACAACATAAGCCCCGTTATCCTCGATTGCCTTAACCACTTTTTCAGTTACTCCGCCGATAGGACATCCTGTGATAAGTATTCTAGGTTTTGATTCTAATTTTTTTCCGGCGTTGTATTCATCTAAAACTTTTTTAGTAAGATTTTTTACTTCTTCGATAGTATCTTCTTTGTTAAATTTAAATGTAGCACCATAAAGAACTTTTAGTATATCGCCACCTGAAAGTGCCGGAGGATTTAATTTCCCAAGAGAATAAAATTCTTTGAGTGCTGAACGCTCTTTATTTTTCAGTCTTATAGCTTCTTTTATCGCATCTTCGGTTATTTCTACACCGAATTTTTCTTCCAATACTTTTTTCAATTTTACAATTTCACTCTTCCAAAGTTCAAAAGCTTGCTCTCCTGCTTGAGTGTTGGGAAGATGCATTACATGAACGTCTTTGAACTCTCCCATATATTCGTACATCTTCTTTTTACCATCACAAGTAGTTTCTCCTACAACTAGGTCAGAAAAATAAAAGTAAGGACATTTATCTGTTTTTCCAAATCCATAGCTTGATTTTATAAGCGGACAAAGGTTTCTCGGTAAATCAACCTCAGCCTCAGCTATAGTTTCATCAGACGTAGCACATAGAGAAACCACAGCTGCTCCCATTGCAATTGGCAGTTCTTGTGGCATATATGTACAAAAAGTTCCAACTAACGGCTTGTTTTGGTCTTTGAATTGTTTTGCTGCAAGAAATCCATTTCTTCTAGCTTCTGAAAAATCTTCAAAAATCTCCGGTAATTCTTTTCTTAGTTCCATTTTAATACCTCCTATAAAAATTTATAATACTATCATCTCTAATCATAAGATAGAAAAAATTTCTAGTCTAATAGAAATTTTCTATCAAATAAATAAACATATCTTTTAGTGACTTTGAATTTAAATCTAGGAATTATATCCGCTTAAAGCCCCTGTAGAAAAAGCTATTTGCAGATTGTATCCTCCTGTATTTGCGTCTAAATCCAAAACTTCTCCCGCAAAATAAAGACCTCTTATAATTTTGGATTCCAAAGTTGACGGATTTACTCCTTTTAAATCTACTCCTCCTTTAGTCACTATTCCTTCTTCTATCTTTCCAAAACCTGTTATTTTCACACTATATGACTTTAACTTGCAAAGTATTTCATTAGACTCAGCCTTTTTTAAATTAAAAATCTCATCAACATCTATATCAGGAAGTATAGTTCTTATAAGTTCTATCGGAAGATAACCCTTGAACCTGTTATAAAGATTTTTCTTCGATTTTTCATATAGTATATCTGATATTTGACTCATATTCATATCTGACAAAAAATCAATCACTAAACTTATATCTCCAGGATCATAGCATGATATATAACTACTTAAATCAAGTACAGCAGGTCCGCTTATTCCACTATGTGTAAATAGGATAGATCCTCTAGTTGAATATTGTTTTTTGTTATATTTTGAAGTCAGTATTACATCTTCTAGAGATATTCCTGCAAGTTTTGAAAACATAGGAGTTTTAATTGGAACTAGAGCCGGATAAAACTCAGTTATTTTTACGCCGTATTTTTTTAAAATAGGAAACAAATTACCATCTGAACCTGTAGCCGTATAGCTACACCCACCTGAGCATACTATAACACTGTCTGCACTATATATTTTTTTATTCGTTTTTACTCCTCTTACCTTACAGTTTTCGATTATTATATCAGTTACATCTTCACTGAGTCTGATATCGACTTTGTTTTTAATTAACAATTTTTCTAAAACCGATAAAATATCATCTGCTTTATTAGATTTAGGATATATTTTTTCTCCCTCAGTTTTAAATTTAACTCCCTCATCTTCAAACATTTTTAAAAGTTCATCTTTTCCAAAAAAATTAAATGAACTATATAAAAATTTTTCGTTCCCTGTAATATGTGAATAAAAATTGCTTAGAGGCAGATTGCTTGTAATATTGCACCTGCCTCCACCTGTCATAAGAAGTTTTTTCCCTAAGATTTTATTTTTATCCAGTAATGTTACATTAGAACCCCTTTTCGAAGCGTAAAGTGCAGCTGTCATACCGGACGGTCCTGCCCCGATTATCACTGTTTTTTTCAACCTAACCTCCTTTAAACTAGTTCATTGACAAAATTAGATCTTTAATATACTCCCTTACTTCTTTATCTTCAAATAAAACCATTTCCTCATCAAACAAATCCGGTTTTACTAAAAAAAAGTTCAAATATAATTTACTGTTTTCAATTTTGCTAACGTCCATATGCCCCGGCAAAAAGATGATTTCTATCTCTTTGTCAGGAAAGTCAGGCTTAACTTCATTGATTTCTTCGGTTATATTATCTAAATTCAACTTTTTAAGCGGTGCTATCATCTGTTGCATCAAAGTCATATCCTCAAGCATCCACATATTATTATTCCAAAATCTTCTCTCCTTTTTGTTTGTACTGTTTAATATCTCTCTATTCGATATAGCACTTAAAACCACTCTCACAGATTCTTTTGTGAACTCTTCATCGTATATCTCTTTCATAGCATCCTTTTCAGCTATGCTCATGATATAGGACTCTCCTACCTTTTCTTTGTCTTTTGTAGCCTGCCAAAAATAAAGCATACTTTCCAAAACTTCTAAATTCAGTACTATTCTCTTTAACATATTATCTCTCCTTAAATTTTTCTTGTAATCTTCTGGATATCCCTATAATAGCGTTCATATATTCAGTTACCTCTTCACTATACTCTTTATTTTTTAAATTCAAAATTGCTTGCTTTACTACTATAGCCTCTCTATGTTCGCTTACTATCGGTATTTCATTTTTTCTTTTTACCTCTCCGATTTTTTTAACTACATCTAGCCTTTGCTCAAACAATTCTACAATTTTTTTGTCAATATCATCTATTTTATCTCTATATTCTTTT
>JBHASY010000088.1:0-3213 GCA_041831635.1 Acetoanaerobium sp. | reverse complement strand
TGTCTCGTATGGAGTTGAAAGCGGGGATATCGATATGATAGAAAAAATGAACAAAAAAATAACTTTAAAAGAGGTTAAGAATGCTCTGGAAATGACTAAAAAAGCAGAACTGGATATGTATACTTTTTTTCTGATAGGCTATCCGGGCGAAACGAAAAGCAGTGTTATGAAGGGCTTTGACTTGATAAGAGAAACAAAGCCCAGCGGAGCAAGTTTTTCGGTTGTAATTCCTTTACCGGGAACCGGTCTGTGGAAATATCTTGAGGAAAATGGTTTTATTGATTTTGAGATGATTAAATGGGATTATCTGTTTGCAAAATCCGGAAATAGTAAATATGAAAATTATTCTGCAAGTCTGGCTTCTTCGTGGTGTAACCTTAGTCAGCGAGAACTGATATCTTTATGTGAAGAGGGGCAAAAATTAACTTTGGGATAACAGAGTTTAACTTAGAGAGGGAAGTTTATGAGAAAAAAATTGTTGGATAAGATATTTAATAAAGAGATTATAGTAGGAGTTGTGGGTCTTGGCTATGTCGGACTTCCTCTTGCAGTGGAAAAAGCAAAAGCTGGATTTAAAACTATAGGCTTTGACATACAAAAAGAAAAGGTGGATATGGTAAACGCAGGCAAGAACTATATAGGTGATGTTGTAAATGAAGATTTGAAAGAAATTGTAGAGATGGGACTTTTATCGGCGACATCGGATTTTTCTTTTATTAAAGATGTAGATTTTATTGCAATATGCGTTCCGACACCGCTTGACTCCCATCAACAGCCTGATATCAGCTATGTGGAGTCCTCGACTAAGGAAATTGCCAAATATTTAAAAAAGGGCAGTATGTTGGTGTTAGAGTCCACTACATATCCCGGAACCACAGAGGAAATCCTTAGACCTATACTGGAAAACGAAACAGGGTTAAAATGTGGAGAGGACTTTTATTTAGGATTTTCTCCTGAAAGAGTTGATCCCGGAAATTTGATATATAAGACAAAGAACACTCCTAAAGTGGTCGGAGCAATAGGAAAAGATGCCACAGAGGTTATTTCGGCTATGTACAGAGCGGTTTTGGAAAGTGAGGTTCACGTGGTATCTTCACCGGCTGTAGCGGAGATGGAAAAAATCTTGGAAAACACATATAGAAACGTAAACATAGGACTGGTAAATGAACTTGCCATACTTTGCAACAAAATGAATATAAACTTCTGGGAAGTAATAGAGGCAGCAAAATCTAAGCCATATGGATTTCAGGCTTTTTATCCGGGACCGGGTCTTGGAGGACACTGCATACCTCTTGACCCTTACTATTTATCGTGGAAAGCAAGGGAGTACGGCTTTCATACATCAATGATAGAGTCATCTATGATGATAAACGACAAAATGCCGGAATACTGTGTGGAGAGAGCAAGCAAAATATTAAACAGATTAAAAAAAGCGATGAATGGCTCTGAGGTGTTGGTTTTAGGGGTAGCGTACAAGCAAGACATAGACGATTACAGAGAAAGTCCGGCTATAAAAGTAATAGAAGAACTCGAAAAAGAGGGAGCAAATGTTTCTTTTTACGATCCTTTCATCTTAGAATATAAAATAAAAGGAAAAATCAAAAAAGGAGAAAAAGATCTTACTAAAGAACTGCTGGAAAACTCGGATTTAGTAATAATTACTACTTCTCATACTGATGTAGACTATGATTTTGTGCAAAAGTATGCAAAAGCGATTTTTGACACAAAAAATGCCATGAAAAATGTACTTTTACGCAGTAATATTGAGCTTTTATAGGAGGAATTTATGGAATTTACATATAATGAGTACAAAACTTTAATAAACACATCACTTGAGAAAGGATATGTATTTTCTGACTATGTCGATGTTGACAATTATGAAAAAGTGATAATTCTAAGACATGATATAGATCTCAGTCCTGAAAAAGCACTTAAAATTGCTGAAATCGAATACGAACTTGGAGTAAAATCTATATATTTTTTACTATTATCCACAAATTTTTACAATGTATTTTCAAAAGAAACCTCAAAAATAATATCTGAAATAATAGATATGGGACACAATATAGGGCTGCATTTTGATGAACAAAGATATGAAACGAATTCGATAGATCAGATTAAGAAACATATTTACCGAGAAAAAGAAATTCTTGAAATAGCTTTAGATGTAAAAATAGAAGCGGTATCAATGCATATACCATCTCGCCGTATACTTGATTCATTCATAGAACTTGATAAAATAGTAAATTCATACAGCTATAAATATTTCAAAGAAATGAAGTATCTGTCGGATTCGCTAATGAACTGGAGAGAAAACCCCATTGAAGCAATAGCAAACAATAAATATGATAAACTTCATATTTTGACCCACCCTTTTTGGTATTCAAACAAAAAAGAATCTGCAAAAAATAAAATGGAGAAATTTATAGAAGAAGCAAAGATTGACAGATATAATCTATTGGATCAAAAATTGAAAGAAATGATGGATGATAAAGGGCAGGGGGATTTATTGTGATATATCTTTCCGATATAAAAAAATACTTGGATTACTCCGGTATCGAATATGAATACTTCGGAGATGATTTAGTAGACATTGATGCCTACTCACTTCCTGAGAACATAAAAAACAATTCGATTTTGTGGTTTAAAGAACCTGATATGATAAAGAATTATAACACATCAGAATATAAAAATTTGCTAATTGTCACATCTTCAAATTTTGACTTTTCTAATATAAAAGGTAATTTTTTGATATCTAAGAAGTCTAGAGAATTATTTTTTTCAATAATAGCAGAATTTTTTTACGATAGGAAAAAGATAAACTATATCGCAAGCACCTCTGTGGTTGAAACCTCCGAAATAGGAGAAAATGTATATATAGGACATAATTGTTATATCAGTCCGGATGTGAAGATTAAGGATAATGTTGTTATCAAAAATAATGTAGTAATTGAGGGAAATGTAATAATCGGAAATAATACGATAATTTACTCAGGTGCTGTAATAGGCTCTGACGGATATGGTTACTATAAAAATGAAAAAGGAATAAATGTCAAAATTCCTCATTTAGGGGGAATTATCATTGGAAATGATGTTGAAATTGGAGCAAATACCTGTATCGACAAAGGGACTCTCGGAAATACCATAATAGAAGATAATGTAAAAATAGATAATTTATGCCACATAGCACACAATGTTCATATTGAGAAAAAT
>JBHASY010000087.1:0-4618 GCA_041831635.1 Acetoanaerobium sp. | reverse complement strand
CTTAAGTTTCTTGTTCTAAATACCATCTTCTCGTTTCAAAGTTATTGAAACTTTTAGGTTTAGGGATATCTAATTCACCCTTAGCAACATCATCCACCTTGTCTATAGCTTTCTTAATGCCTTTTATTCCATCTCCTACTTCGTCTGTATATTTCATCGCTCCCAAAAATTGGAAGAAATGCAACTCCATCGAAAAGTGTTTGATTTGTTTTCCTGATGTTGTTATGTATTTTAGTATCTGATTTTCAGGTTTTTTTGCTATATTTTTAGTGTTTATATTTTTATTTGTACTACTTGCTATATCTCCAATCCTCATCTTAGCTGTGTCTTCTATGAGATATGCACTTGTTTTCCCTTCTTTTTGCACTTAATTGTTTTTAATTTCTTGAACTTTTACTATCTGTGCTTTCCTAAGAAAAACAAGGTTATAACTCCGGGGCCTGTATGTGCACCTATTATAGGTCCTACAGGATGTATTATCACTTCTTTAACTGTATATGTCTCTTTTATGAGGTTTTCTAAATATCTTGCATCTTCTATACAATCCCCATGACCGATAAAAACGGTTTGCTCTTTTATATTTTCTGAAAGTTCTGCCAGATAATTAAACAAAACCTTTATAGCTTTTTTTCTCCCTCTTACTTTATCAAGAGGGATCAGTTTTCCTTCGTCATTTACATGAAGAATAGGCTTTATATCCAGTGCTGTCCCTATAAAAGCCGTCATAGCGGTCATTCTGCCGCCCCTTTTTAAATGATTAAGGTCATCTACGGTAAAATAATGGCATACCTTTAGCCGATTCTCTTCTACCCATTTAGCCAGTTCCTCTATATTCATTCCCTCTGATTTTTTCTCGGCTGCAACCTTAACTAGCAGAGTTTCTCCAAGTGTTGCAGCCTTAGAGTCAATAGAAATAATCTTAAAATCCGGATACTTTTCTTTCAATTCTCTTATCGCAAGCACCGATGACTCATAAGTGCTGCTAAGGGCGGATGAAAACGCTATATATAGAATATCTTTATTTTCTTTTATTATTTCTTCAAAAAAATCTAAATACACAGCAACACTAATTTGCGTAGTAAATGAAGTTTCTCCGGCTCTTTGTCTGTCATAAAAGGTCTTCATATCTAATTCCCTATAGTCAGGATAGTGGGTGTAGGTGTCTTTTCCCATAGAAAAAGACATAGGAATTACTTTAACATTAAGTTCTTTTACCATTTCATTTGGAATATCTGACGTCGCATCTGTAACTATTATATAATCTCTCATTTTATCCCCTAGCTTTAATAATATATTTTCCCGCACTTATAGTATACTCCTTGTTTAATTTTAAATCAAATAAGTATCGAAGTGTCGATTTCATAATTGATAAATCTATATGTCTACCTATTTTTATAGTTCTTATTCTAAATCCATATTTATTTTTTGTAATGTGGATTTATTTCTCTGGTATATTCTTTCAGCCAGACCCTCTCTTCTTCTGTAAGGAATGGAGAAATTTTTTCATAAACCATTTTATGATAATCATTCAGATACTCTCTTTCTTCCCTATTCATAAGTTTAACGTCTATGGCATCCAAATCTATAGGTACAAAGGTAATAGTTTCCATATACATAAACTGTCCTTGAATATTTTGTATCCCTTTTCGGACTACAAGTTCATTTTCTATTCTAATACCATGAGAACCGTCTATATATACACCGGGTTCGTTAGTAATAACCATACCTTCTTCCAGCACATTGTTGTCGTCTACATATGGCGATACATACCATCTGAACCCGCAAGGACCCTCGTGAATATTCAGCAAATATCCTACTCCATGACCTGTTCCACATTTATAATCCAAGTCCATATCCCAGATAGGTTGTCTGGCTAAAATATCCAAATTTAATCCTTTGCAACCATATAAAAATTTTGCTCTCGAAAGATTTATCATACCCCTTACCACAGCTGTAAAATGAGTTTTAATTTCAGACGATACCTCCCCCAAAGCTAAAGTTCTGGTAATATCAGTCGAACCCTCATTGTAGTTTCCACCCGTGTCAATTAAAAATAAATGTCCTTGCGTCAACCTAACATTACTTTCTTCGGTAGCTGAGTAGTGCATCATAGCAGCGTGTTCTTTAAATGCACATATAGGATCAAAACTCTGCCATAAATACCCCTCTTGTTGCTTCCTGAATTCTTCCAATTTATCAGAAACATTCAACTCAGTTATTTCTTCAGTTTTATAATTATTTTTTATCCAATACATCAATTTTGTAAGTGAAACGCTGTCTTTTATCTGAGCTTTTCTCATATTTTCAAGCTCAGTTTTATTTTTCATTGCTTTAAATAAAATAGTAGGATTAGTAGCCTCAGCTTTAGTTGCAAGAGGAGAAATATTTTTATATAAAGCATAGTTTATTCTATTTGGGTCCAACAACACAGTATCGGATTTTTTAAATTCTTTCACTGCCTCGTAGATATCATTATATGCTTTTAATTGAACTTTATCATTTGTCAGCATAGATTTAATTTCATCGCTTAACTTGCTTTCATCTATAAATAATGTCGACTTTTCTAACCCTATAATTGCATAGCTGAGAACAAGAGGTGAATACTTTACGTCATTTCCTCTTATATTAAAAAGCCACGCTATGTCATCCAAACTGGTGAGTATGTGGTAATTTGAGCCTATACTGTTCATATACTCTCTTAATCTTTTCAGTTTTGAGGCAGTACTTTCTCCTGAATACTTTTCTTCCAGATAAAATACTTTTTCTTTAGAAATCTCCGGTCTATCTTCCCAAACTAAATCTACTAAATCTTCATCATATTTGATACTGACTTTTTTTTCGGATAATTTCTTTTCAAAATTGCTACCTTGCTTGATAGCTATGAGTCTTCCGTCAAAGCCTAAAACACCGGATTGCGGCATTTTATCTACCAAAAATTCCTCTACAGTAGGTACTCCCGAATTTCCTGCTTTGTAAAGTTCAATTCCTGTACCCTTTAGTTGATTTTCTGCCTGAAGAAAATATCTTCCATCAGTCCAAAGTCCGACCTTATCCATCATCACAACAGCTGTTCCGGCAGACCCTGTAAATCCTGTCATATATTCACGAGCTTTGAAATAATCTCCTACATACTCGCTCTGATGGTTGTCATCAGATGGAATAATATAGGCGTCTATTCTCCTTTCCTTCATCAGTTCTCTCAGTTTTTGAATCTTTGTTCTAATATCTTGTGACATAATTAAGTCTCCTTATAAAAATAATAACTACCATATCTATATAAATACTTTAACGATTAAAAACAAAAAAGTCTATATAATCAAAATTATTGTATATGATAAAACAAATTAACACTAAATTTTTCACAAATAATTAAATTTCCTAAAATAAAATCAGCCTCTACGCTTTAATATTTAAAATAAGAAGATTAGTCCAAAGTATCATTCCCACAAGTGCAAAAGGATAAGTCGCTGCATAGCCCAATGTCACATTTTCGGATTCAAATGCCTCAACTGCACACGCCAGTCCGGGTGTGCTTGTCATTGCACCGCAAATGCCTCCTACCAAATAAACCGTCTCTATTTTTAAAATATAATAACCCATAATATGTCCTGCTATTACACTGATTCCTGCTATTGCAAGTCCTATAAGTAAAAGCACTATCCCGGAGTCCATAACTGTACTAATAGCTGCATAGCCGTAATCCAACCCTACAATAGATAAAAATCCATTTAAAGAAATATCTTTTATTACATCTAGCGAAGTATTTTCAAATTGAAAAGACTTAAAATAACTCCCTAAAAAAAGTGCACTTATCAGCACCCCTCCGGTTACACCTAAAGAAAAAATCATAAAAGTCGAAATTTTAATTTTAAAATTTCCTATCAGTAATCCTGTTATTACTACAAATAAAAACTTCCAAATGCTAAAAGGATACTTAACTGTAGGATTTATCCGGTTAACCTTGGTTTTTAAACCATTGATATTTCTTTTCCCTATCCAAGATGAATAAAACATTACCACTAATATACCGGGGACATAAGCAATAGAATACCCTAGTCCTATAAAAGCATCACTTGATTTAATCCTGCTTATTTCCAGAGCAGTTGCAAGACCGGGAGAACTCGTGAGAGCTCCCTCATACGTTCCTATAATAGAAAATGCTAAATTAGGATACAGTTTCATAAATAAAAAAGTGAAACTTGCACCCACTGCTGTGACAAAAAAAGAAAGTATAATAAATTTTATCCCATGACTTGAAATTATGTTTTTGATATTTTTTGAGGCTTTAAGTCCAACAGATGCTATAAACCCTATTAAAACTACATTAAACAGTTCTTTTGGAACACTTATTTCTCCCAAGTTATTTTTATTAACCCAAAAACTTATAAAAAGTCCTATAAATAACGACATCGAACTTCCGAGTTTAAATTTCCCAAAACTGATATTTCCAAAAAAAGACCCTGTCATCATACAAAATATAACAAAAAATATAGGAGAACTAAATAAGTCCATTTAATCAATCCTTTTCATCAGATAATATTCCAATAGCATATATTTTAAATTTATAATTCTTTATATTGGTCTTACACTTTCTTTTATATTCTTGATGTGTTCGTAG
>JBHASY010000086.1:0-22338 GCA_041831635.1 Acetoanaerobium sp. | reverse complement strand
AAAGTTATGGATCATTTTACAAATCCTAGAAATGTAGGAGAAATTGAAGGTGCAGATGGAGTAGGGGAAGTTGGTAATGCCAAATGCGGAGATATAATGAAGATATATCTAAAGGTGGAAAATGATATAATTGAAGATGTAAAGTTTAAAACCTACGGATGTGGCTCGGCTATAGCAAGTTCAAGTATGGCTACTGAGATGATTAAGGGCAAGACTGTTCAAGAGGCGCTACATCTTACTAATAAGGCTGTAGCAGAGGCACTTGACGGACTTCCGCCTGTAAAAATGCATTGCTCGGTGTTAGCGGAGCAAGCCATCAAGAAAGCTCTTCAGGACTATGCTGTCAAAAATAATTTAACTATTGATGGACTAACTGATATGGAGTTTGATGACGACCACGACCATCACCACGATATAGAAGAAGATTAGTATTGATTTTTGAAATTTAAGCCTATATAATTGTATAGATATAATTTTTAAATACCAATAGGCTATGAAAAGAATAGTAGAGTATGTTATTGTCTCACAGAGAGGGAATGAGTGCTGAGAAATTCCCGGACAGTTATTATTTGAAGCTGACTTTGAGCCTGACCATCTAATAAATGGTTGCGTTGACTACGTTACAGTTAAATTAAGTGGCCTATTGGCAATTAGGGTGGTACCGCGATTTAACCTCGTCCCTTTGATATGTTTATCATTGGAGCGAGGTGTTTTGTTTTACTAAAGGAGGTTATGATTTGAAGTATTTAGGAGTAAATGAAATTAGACAGATGTTTCTTGATTTTTTTAGTTCAAAAGATCATTATTCCAGAATGGGATTTTCTTTGGTTCCGGAAAATGACAAGAGTCTACTTCTTATAAATGCCGGAATGGCACCTATGAAAAATTATTTTATGGGGATAGAGCCGCCCCCAAACAAAAGGATGGCTACCTGCCAGAAATGTGTTAGAACAGGAGATATTGACAACGTAGGGAAAACTGCAAGACATGCTACTTTTTTTGAAATGCTTGGAAATTTTTCTTTTGGAGATTATTTCAAAAAAGATGCTATTGCGTGGGCATGGGAGTTTGTTACTGAGGATTTAGGACTAAACCCTGACGATTTATGGGTAACGGTATATTTAGATGATGACGAGGCATTTGAAATATGGGAAAGGGACATAAACGTTCCTAAAGAAAGAATAATCAGACTTGGCAAAGAAGATAATTTCTGGGAAATAGGGACAGGAACAGGTCCTTGTGGCCCATGTTCTGAAATTTATATAGACAGGGGAAAACAATATGCTTGTTCTGATCCTGATTGTAAACCCGGTTGTGATTGTGACAGATTTTTAGAGTTTTGGAACTTGGTTTTTACACAGTTTAACAAAGAAGAAGATGGAACTTACACACCTCTTCCGAATCCTAACATTGATACAGGTATGGGACTTGAAAGAATGGCGTGTATAATGCAAAATGTAGACAGTATTTTTGATATAGATACTATGAAGAGCATTAGAGACAAGGTATGCAGTTTATCAGGAAAAGAATATGGAGCATCCGCAAAAGACGATATTTCTATCAGGCTCATTACAGATCATTCAAAAGCGGCTACTTTCTTGATTTCTGACGGAGTTCTTCCGTCAAACGAGGGAAGAGGGTATGTTCTTAGAAGGCTTATAAGAAGAGCGGCAAGGCATGGGAGACTTTTGGGTATAAAGGATAATTTCCTTGTAAGTCTTATGGAAACGGTAATAGATAACTACTCAGTATCATATAAAGAGTTATTAGATCAAAAAGAATATATAAGAAAAGTATTGACAGTAGAAGAGGAAAAATTTGCAGAAACTGTAGATCAAGGGATAATTATCCTAAAAGAGTATATAGACAAAATTAAGTCTGAAAACAAAGATGTTTTAAGTGGAGAAGATGCATTTAGGCTATACGACACATATGGTTTCCCTATAGAATTGACCTTGGAAATCGTCGAGGAATATGGACTGAAGGTAGATGAAGATGGATTTAAAGTCGAAATGCAAAAACAAAAAGAAAGAGCACGCTCAGCAAGAACAGACAAGGACTCAGAGGGATGGAAAGAGGCATCCGGCACGATTACTTTTTCTGTAGAAAAAAGTGAATTTTTAGGATATGATAAACTGCAAACTCTAGCTAAAATCAAAGATATAGTGTTTGAAAATGAAAAAGTGCAGACGTTGTCAGAGGGACAAATAGGAGAGTTAGTTTTTGATAAAACTCCGTTTTACGCTGAGTCAGGTGGACAGGTAGCTGACAAAGGCAGTATAAAAGGTCAAAGCTTTATAGCCAAAGTTAAAGATGTGCAAAAATCTCATGGCGAATTATTTATTCATAGGGTAGAAGTGCTATCCGGAGAAGCTAAGTTGTCAGACGAATGTGAACTAACAGTAGATGAAAAAGTAAGAAAGTCCACTCAAAGAAACCATACAGGAACACATCTTTTGCATAAAGCATTAAGAGAGGTATTAGGAGCACATATCCATCAAGCCGGTTCTTTAGTTACAGATACCAGACTTAGATTTGACTTTACTCATTTTGAACCTATCACCGCCGAAGAAATAAGCAGGATTGAAACCATGGTAAATGAGGCTATATTTAAAGCATATCCTGTAAAAGTAGAAGTTATGAAATTAGAGGATGCGAAGAAATCAGGAGCGATAGCTTTATTTGATGAAAAGTATGAAGACAATGTAAGAGTAGTTTCTGTAGGAGATTTCTCTACTGAACTTTGCGGTGGAACCCATGTAAGTAATTCTTCTGATATAGGTATGTTTAAAATTATTTCCGAGTCAGGGATTGCATCCGGAGTAAGAAGAATAGAGGCTATCACCGGAAGCAGTGTATATCAACATTTCCTCGAAAAAGAGGCAGTTTTATATGAGATAAAATCCTTAGTTAAGGCAAATGAAGAGAACTTAGTAGCTAAACTCTCTCAGACTATTGAAGATTATAAAGCAGTTCAAAAAGAACTGTCAAAACTAAAAGCAGAACTTGCTAAAAATCAGATTAACGAAATTTTAGACAAAGCTAAAGATATAGACGGTATCAAGTATATATATAGCTCATTTGAAGGTTTAGACGATGAAACTCTTAGAAATGCTGCAGAAAATGTCATCGACAAAATAGAAAATTCAGTTGTACTATTAAGCAGTAATTTAGACGCAAAGATTTCATTTGTCTGTATGGTATCAAAGATAGCACAGCAAAAAGGGGTTCACGCAGGCAAATTTATAAAAGAAGTGTCTTCACTGACAGGTGGAGGTGGTGGTGGGAAACCTAATATGGCCCAAGCCGGAGGCAAAGATATATCAAAACTAAGTGAGGCTATGAAAAAATCGGAAGAGATATTAAAAACATTTATTAAGTAGCGTTAGAATCAAGTATAAAGGAGCAAGTATGCTCCTTTATACTTGATTTAATTTGCTTTATATAATATCATATCCTAAGATGGAAGTTGCAAAGGAGGAAGAAATATGAGCGATAATATGGATTTTACAATGAAATTTGAGAGCAAGAAGGATGAAGAAAAGTTAAACGAAAAACAAGTAGTGAATATGGTGTATGAGGCACTGAAAGAAAAAGGCTATAACCCTGTAAATCAACTCGTAGGTTATATGTTATCGGGCGACCCTACATATATTACCAGTCATAAAAATGCCAGAACTATAATAAGAAAATATGAAAGAGACGAGTTACTGGAGGCTATAATCAAGGAATACCTAGAAGGAAAATAATTTTATGAAAAGTAAAAAAATAATCGGTTTTGTCTTATTTGTTTTTTTAATTCAAATATTTGCCAATGGCTTTATTTATGCAAAAACTACTAAGTCAGATATAAATGAAAAGCTGGTAATCATAATGGTAAATAGACTTGATTTGGAAGATTTTAAATCAATCGATGCTATAGGAAAATATGATCAAGGCTATATAGGGTTAATGAATGTCAGAGGGGCAAATGTCACAAATGATGCAAGTTCTTACGCAAGCATAGGGTGGGGAAGGAAATCCTATGTATTGAATGAGGACTTGAATTTTTTTGAAATTCCCGATAAGGCAAAATCTGAACAGTATAGATTTGTTACTAAAAAAGAACCCGGCAAAATTTCAAATCTTAGTATAAATACCTTAATCCAGACAAATTCCTATTCTGATTATGGCTCTGTAGTAGGAAATTTAGGAGAAATAGCAAATAAAAACAATCTTAAACTATCAGTTATAGGAAATTCAAATAAAGAAAATCCGTTGCTTTTTTCAGGGCTTATTGCGATGGATAGTTTTGGTCGAATAAATGCCGGAAATATAGATGATGTGAATATGCTGGATTACAACGCACCATATGACATCAGAACGGATTATGATAAGGTTTTGGACATATTTAAAGAACATTATAAGCCTTCTGATATTATTGTAATAGAACTGGGAGATAGTTATAGACTTGATGAATACAAAAAAATGATGTCTGAAATTGCTTATGATGAGTATAAAAAAATTCTTACAGGTAGGATAGATTCTTTTATCTCAAATATAAAAAATAAACTTTCAGAAAATGATACTATGATGATAGTAAGTCCCTTTCCGAGTATGGAAAAATTTAATGACGGATACAAGTTGTCACCGATTTATATTTTTAATAATGCGGAGGAAGGAGCGGGAATATTGACTTCCGCTTCGACCAGAAGAGATGGAGTAATATCAAACATAGATATTTCTGCATATATAAATAACAAATTTGGACTAGTCAATGAAGACATTTCAGGGAAAACTATAAGCACAAAACCATATCAAAAGGCATGGGCTTTTTTAGAAGAAGAAAATGAAAAAATAGTCTCTCTTTCAAGTGTAAGAATTCCTGTGCTTTACACCTATGCAGTTTTTGAAATGTGTGTGTGGATACTTACTGTGCTAATTGGACTTTTTTATAACAAAATTCCTAAAATTATAATAAAAGCTGTGAAATTCATACTTAGAATTACTTTATTAGTTCCACTTGTGATTTTGATTATTCCTGTGTTTGATTTTACCAATGCACTTTATTCTCTTATAATAGGGTTGTTTTTTTTAACTGTAGGATATGCTATGATTTTAAAATTTATTAAAAATGATTTGAACACTATAGCTATTTTAAGTGGACTTATGTCTATAATTCTTTTGCTTGATATGGCAGTTTTCGAACAATTTCTAATAAAAAATTCCTTACTGGGATATGACCCGATCATAGGGGCGAGATTTTATGGCATAGGAAATGAATATATGGGGGTTTTGGTAGGAGCATCGATTATGACCGTCAGTATATTTTTTGAAAAATTCGGATATAAAAACAGTATTTTAATTCCTTTTAGCTTGGTAGTGATATTTATAATGGGAAATCCTATGATGGGAGCAAATGTAGGCGGGACTATTACTATATCCGCATCGTTTTTATTTTTGATATTAAAATCAAATAATATAAAAATAGATATAAAGAAAAGTATAGGGATTTTTATTGCAATAGTTTTGATAGTGTCCTTTATGGCGTGGATGGATTTTAACAACGAAAACAAGAGCCATCTTGCAAATGCTATAATGACTATTATACATACAGGACCGTCAGCAATATTGCAAATAATACTGCGAAAACTATCTATGAATATGAGACTTATTTCGGCATCTATGTGGAGTAAAGTTTTTATTCTTGCTATAATAGTTATGGCAGTGTTGTTTTACAAACCGTTTGGAGTATTAAAAAGATTATGCCAAAAACATTCGCAGATAGCAAACGGTTGGGCAGCCATAGTTGTTGGCAGTGTAGTTGGATTTATGGTAAATGATTCCGGAATCGTAGCTGCTGCTACAAGTATAGGTTATGTTATAGTGCCTATGCTGGTGCTTTTATTAAACAATGGAGATGATATTTACTTTTTGAAAAGATAGAGGATAGGCTTATGGAATATAAAATTTTAGGAAAAAGCGAAATAGAGGTTTCTAGGATTTGTTTTGGAACTCTTACTTTAGGACCTCTTCAAAAAAAATTCTCCGTCAAAGAAGGAGCATATTTACTATCTTATGCGTATGACAAAGGAATAAATTTTTTGGATACTGCAGAACTTTATCAGAACTATCCTCAGATAAAAGAATTTTTAATAAACAAGTCCAGAAATGATATAAAAATATTTACTAAATCCTATGCATATGACTATAAAACAGCAGAAGATAGCCTTACCAAAGCATTAAGGGAATTAAATACAGACTATATAGATGGATTTTTACTTCATGAGCAAGAAAGCGAACATACTCTAAGAGGCCATATGGATGCTATGGAGTTTTTTATTAAAGCTAAGAAAAAAGGATATATCAGAACGTTCGGTGTATCTACTCATAGTGTGAACTGTGTACTTGCTTCTTTGAAATATGATTTTATCGAAGTAATCCATCCGCTTTTTAATAAAAATGGAATAGGATTATTGGATGGGAGCTCTTTAGATATGCTATCGGCTATAAAAACTGCAAGTACTAAGGGAGTAGGAATATATTCTATGAAACCGCTTGGGGGCGGCAATCTCATCAAAGATTATGACAATGCTTTGAACTATGTGTTGTCAGTTAAAGAGATTGACTCTATAGCTATCGGAATGCAGTCCACTCTTGAAATAGATGCAAATATATATAAGTTTAAAGGAGAAAATGTTCCTATAAGTATTAAAGAGAACTTAATAACTCAAAACAGACAGCTTATAATTTCTGATTGGTGTATAGGGTGTAGAGAGTGCGAAAAGGTATGTAAGCAAGAAGCAATCAAGGTTTTAAATGGCAAAGCTGTGGTTGATAAAGAAAGATGTGTTTTGTGTTCATACTGTGCTCCCGGATGCAAGGAGTTCTGTATAAAAATTATATAAATATTATGTGGAAGTTATGCAAGATTTTTCTTATGATTGTGTATGTGTCTGTATATAGATTTATTACATCCATAATATATCTCAATAAAAAAATTGTGTAATTTAAAAAGATATAGGATTGTATGTTTTTTTGATATTTTTTTGTTTTATCTTAAACCAAAGAGGTGTCCGATGAGAAGAATTTTGGGACTTGATATAGGGGATAAACGAATAGGTATAGCTATCAGCGATTTGCTGGGGATGACTGCTCAACCTCTTTATACCTTGACTAGAAAATCCACTAAAGACGCAGTAAACGAAATTGTTGAAATTATAATAAAAGAGGATATAAAAGAAGTAATCGTGGGATTGCCGAAGAATATGGACGCTACTGAGGGAATTCAAGCAAGAAGAACTAGATATTTTTCACAGTTGCTTTTAGAAAAAACTAATAGTACTATAGATATAATATATTGCGATGAAAGGCTTACCAGCAAGATGGCAAAGAAAAGCTTAAACTATATGAAACTTGCTAAAGCAAAAGAAAAAAAACTAATTGATACTGTAGCTGCCGTACATATATTGCAAGGCTATCTTGACAGTAAAAAATAATTTTGGAGGTTTATTATGAATAACGAGATGAATGACGAGATAATCACACTGGTTGACGAAGATGGGAATGAAGTGGAGTTTGAACTTATTATGAGCATAGAGGCTAATGGCAGTGAATATGCTATACTGGCACCTGTTGAAGAAACTGAAGAAGATGAGGCTTATATATTTCGAATAGAGTATGACAGCGAAGAAGAGATGTCCCTAGTTCCTATAGATGACGACGACGAGTATGATATGGTAGTTGAGGTATATGAAACTCTGCTCGATGAATAAACAGTAGGTTATTGACTTTTATTTACAAACTGTTATAATATTAAATGAGATGTGTTATTATTTGATAGTTAATTTATAATAGTAGGTGAGCATATGGATACTTATGTAGAGCAACTGAAAGCCAGATTAAAAGAAGAGGGATTTAAGCTGACTCCTCAAAGAAGATGTATAGTAGAAACGATGATGTCGTCAAAAGGAAAACATTTGAGCAGTGAGGAAATCTACGACGAAGTAAAGGTGGATTGCCCTGAGATAGGACTGGCTACAGTTTATAGAACTCTTCAGATGTTGGATAAAATCGGCTTTACGAATAGATTAAACTTAGACGACGGTTGTGTTAGGTATGAACTTAATTTAGATAAAGGCTCTCATAAACACCATCATTTGATTTGCAAATCATGCGGGAGAGTTATCGAGGTCGAAGAGGATTTACTCGACCATTTGGAAGAAAAAATTGAACAAAGCTACAGGTTTAAAATCAATGACCACGATGTAAAATTTTATGGTATTTGTAGCGACTGCCAATAAATTTACTTGCTCCCTGATAGTTATTTGTTAGGGAGTTTTATATTTGAGATAAAGGTTAGATACACTGATAATAGTACCATAAGTAAGACAGTTGCTTTTTCTACTAAAGGAGTGAATTTGTGATTTTTAAAAATATTCAGGGTGAATTTGTGCTTTGATAATGGAAAAAATAAAGGAATACCCGAAGGAGTTAAGATGTCTCCTAAAATCAAATGACTAAGGTAGCTTATAGTGGCTATTGTGCTTAGATTTTTGATTATAAAATCTAAATTATCGGTAATAAAATATAATATTACAACTGCAAGTATAGAATGAGAAAAAGTCCTGTGAGAAAACCAAGTTATGACTGAGAAGAATAAAATTAGCTTAACTATAGCTATATTTTTAAATAAAGTATATGATAATATACAAATTAGTATTAAAATGGTAGTGATAGCTATTTTGCGAACGAGAGCAGTTTTGAGTGTCTTTTTAACAGATATAAATAAAATCATATATAATAATAGCAGCGTAGAGTAATCAAACGTTTTTAAATACCCAAGATAAAATAGTATAGATAATGGAACTATCATTATCAATGCCTCGATAAATGTTTCTATTTTTTTGTTTGAGAGTTTTTTTGAAATGATAGAATTAAAATGATCTAAATCGGGAAGAAGAGAAAAAAACAGGCTGAGCACTCCACCTATGAGAGTGAGTTTCGTGTCGCTTAAAATCGTGTAATTATAATATGTAAGAAGACCTATAGTTGCGTGAGTTTTTCCTTTCAATGCATTCACTTCCTTTGATTTAGATAAGATTTTTTAAGTCTATCAGCTTCAAATATAGTTGTCAAATCGAAAAATTAAAAATATTTTTATTCGGGAAAGAATGAAAAGGAGAAATTAAATGCCAAGAAGAACATCGAAATTAAAAATAATCCCTTTAGGGGGATTGCAAGAAATAGGAAAAAATATGACAGTCATAGAGTATAAAGACGAGATAATAATCATAGACGGAGGGCTTAGTTTCCCTGAAGATGAGATGTTGGGAATAGATATAGTTATTCCTGACATAACGTATCTTATAAAAAACAGAGAAAAAATCAAAGGACTGGTACTTACTCATGGGCACGAAGATCATATAGGTGCTATTCCTTATATCCTGAAAAAGTTGGATATACCTATATACGGAGCAAATCTGGCTATAGGTCTGCTGGAAGTTAAGCTTAAAGAACATAGAATAAATACAAATTTATTAAATGTAGTTAGTCCGGGTTCTAAAATTAAGCTCGGGAATTTTGATGTCGAGTTTGTCAGAGTCACTCACAGCATACCTGATTCCTGTGCGTTGGCGATAACTACAGGAGTAGGAACCATCTTTCACACAGGAGATTTTAAAATAGATTACACCCCTATAGACGGACAGGTAATGGATATTCATCGGATAGCAGAATTAGGCAATAAAGGGATTTTGCTGATGATGGGAGAAAGTACGAATGTAGAAAGACCCGGATATACCTTATCTGAAAGCAATGTAGGACATACTTTAGATGAAATTTTTTCAGAGGCTACGTCTAGGATACTCATCGCTACTTTTGCATCAAATGTCCATAGACTTCAACAAATAATAGATTCAGCTTACAAAAATGATAGAAAAGTAGCTATTTCAGGACGTTCTATGGTAAATGTAGTTAGCGTTGCTCGTAATTTGGGTTATTTAAATGTTCCCGGCAATACATTTATAGAACTCAGAGATATAAATAAATACGAAGACCACGAACTTGTAATCATAACTACAGGCTCCCAAGGAGAACCGTTATCTGCACTTAGCAGAATGGCATCACAGGAGCATAAACAGTTAGAAATCAAAAAAGGTGACTTGGTTATCTTTTCCGCCCATCCTATTCCCGGAAATGAAAAACTTGTTTCAAGGGTTATAAATCAACTTTTTGAAAGAGGAGCAAATGTTATTTATGAAAGCATATCAGATATTCATGTATCAGGGCATGCTTGTCAAGAAGAATTAAAACTTATGCATAGACTTGTTAAGCCTAAGTTCTTTATACCTGTGCATGGGGAGTACAGACATCTTAAACAACATATGGAATTGGCAAAGAAACTCGGTATGCCTGAAGAAAATATGTTTATGCTCAGCAACGGTTCTGTATTTGAACTGGACAAGGAATATGGAAAGATAGTAAGTAAGATACCGTCAGGAAATATTTTAGTAGATGGACTGGGAGTAGGGGATGTAGGAAATATAGTTCTTAGAGACAGAAAGCATCTATCAGAAGATGGACTTATGATTGTAGTTGTAAGTATGTCTAAAGATACGGGAAAAGTGCTTTCCGGACCTGATATTATTTCGAGAGGATTCGTCTATGTCAGAGAGTCGGAGGACTTGATGGATGGGGCAAGAGAAGTAATAAAAAAATCTCTTGAAACCTGTGAAAGCAAAAATGTCAGAGAATGGTCATATTTAAAAAGTACAATTAAAGATGAGCTTAGAAACTATCTATACGAAAAAACCAAACGAAATCCTATGATATTGCCTATAATTATGGAAGTTTAATAAGGTGGAAAATTATTATGATAGAAATGCTTACGATGTTGCCGGGTATAGTAATTGCACTTACATTTCATGAATTTGCACATGCTTTAGCAGCCTATGCTATGGGAGATGATACTGCAAAAAATGCCGGGAGGCTGTCTCTTGACCCTTTAAAGCACATAGATCCTTTAGGGCTGATAATGCTGTTTATTATGAGATTTGGCTGGGCGAAGCCCGTTCCGATAAATGAAACAAATTTTTCGCACGAAAGAATAGGGCTGTTTTTAGTTTCAATAGCCGGAATTACTATGAACTTGATACTTGCAGTATTATTTCAGATTATTCTGTTTTTCACTTCCGACATAGTAAATCTGTCTGCCTATATAGATGTAATGCAAGGAGTAGTGTGGATAAATATTATGCTTGCCGCATTTAATCTGATCCCTATACCTCCGCTTGACGGCTCGAAAATTATTTACACTTTCTTGCCTAAAGATTTAAGATTTACGTTTTACAGATATGAGAGTTACGGAAGTATAGTTTTAATAATATTGCTGTTGACGGGGGGAATAAGCTTATTCCTTGAACCTGTTATTACTGCTTTGATTTCGCTGATAAATTCTATTATCCTGATGCTTATAGGATAAAGGAGAGAAATATAATGTCATATGAGATTTGCGTTGACTGTTATGAAGGGCCTATGGATTTGCTTTTAGATTTAGTATCTAAAAAAAAGGTTGATATTTACGATATTTCTATATCTCAGATAACTAAACAGTATATGGACACTATATCAGAACTTAGTGAAATGAATATGGATATAGCAAGTGATTTTGTTTATATGGCGTCCAGGCTGCTCGAAATAAAATCAAAATATATGCTCTATATGGGCTTAGAAGAAGAAACTGAAGATCCAAGAGTAGACTTATATGAATCGATAAAGGAATATGCAAAGTTTAAAAATGCAGCAATTCAGCTTAATGAGAGGCTTACAAAAGCACCATCACGCTACTTTAAACTAGGTATAGAAGTGTATTATGAAGAAGTAATGGACTTATCAAAAATATCTCTTGACGATGTAATTAAGTCTTTTCCTAAATTTAAACCTCAAGAAAAAGAGATTAAAAAGGATTTTACAAGGAAAATTATACCTATAGAGGATAAAATAAATGAAATAAAGTCTCTATTAAGCGAAAAGACTTCTTTTTATTTTGACGAGATAGCAGGAGAAATAATCAAGGAAGAAAAAGTAGCTTCTATGCTGGGTATACTGGAACTTGCAAAGGCTAAAGAGGCTTATCTTACCCAAAATAACCATTTTGAGAGAATTTATATAGAAAGGTGGAGGGAAATTGGATAAGCATTTTAAAGTAGAGCCTGATGGTCAAATATATCTAAAACAGCCAAAATCCGAGAAAACAAGCAAAATTATGTCGGTATGCGAATCTCTTATGTTTGCTTATGGGGATTTGATACCGTTTAATGATATACAGGCTATTTTTAGAAATAATAACATAGAGGTATCTATAAAGGAAATCATGCACAGCTTGGAACTTCTGAAAGAAAGGTATAGCGAAGAAGATAGTGGACTGGAACTGGTAATAATAGATGAAAAAATGCAACTTGCCACGAAGTCCGATAATTACGATTTTATATCGCTGTATTTACACCCTATAAAAAAGAAATCATTAACTCAAGCCTCGCTGGAGACACTTTCCATCATAGCGTATAAGCAGCCTATTACAAAACCTGAAATAGAAAACATACGTGGAGTAAAATGCGACAAAGCGATATCGACACTGTTAGAGGCAAATTTAATCGAAGAGGCCGGAAGACTTGATAAGATAGGAAAACCTATAATTTATAAAACGACTGATACGTTTTTAAAACAGTTTTCTATAGAGTCTCTTAAAGATCTGCCGGCTCTTAAAGAAGATATTTAATATAAATTAAAACGAGGGAAACCTTATGAGAATAAATAAATTTATAGCAGAAAGCGGAATAGCCTCTCGTAGAAAAGCCGAAGAAATAATCAGAGCAGGCAGAGTTAAAATAAACGATGAGGTTGTGGTCGATTTATCAACGCATGTAAACGAAGATGATATCGTAAAAATAGACGAAAAGATAGTAAACAGATTGGAAGAAAAATATTACTATATGTTAAACAAGCCTATAGGCTATATTTCAACTGCAAGGGAGCAATTTGGCAGACCCTCTGTGGTTGATTTTTTTGATAAAAAACAAAGGATTTATCCTGTAGGAAGATTGGATTATGATAGTAGAGGACTTCTTCTTATGACAAATGACGGAGAACTTACCTATGCCTTAACTCATCCGAAATACCACATCGAAAAAGTATACGAGGTCAAAGTAAACACAGCTTTATCAAATGATGAACTTGAAAAGTTTAAGTCAGGAATAGACATAGGTGGATATATAACGGCTAAAAGTAAGATAAAGCTTATTTCCGCCAATTGCTATGAAGTACGAATAAAAGAGGGAAAAAACAGACAAATAAGAAAAATGTTTTCATCACTTGGAAAAAAAGTCTCGGATTTAAAAAGAGTGTCGATAGGAAAGCTGACACTTTCAGATTTAAAAGAGGGAAGCTATAGGAAATTAACGAAAGAAGAACTTGAATACTTAAAGAATATATGTGGGCTAAAAGGAGATTAACAAAATGATTTTGTTCAAAAATTACAAAAAAGAAGAAAACGAAAAAATATCAGCCTTAAGATCTGTTGTTCCACCTGAATATATAAATCATAATATTATGGTTGCTCAAGAAGATGACGAAATTATAGGATCATGTTTTTATGAAATTGAAGGCGTGTTTTGCAAGTTGAATTATGTGTATATGAAAACTGAGAACGAACTAATCAAAGACGCCTTAATTAGAACTCTCATCAATGCTATGGACCTTATGGGAGTTACTAAAATTGTAGTAAAAATTGCAGGAGATAAATCATTTTATGCAAAAATTGGTTTCAATCCTTTATTTTTCAGAGAATTTATGTTAAATTTAAAGGGAGAAGAGGGAGACTATTTGCTTTTAGATACAAAAGAATTCTTTGAAAATATGAGTTGTAGTTCTGAGTGATTTTTTTAGGAGGATAATATGAAGAAGATTCGCTTTACTGAAACTATATTGAGAGATGCCCATCAATCCCTTATAGCAACTAGGCTAAGCACGAAAGAAATGTTGCCTGTTTTAGAAAAATTGGACAGTGCAGGCTACTACTCATTGGAGGTGTGGGGTGGAGCGACCTTTGACTCTTGCCTTAGATATCTGGGAGAAGACCCTTGGGAAAGACTTAAAACTATAAGAAAATCAGTAAAGAAAACGAATCTTCAAATGCTTTTAAGAGGACAAAACCTGCTGGGATATAAACATTATTCTGACGACATAGTAGATTTATTTGTAAGAAAGTCTATAGAAAACGGTATAGACATTATCAGAGTTTTTGATGCATTAAATGACGTGAGAAATATAGAAACCGTAGTAAACTCAGGGAAAAAAGAAAATGCTCATATTCAATGTGCTATATCCTATACGACCAGCCCTGTTCATAATGAAGATTATTATATATCAGTTGCAAAAAGAATGAAAGATATAGGTGCTGACAGTATATGCATAAAAGATATGGCAGGAATTTTACTTCCGAGCGATGCCTATAATTTAGTTAAGGTTATAAAAGATAATGTAGATTTGGATTTACAAATTCATAGCCATTATACCAGTGGAGTAGCCTCTATGATGTATTTAAAAGCTATAGAGGCAGGGGCTGACATAATAGACACAGCTATATCTCCTTTTGCGATGGGAACGTCACAGCCCGCTACGGAATCAATGGCAGCCACTTTGATAAATATGGGTTATGAAGTAAATTTGAATTTAAAAATTCTGACAGAGATATCTGATTACTTTAAAGAGATAAAAGAAAAATATATTAAAAACGGTATGCTAAATAATAAAGTTACTTCAGTAGACCCAAATGCTCTTATATACCAAGTTCCGGGCGGTATGCTTTCGAATCTTCTTTCCCAACTTAAACTACAGCAGATGGAAGACAGGTACGAAGAAGTGTTAAGGGAAGTACCTAAAGTAAGAGAAGAACTGGGCTATCCTCCTCTTGTTACTCCTATGAGTCAGATGATAGGAACTCAGGCAGTTATGAATGTAATTATGAAAGAACGATATAAAATGGTGCCAAAAGAAATAAAAGAATATGTAAGAGGGCAGTATGGAAACCCTCCTGCAAAAATAAACTCTGAGGTTATAAAAAAAATCATAGGTGATGAAGAACCTATAACTTGCAGACCGGCAGATCTAATCGAGCCTCAATTTGAAATCATAAAAGATAAAATTAAAGAGTTTGCAACATCGACGGAAGAAGTTTTATCATACGCACTGTTTCCTGATGTTACAAAAAAATTTTTAGAAGACAAATGGTCTAAAAAATACAAACTGGAAACTGCTATTTATAACTCAAAAGATTGTATACACCCTGTGTAAACTGGATGTTTGTAATTAAGAAAGGATAGGGTAAAGGCTAAATCTACCGTTGCACACAGCTGTGGTGCAGTTCAACTATATAGAATAACGATACTTGTGCGACAGGGATAAAAGTGGATAAAGTTTAGGTTGATATTGTGCGAGTGAGAGGGTATAATTTCCTTTAGCTTGATATCGTGGCAAAGTACATGAAAGTGTATGACGCAAAACTATAGGGACTGTAGAATGTCAGCCAGTTACAGTATTGATTATTAGACACAGTCTATTCTATTTTAAGGGTGGATTGTGTCTTTTTTATGTCAGTGAGGTGAATTATGAACGAATATTTAAAAAATTCAGAGATTTAGGGGAAATTGGGAATTAAAGAACGGAGAATCAATACTTTATGTTTGAAAAGAAGCATAAAAAATCCTGTCAAACTTGGTCACGGAAAATGAGCAGAAAAAAATGGAAGAATTAAATCTGGAAAATCTGCAATTTATATTGCAAATGAAATAAAGTTATTATTAGTATGAAACATATCTTGCAAATAGGTGCTAATTTTGCTAAACTTAATCCGTAGAATTTTTTTAAATTATACTTGAGGAGATGTGACAGTTGGACAAAAAATTGGTGGTAGAGCCACAATGTTGCAAGGGATGTGGGATTTGTATTTATTTTTGTCCCAAGAAAATCTTGGGATTAAAAAAAGGTAAGATAGTTATTTTAGAACCTGATTTATGTATAAAATGTGGACAGTGTGAGCTCAGATGCCCGGATTATGCAATCTATTTGAAAGAGGTGTAAATGTTGGAAAAAGACATAAGATTACTACAGGGCAATGAGGCATGTGTTTACGGAGCGATTTATGCAGGAATGAATTTTTTTGCCGGCTATCCGATAACTCCTTCTACAGAAATTGCAGAAGTATCATCAGAACTTCTTCCTAAATACAAAGGCAAGTTTATTCAAATGGAAGACGAAATAGCAGGAATGGCTGCTGTGATAGGTGCATCAGTTGCAGGCTCTAAAGCTATGACTGCTACAAGTGGACCCGGTTTTTCGCTAAAACAAGAAAATATAGGTTATGCCTGCATCACAGAAATTCCTTGTGTCATAGTAAATGTGCAAAGGAATGGTCCTAGTACCGGACTTCCTACATCTCCGGGGCAAGGCGATTATATGCAGGCTAAATGGGGAACTCATGGAGACCACCCTATAATAGCGCTTTCTCCTACTACTGTAAGAGAGGTATTTGAATTTACAGTAACAGCATTTAATTTTTCAGAAAAATATAGAACCCCTGTTGTATTATTGATGGACGAAGTAGTAGGACATCTCAGAGAAAAAATAGAAATTCCTCAAAAAGGAGAGTTAAAAATCATACCTAGAAAATTTCCTACAGTATCTCCTGGCGAATATAAAGCCTATGAATTTACTGAGGATTGTGTCCCTGCTATGGCAAATTTTGGAATGGGATATAGATATAATATTACAGGACTTGTGCATGATGAAACCGGATTTCCTACAAATAGCACTAAAGAGGCTGCTAGGTTAATCGATAGGTTAATGTCGAAAATCAATAATAATCTAGACGATATTTTGATTTATGAGGAGGGTAATGCCAAGGACTCAGAAACTTTGTTTATTGCTTTTGGAGGTATAGTAAGGTCAGTAAAAGAGGCTGTGATGATACTTAGAAAACAGGGCTATAATGTAGGATATTTTGCACCTAAGACAGTATGGCCATTTCCCGAAAAAAGAGTGCAGGAGCTGTCAAAAAATAAAAAACATATTTTTGTATCAGAGATGAATTTAGGACAGATGATAGAACCGGTAAGGCTTGCCGCTGTTGATAAAAACATTGTTAAAGGAGTAAATAAGGCTAACGGAGAGATCATATCTCCTGAAGAAATTATAGATGCATTTATGGAGGTTGTAAAATGTCCAGTGAAGTAATAAGCCACAGTATGAGAACTAACAGACTTCCGCATATTTGGTGTCCTGGCTGTGGGCACGGGATATTGATGAGAGCTATAGCTGTTGCTATAGAAGATTTAAAATTGGACAAAGACAAGGTGTGTATAGTGTCCGGAATAGGCTGTTCTTCAAGAGCAAGTGGATATATGGATTTTAGCACACTACATACAACACATGGAAGAGCATTAGCTTTTGCTACGGGAGTTAAGTTTGCAAATCCGCAACTTCACGTAATAGTAGTTACAGGAGACGGAGATGCCTCAGCTATAGGCGGAAACCACTTGATTCATGCTTGTAGAAGAAACATAGATATTACGACTATAGTTTTTAACAATAATATTTACGGAATGACGGGAGGGCAGTTTTCACCTACTACTCCAAAGGGTGGAAGGGGTACTACTGCACCTTTCGGAAATATAGATAAAGCATTTGACATCTGTTCGCTTGCAAAGGGTGCTGGGGCTACATATGTTGCAAGAGCTACTGCATATCACGCAAATAAAATGATTGAGTATATAAAAAATGGAATAAATCACAAGGGTTTTTCGTTGATAGAGGGGATAAGTTCTTGCCCGACTTACTACGGAAGAAAAAATAAAAAAGGTGGAGCAGTGGATTTACTCAATTATCTAAAAGAAACCTATGTAGATATAAAGGTAAAAGACAAACTATCTCCTGAAAAATTAGAAGGAAAACTATTTATGGGAGAGTTTCACTATTCTTTAGAACCTGAATATACTGAAGAATACGACAAAATCATAGAGATGTTTTCTACAGGAGGCGACGAATGATGAAAACAGAATTAAGATTAAGCGGCTCAGGAGGTCAAGGACTGATTTTAGCAGGTATTATAATTGCTGAGGCAGCTATAAATCAGGGATTAAATGCGGTCCAAAGTCAATCTTACGGTCCTGAGGCTAGAGGCGGAGCGAGTAAAGCGGAAGTTATAATTTCAGATGATGAAATATTTTTTCCTAAAGTGAGAAAACCAAATATTTTACTTGCTCTTTCGCAAAATGCCTTTGACCAATATATCCACGACTTAGATTTAAATTCGATAATAGTAGTGGACGAAAATATAGAAACTAATGATAAAATAGAAGTGGCAATGATCTATAAGTTGCCTATTTTAAAAACTGCAAGTGAAAACATAGGAAACACTATGGTTGCAAACATAGTTGCACTGGGAGTATTAACCCAACTTATACCGGAACTTGAAAATCAGTCTGTGCTGGATGTAATACTTGAAAGAGTTCCACAAGGTACGGAAAAGCTCAATATATCCGCATTTGAGGCAGGGGTGCAGCTTACTAAATTATAATCGAAGGAGATTTATATATGGGTAGTGAGTCAGAAAAAAAAGATTTAATATCATTGATCCAAGGGAAATTTTCTAAACTTAGTAAAGGACAAAAAATCATTGCTCAATTTATTTTAGCAAATTACGATAAGGCTGCTTTTATGACTGCTGCAAAACTGGGGGAAACAGTAGGAGTAAGCGAGTCTACAGTAGTTAGATTCGCAAATGCTCTGGGGTACAGTGGGTATCCTCTGCTACAAAAATCTCTTCAAGAACTCATTAAAACTAAGCTAACTACTGTTCAACGAGTGGAGATGTCAAAGGAATATTCAAGTGATTTTGCTATATTAAAAAAGGTCTTGAAATCCGATATCGAGAATATAAAAGGCACCCTTGACGAAATAGATCCGACTTCGTTTGAAAATGTGATAAATCAATTATTGAATGCTAAAAAAATCTATATAGTAGGACTTAGAAGTTCTGCTGCTATAGGGGAGTATTTGAGTTTTTATTTGAACTTGATTTTGGACAATGTAGTTTTGGTAAACTACGGAATAAGCGATGTTTTTGAACAAATTTTAAAAGTAGGCAAAGAAGACCTTGTTATAGGAATAAGTTTTCCAAGATATTCAAAGCGTACCTTTGATTTGTTACAATATGCACAAAAACAAGGCGCTGAAATAGTGTCTATTACAGACAGTCATTTATCTCCTATCGCAACTTTATCAGATGAAACTTTGATAACCAGAAGCAATATGGCTTCGTTCGTGGATTCATTAGTTGCACCTTTAAGTGTCGCAAATGCACTGATAGTGGCTGTTGGAATGAGAAAAAAAGAAGAAATTACCAGATATTTTGACAACCTGGAGGAAATTTGGAGAGAGTATAAAATTTATGACGAAAAATAAAAAGTAATTTAACAACTTGTGTTGTTACTATATTTTTTCGTATATTGAAACCTATGATTTAGATTTGAAAAATATAAAAGGTTGTATCATGAGAGGTAAATATGAACACATATTATATAGTAAGGCATGGAAAAACCGTTTGGAATACCGAGAAGAGAACACAAGGACAAAAAAATTCAGAACTTACTAAGCAAGGGATAGATCAGGCGAAACGGCTTTTCGAGAATTTTTCTCATATCCATATAGATGAGGTATATTCATCTGATTTAAAGAGAGCCTATGAAACAGCTAAAATAATCAGACCATCGGCAGAAATCCATTTGGAAAAAGGATTTAGAGAGATAAATTTTGGAGTTTGGGAAGGATTGACAATAGAAGAAATTCAAAGGACTTACCCTGAATTATATTCGCTGTGGGAAACATCTCCTGAAAAAGTTGCTTTTGTAAATGGCGAGAGGGTAATAGATGCTTTTGAACGTGTAAACAAGACTTTTTGGGAGATAGATTCAAAGTACGAAAATAAAAATATTCTGATAGTTACTCATGCTATGGTAGTTAAATTGTTACTGTTAGGGTTTTTAAACGCTTCTATTGACAAAATATTTAATATAATTCAAGGAAATCTGGCTATGAATGTAATAAAGACCAAAAATAAAAAAGCTACGATATTTACTATGAATGATACGTCATATCTGAACTGATAAAGAGGTAGAAAAATGATAATAGCTATAGACGGGCCTGCCGGAGCAGGAAAAAGCACGATTGCAAAGAAAGTAGCTGATAAATTAGGTTATGTTTATATAGATACGGGAGCTATGTACAGGGCGTTTACTTATGAAGTTTTATCTAAAAATATATCCTTTGACGATATATCTGAAATTTCAAAATTGCTTGAAACTACAGATATGGAGTTTAGAAATAATGAGATTTTTCTAAACGGTGTCAATATATCAAAGGAAATCAGAAACAAAGATGTAACAGCTAGCGTATCAGCAGTTTCAGCTATTAAAGAAGTAAGAGAACGGCTGGTTTTTCTTCAGAGAGAAATAGCAAGAAAAAGCAGTAGTGTTTTAGATGGAAGAGATATAGGAACAGTAGTATTCCCAAATGCACAGCTTAAGGTATTTCTAACTGCCAGTGTAAAAGTAAGGGCACTTAGAAGGTATAACGAACTGATAGAAAAAAATGAAAAAGTCGACATAAATGAGATAGAGATTGAAATCGAAAAAAGAGATAAATTTGATTCGACCAGAAAGATATCTCCACTTACCAAAACAGATGATGCAATTGAGATTGACAGCAGTGATTTAAGAATAGATGAGGTGGTAGGTAAAATATTAAAAATTGTAGAGGAGATTTCTAAAAATGAGTCTTTATAGTTTTTTGACAGCAATTTTAAGAGTTGTATTTAATATACTTTATAGAGTTGAGGTAAATGGAAATGAAAACCTGCCTACAGGAAGATCTTATATAGTGGCATCAAACCACATTCACAATTTTGATCCTGTGCTGCTTGCGTGCTTTCTTAAGAAAAGAGAAATTCATTACCTGGCAAAAAAAGAATTGTTCAAATATAAAATTTTTGCAAAATTTTTTGAAAAAGTAGGAGTTATTCCCATAGATAGAAACAAAAATGATATAACTGCGATAAAAAGGGTATTAAAACTATTGAAATCAGGAGAGGTCTTAGGTATTTTCCCTCAAGGTACAAGGATAAGGTCTGATGAGCAGGATGGCTCTGCAAAGGCCGGACTTGGGATGTTTGCCTTAAAAACGGACACCCCGATAATACCGGTTAGAATAGACGGTGACTATAAGTTGTTCAGCAAGATAGTTATAAATGTATTTGATGTTTATGAAATTCCTAAAGATTACACTGATACTTCTAGTCAAGAAAATTATATGAATATTTCAAACGAGGTCATGAATATTATTAAATCTAGTTAAGGAGCAGTAGATGAAAGTTTCGTTGGCAGAGTATGCCGGATATTGTTTTGGAGTAAAACGGGCAGTAGATCTTGCAATAAAAACCTCTCAAAGTAGCAAAAATGATGAAGTATATACTCTAGGTCCTTTGATACATAACGATGAGGCAGTAAAAATGCTGGAGGAGAAAAATATATTTTCAGTGAATGATATAAAAAATATAGCTGAAAATAGCTATGTTATAATAAGGTCACACGGTGTAGGAAAGGAAATTTACGATTATTGTAATGAAAAAAAAATTTATATTACAGATGCAACTTGTCCTTTCGTAAAAAAAATACAAAAAATTGCTTACGATATGTATAATAAAGGGTATAATATCGTAATAATAGGAAACAAATCACACCCTGAGGTTCAAGGAATAAGCGGCTGGTGTGACGATAACACTATAATAGGCAGTGATCTGGAGGAATTTTGTCATATTGATTTTGACAAGAACGAAAAATATGCTGTTGTAGTTCAGACTACTATGCCGGAGGAAGTTTTTTTTTCTGTGAAGGAATATCTTATTTCATTAGGGCTTACACTTAAGTTTTATAACACTATTTGTTCGGCTACTAAAGAAAGACAGCAGGCTGTTTTGGATTTATCTCAAAGGGTTGATGCTATGTTTGTTATAGGGGGCAGACATAGTTCTAACACAAAGAAATTAGCAGAGATATCAAAAAAAAATTGTGATACATTTTTAATAGAAACAGCAAAAGATATTGACCTGGAGAAAATAAAAACTTATGATAGTATAGGAGTAGGTGCAGGAGCTTCTACACCTGACTTCGTAATTGATGAAGTTATAAACCTTATCATAAAGTTATAGTTTTATAACCTGTTAAGTAAGAAAAATAGACAGCCTATTTT
>JBHASY010000085.1:0-2848 GCA_041831635.1 Acetoanaerobium sp. | reverse complement strand
TCTTCTCTTTCGACTTATAAATCAGAAAGAATCAAACGTATAATAATAGAATCAGACATAAATTCTCTTGTGAAAATTTCAGGTATGGGGAAAAAAACAGCAGAAAGAGTAGTTTTAGAATTAAAAGATAAGATAAATGATGTAGTATATGTTGAAAATACAGAATTGGGAAATGAAGAACCAAAGTCAAGTGTAGCAGAGCAGGGAGTAGAGGCATTAGTTAGTCTTGGTTTTTCAAAAAGAGAGTCTGAAGATGTAATTAAAAAAATCATTAAAAAAATGGACAAAGATATAAATAACTTACACGTTGAAGACTTGATAAAAAATGCACTTTTTGAATTGAAATAAACTGAGGATGGTGTATTTCTATGTTTGACATAAACAAAGACAGGTTGATTGATTCGTCACTTAAAACAGAAGATGAGTCTGAGATATCATTAAGACCACGAAATATGAGTGAATATATAGGGCAGACTAATGCGGTTAATCAACTGAATATTTTTATAGAGGCTGCTAAAAAGAGAAATGAAACCCTAGATCATGTTCTTTTATATGGTCCTCCAGGCTTAGGAAAGACTACTCTATCGCATATAATTGCATCAGAAATGGGAGTCGATATCAAAGTTACATCCGGACCCGCTATAGAAAGAGCCGGAGATTTAGCGGCTATTTTAACAAATCTCAAAGACAAGGATATTCTCTTCATAGACGAAATTCATAGGATAAATCGAAATGTAGAAGAAATACTATACCCGGCCATGGAGGATTATTGTCTGGATATAATAATAGGAAAAGGACCATCTGCCAGATCTATAAGGCTTGATATTCCCAAGTTCACACTTATAGGTGCTACTACCAGAACCGGAATGCTTACCTCACCGCTTCGAGACAGATTTGGTGTAATACTTAACCTTGATTTATATTCTGTAGAGCAGTTGCTTGAAATCGTAACCAGATCAGCTAGAATACTTGCTGTTCCAATAGATAATGATGCGGCTATAGAGATTGCAAGAAGATCAAGAGGAACTCCGAGAATAGCAAACAGGTTGTTAAGAAGGGTAAGAGACTATGCTCAGGTAATCGGAAATGGGAAAATAAGTTTAAATATTGCAAAAGACTCTCTCTTGGTATTTGAAGTTGATGAAGAAGGGCTTGATAAGGTAGACCAGAGATTACTTTTAGCAATCATAAAAAACTTTGCCGGAGGACCTGTCGGATTAGATACTCTTGCAGCTTCTATAGGAGAAGATAAAGAAACTATAGAAGAAGTCTGCGAACCGTTTCTTATTCAAAGAGGTTTTTTGAATAGAACACCAAGAGGTAGAGTAGCTACTGATTTTGCATATGAACATTTTAAGTATAAAAGATAGGAGGTTTTTAATTATGAAATTTATAAATAAAATTTTGATAGTTATGATAGTCATATTTACTTGTTTTACAGGTTTAAAAACTCCCGTATTTTCGAGTCTTACTACCACTCAAAATATAAGAATAGGTCTTTACTTTGGCTCTACTGCGTTATCTCAGGCTAAAATTAAAGCTTCTGATTTAACTGTATTAGATGAAAACAATTTTTTTCTAGGGACTGTATTTGGGGATGGTTCGTATACAGTAGCTCCTGTAAATCAAGGAATTGTAGCGTTTAGTGAAACTTATCCCGATTTAAATACAGCTTTAGTTGAAATAGCAACCTCTAAAGGGTTTTTTGATAACAGTTTTGTATACATAAGTTCAGATGGATATAGAATAGCAACTTATTCAGATAAAGCCAATACTATATTTGATCCTAAAATCGGCGGAAATATCGGATTGTTTTCTTCGTCAAACAAACCTATCATTGTTTATGACAGTTCAATTAAATTAAGATTTTCTAATTCTTATCTTCAGGAATATATTGAAGTTCAAAATAAACCGTATAGAGGAAGTATAAGCTTTTTACCTGACAGTTCAAACAAGCTTACAGTAATAAATACACTTCTTATCGAGGAGTATATATATGGTGTAGTTGCAAAGGAAATGCCTGCAACATGGAATAAAGAAGCCTTAAAAGCCCAAGCAGTAGCGGCAAGAAATTATGCAGTTAAAAACTTAAATAAATATAAATCGTTGGGCTTTGATTTATCTACTACTCAAAACTCTCAAGTTTATGGTGGGGTTGCAGGCGAACATATAAATACAACTAAAGCTGTAGATGAAACAAGAGGAATATTAGCTTACTACAATGGCGATATCGCTGATTTATTTTATCACTCGTCCAGTGGTGGGAAAACTGAAAATTCAGAAAATGTTTGGTCAAATTCCGTACCATATCTTAGAGGAGTAGAAGATTCATTTTCACTTGGATCTCCTAATGATTATTGGGAATACAAGATATCTAAAGCAGATGTAGAAAAACTTCTAAAAAACAAGAGTAAAAACATAGGAAAACTCTCAGGAATAAGGATTGATAAGGTTTCTGAAAATGGAAGGGTTTTAAAATTGACCTTTGTGGGAGATAAAGGAGAAACCAGCATAGAGAAAGAAAGCATAAGAGCTTTTTTTGGATATTCCAATTTGAAAAGTACTTGGTTTACCATAAACTCTCAAACTGCGAAGATAAACGATTCTTATAATTCGGCACTTGATGACTTACAGTTGTTTTTAAATACTAATAATTACGGTAGTAGCGCCACTATTACTTCTCAAGAATATGTGTTCCAAGGAAAAGGCTACGGGCATGGTCTTGGAATGAGTCAATACGGAGCAAAGAAGATGGCAGATTCAGGCTATTCTTTTGATCAAATTCTAAAATATTATTTTAGAGGAATAGATGTATACTAGAAAGGAAGACGCTATTGAAAACAAGTGA
>JBHASY010000084.1:0-7210 GCA_041831635.1 Acetoanaerobium sp. | reverse complement strand
ATGATTTTTAACATTTTTCATAAAGCTTTCCAAAATTCCTTAACTTACTTAATATTTTTTTTGCGATATAAGGCTTTTTGTCCTTTACTTTTACTTGTTTATTTGGTAGAATATCCCTTGTTGACGAATTGTAATAATCATAAATATAGGAGGTGAGTATATTGGCAAATATTAAATCCGCTAAAAAGAGAATTTCTGTTACTGCTAAGAAAACTCTTATCAACAGAATGAGAAAATCTCAAATAAAAACAGCAATTAAAAGATTTGAAGCTGCTCTAGCTGAAGGAAATATGGAGGCTGCTGCTGAAAACTTCAAGTACGCTCAAAAGAAAATCCATCAAATCGCAGCTAAAGGAACCATTCATAAGAATGCCGCTGCCAGAAAAGTTTCAAAATTAGCTTCTAAATTAAACGCTGCTAAAGCTAACTAATACAGAGTAAGTTTTGGCTTGTTGACATAGAGAAGATTGCTATGATGTTTTTATCATAAATAAAAAACCCCTTTTATTTGGGGTTTTAATAGTTTTCATAAAGGATGACTGCTTTTTCAGTGAGTTATCCTTTTTTAATTATGTCCGGTGATACCTTCCGTCATTATCACGCCTGAAAGTTCTCATTTCAACATTTTTCATAACATCACCCAATCTTCTTATATATTTTGGTAAGTAAAAGTTCAACACCTGTTTTTTCATTTATCTGCCCGTTTTTAATTTTGTAGTCGGTATCAACACAGCAATTTAACAAGGTCAGAGCTTCTTTGTACCCTAATGTTTGAGAATGTATTCCCGCTTTTTTCACAGTATATGGATGAGTAGACAGTTTTTGTGCTATAAGAGATTCATTATAGCCCTTTGATTTTAAAATATGATACTTATTTATAAGAGAAAGCTGTTTTCCTAACATAGTCAAAATCATCAAAGCCGACTCTCCCGAATCAATAATATGATTAAACCCAATCAAAGCCTCTTTTAAATCTCCGATGAAAGTATCATCTATAAGCTTAAATACATTGTTTTCAAAATTTTGAAAAACCACTAAATCTATATCTCCGGCAGTTATTTCTCCCTGTTTTTGATGCAAAGCTGAAAGTTTTATAAGTTCATTTTCTAAATCTCTTAAATTTTTTTCGGAGTCTTTATAATAATATCCTGTTTTTTCGATAAAATTTGCCAACTCCAAATCTCCTATGATAGCACCCGATTTTTTCAAAACCGATCTGCACCACGATTTAAGTTCAGGTAATTCAAGCTTATTTGCTTCAAAAATACAATGGTTTTTCTTAATATTTTTAAATAACACCGAGCGTTTATCTACCTCAGAAGGAGAAAATAAAACTACAGTAGTTTCTGACGGATTTTCAAGATATAAAAGTATTTTTTTTTCATCTTCTTTCGAAAGCCCCTTAGTACCTGTTTTAAATATCTCGCTGTTTTTTATCACTACAAGTCTATTTTTGTCCATAAACGGAACTGATTCAAAATTTTCTATCATCTTATCTACATCTAGGATTTTGTCATCAATGACAGTAAAATTAAAATCTCTAAATGCAGTTTCCAGTTTATTTTTAAAATACTCCTGTGTTTCTTCTATACGATAAGTTTCCTCTCCATATATGAGATAAACTCTATTTTTTTCATCGTCAATATTTTTCAGCAAATCCCTGTAATTCATTTTTGTTCTCCTTTAAGGTATAGCTTGTAAAAATAAAATAAATTGCAAATATAAGAGCATATAAAATCATAAGAGTATAAATACTCGATGATTCAAAATCAATATAAGTCAAATAAATCTCAGAAATTTTTTGATTAAAATAATACAAGATAAATTTAAAAGTTTTAACCGTACCAACCAACAAATCTCCTAAAAACGGTATCTTGTAAAAAAATAACGAAGCGAGCATAAACGGATAAATCAAAGTAACCAGAGGTACGCTTATTAAATTGGAAACAGCAGATATAACCGATATTCTCTGAAAATAAAAATATGTGAGCGGCAAAGTCAAAATCTGAGCCGATATTGTCATACTTATTAGATTTGATATATAGTCAGGAAATATTTTTATCCTTAAAAAAGCCGCATTTATGATTTGATAAAACATACCTATAGAAATAACAGCCATAAAAGATAAAGCAAAACCTATGTCATACAAAATATAAGGATTAAAGGCAATGAGGATACTTGAAAGTACAAATGCACTACTTATAACATCATATCTTCTACAGCAGAAAATGCTTGCTATGTACATCAAATAGAAAATCCCCGCTCTTATAGCAGACGGTCTTGCTCCTGTAAGTAAAACATAAATAAACACAACTGCTAAAGCTATCATATGTTTAAAATTGCTTGGAAACTTTTTAAGTAAAATAAGCACCATAGATGCCAGTAACCCAATGTGAAAACCGGATATCGCCAAAAGATGAGAAACTCCTGTTTTAGAAAAAAGCTCCGTGTCATTCTCGCTTATCTCAGCTTTATCCCCGTAAATCAAAGCCTTTACAAAAGGAGCGTCTACCCTGTAAATATAGTCTATATAATGCCCTAAATTTTCTCTCGTCTTATATATCAAAGTTCTAAAATCAGATTTATGACTTACTACATCATTTATTTTTCCATTTACTAAATAATTATATCCTCTCGATCTTAAATAGTTTGCATACCCTCTTTGCTTATATCCTTTGAGTGCAATCGCAGTTCCTTTAACTTCAACCACAGTTCCTGGAAGTATATCGACATCAAAGTCGGTTTCAAAATTTTCATACAAAATAATAGCCGTATCCTTCGAATAAATCATAGTGTACTTTTGTCTTTTCTCTATCTGCTCTACCTTATACTCTCTATGAACTATAATCCTTTGCATTTCTTCAAATTTCAATTCCCGATATATAAGCATAACTACTGCAACCGTAAAAATACAAATAAATATGGCAAAAGAGTATCTTCTCATAATCAATCATCCATTCTTTTTCTATATAACTATGATGAAGTATTTTTTGTATTCAGTCAATTTATTTATTCTTAATCATTCTCCTTCACAAATTATAAAATAATCTAAAGCACTTAAAATTAAGATTTTACTCATATTTAAAGCAAATTAAAATGTGGTGTTTCTAAATAGAAATTCTCATTTAGCGCCACCACATTTCAATTTCATATTCGGTTGTTTATATAACACAACTGTACTTTTTATTTTTTCAAAAATGAAAACATATAAGATCTTCTATATTAAACTGATTTTGTACTGCATAGGGATTTTATTGTTGTAATACTCTAAATGGACTACAACCTGATGATAGCATTAAGTTTTTTGTTTTTTCAAGTAAATTTGAAAAATTCGATCCCACAAAACTAAGACTGTGTATTAAATTTAAGCTTCACATTTTTAGATATATAGGCAAACACAGGGTATCCTATAATAAACGAAGCCAGTGCCTGAACTCCATTAAACACTACGCTTTGAAGTGCTACCTGATAACTTGAATACATAACGGTTTCGACTACAAAATAACCGAAAACCATAAATGTAACTCCCGCTAAAGAGCTGTACATTCCTACAAGTTTACTTTTTCCGAATTTAAGAAACAGCCAGCCTATGATGTATCCTTCGATACCTTTTACTACAAGGGTAAACACAGAAAAATGTGCATATCCTGATAGCAAATCCGCCATAGCGGAACCTATCCCTCCGGCAATCATTCCGGCTACAGGACCGAACATAAGCGAAGAAATGATGATAAAAGCATCTCCTATATTAACGTAGCCGTTAGTCGCAGGTACGTGTATTTTGATAAACATCGTGCCTAAACAAACAAGTGCCATAAGCAAACTGTAGGTAACTAATTTTTGAGTTTTATTCATAAGTCTTCCTCCTTTGCCTACCATTTTACATAAACATCACTCCTCTATCAATAAATAGTGTATCGCTACAAAACTAAATATATTCATTCACATATGAAATCTTACTGTAAAATAATCTGTCAAGCTGAGATAACACCGGTCTTTGCATTTCAATTTTTCCTAAATCATAGGCCGACGAAACTGTTACCGCTCCCATATAAAGCTGAGTTAAGGTTCCTATATCCATCACTGCATCCGGCTCGTTGTAAGAAGTTGAAACAGAACCGTTTTTGATATGAAAAACTTGATTATTCTGATTTAATATTGCATCATCTATCCTTATATTTAAATCTAAAATCATATCTTTTGCCAATTTTTCAAACACATATTTTACATTTACTATCCTAGCCATCATAAACGGTTTTAGGTTTACATATATTTTATTATTAAATCCAAAATAATACATAAGCTGAGAGTCTACAGGTTGCTGTATCGTAACACTGTTAATTTGAGTCTTATGACTTGCTATAAGTGACATAAAAGACTCTAATGCCCTAAAATCCAAATAAAAAAGTTCTCTCACATACCCTTTGGAAGTTTCCGCTTTAGGGTAAAACACCATATATCCTATAGGTTCATCAGCTTCATTTTTTGCTAAAAAAACTTCTCCTGATTCTACCTTTACCTCTTCGAAATATGTGTAGTAATGTCTTCTATCTCTTTCCAGATAAATATCCCAGTTTTCTGCTTTTTTAGAATAAATCCCTATCAATGAATCTGCAAATTCATCTGTCATCTTAGTTATTCTTTCAACACTTACAGTCTTACTATTTTTATGCTCGATATCGGATAAATTTACCTCAAAGCTATATAGACTAAAACAATTTTCATAGCCGTATCTCCTGTATATAGAAGTATCTATAGGCATAAGCAAAGATATTTTCTCTCCCAAATCATAGGCTTCCTCTAAAGCTTTATTTAAAAGTTTCGTAGTAAGTTTTTTCCCTCTATGCTCAGGATACACGCTTATACCTACCACATATGCGGTATCTTGCAAATCGCTACCTATGTTTATTTTATATGGGTTTCTTTGAAGAGAGGCTAGCAGCGAATCATCTTTAGCTATTAAATTAACTCTTGGGTCATATCTTTTTTCAAAATAATAATCTACAAAACTTTCATCATCTGAAAATGAGTATTCCCATAAATTTCTTATCTCACTCATTTCTTCCTTCAAAGCATATCTTATCTTTGACATAACTCCCTCCTACTTTTCAAGCAGAGTATACTTTTCTATTAGTTTAAGAGGTTTGTAAGAAAGTTTTGCCTGTCTCAACCCCTCAAGTCCTAAGTCTTCTTCACGATTTACAAATTCTACCTCAGGAAATTCATTTTCCAAAAACAATTTGTTGATGGCGGTGTAAAGCCCTCTTATTTCCGGATTAGCTTTTTCTACATGTACTACTACCGTATCTGGATTAAGCATTTCTCCAAAAGTAAATGCCTCTAAATTGTTGTCTATATAAATTCCTCCTACTTTAGTTTCTGTAAGCTTAGGATAATTTCTAAAAACTTTCTCTACAGCAAGCCTTTCTCCCAGCAAATGTTGATCTTTTTCCTTGTCCTGTGCCCATCTTTCCACCAAATCAATAGCTTCAGGAAAATCTCTACACTCCAACCTCCTATATTCGAATCTGTCTGTATATTCTTTCAAAAACGCATTGTAGTGATTTTTTTTTGAGTGATATTTTCTTCCGGATAACGTCCTTAACTTTTCCGCTTCATAAAAATAATCGTGAGAATCTCTTTCTTCGATTAACTCAAATCTGTCTGGATATCTCTCAGATAGATAGTTCACCCAAGGCCTTGTTATCGCTCTTAGATTTAATTTTTGTCCTAATCCTTTGAAATAAGCTTCCATAGTATCAAAAGCTTTTTGATAATTTTCTTCCTCAGTTACAGGCTGTATAGCAAAGTAAACATCGTCCATTCTTCCGAATATATTCATATATCCGTTTTCTATTTTATAGCTTGTATTAAACACGTGTTGCCACATATAAATAGTCATAAAACTATATTCGCAAGCTTCATATCTTACTTTATTAAAATATTTTGATAACTCGTCTTTAGAATTTATTCCTATCGGTTTAAATCCAAACTCCTCTTCCAACCTACTGATTGTAATCTCCTCCTAAAAAAACTTTTTATATATAATATAACATAATATTATAACACACTCTTTCATTACGTAACCGATGTAACACTCTCTAAAAAAAATTATACACCTATAATCATTTTTCTAATCAGCAAGTATAAAAAAGAATCATCGACAATTCCCATTATGCCAAAAATTTTGTAAAAATATTAAAATTCCATTTTCAGTCCTACACTTAGCTGTGCCAGATGCTCCTTAAGCTCCTCTTTCATGATTTCATAAGCTCTTTTTCCCGTACAGTGCCCTGTACATACAAACTCTATTCCTGTATCTTTAATATTTAAAGCTACATTTCTTACCTCAGAATCTGATTTATTGTAAAGATGAAAACCTCCTATTATTCCGTAAACAAACTTGTCCGGAAACGTTTCTCTTACCTCTTTTATGATATTAACAGCCCCACCATGAGAACAGGAATTGATGATTACCAGTCCTTTTTCCGTATCTATGACAAGACTTTGTTCATGCGAAAAATCATCAGGTTTCCAACCATTTTTTGTGCGTTGAAACATATTTTCTTTCTTTCCGACTAATTCAAGGCCAGGTGTTTTGTGCGGGATCAAATAAACTCCTTGCATCAATTTATAGTCTCCCGAAACAATCTTTATCCTCTCTTCATACTCGGTCATAAGACCCTTAGGGATTCCGATGTATTTTCTAAATATCAGTTTTTTATAATAACAGTTTTCCTGAACCGTTTCTCTTAAATATAATTTTGCTTTTTCATTTTCTTTAAAAAAATACGGTATTCCGTTTGCATGATCATAATGCGCATGGCTTAAGACCAAATAATCAATATCTGAAATATCATATCCGAGCTGTTTCATATTTTTTGCGAATAAATCCGAAGCTCCGGCATCTACAAGAATCTTTTTCCCAAAATGCTCCACCAAAATACACAAACCCCATTCTCCTGCAAATTCGCCTGAAGAAACATTATCTACTATTACAGTCATTTTCATACTAACCATTGCTCCTTTTATACCTTTATATATCCCTATCAATATAATCTTCAAGTATCCAAGCTATTCTACCTTGAATATGGCAATTCCTATAATCTCACATAAAACATCGCATACTATTATAATTTTCATCTATTATATCCTTAACCGGTCAATAATAATTTTTTAATTTTTCCCTCTTATTCTTAATTTAAATCAT
>JBHASY010000083.1:0-3154 GCA_041831635.1 Acetoanaerobium sp. | reverse complement strand
GTGTTAAATCTTTTGATGTTTTCAAAAACTATAACGATTTAACAATGCCTTTCAGTTTATTCATATCTACTTCTTTCAAGTTTCCATCCCTGTCGTAACCGCCGTATAAAATATCTTTTTTAAGTTTCGGTTGTAACGACAAAAACTCTTTATATGCACGCTCATCTGCTCGTCCTTCAAATGAAGAGCAAAACAATTCACCTGTCATATAGCCGCTTTTGCCTATTTGCACGGCTAATGAAATATTGTGCAGCTCACATCTGCTTTGCTTATCTACATCAGGCCACTGTGGAGGTGCTTGAAAATGCTTACATCCTGCACAGTTAATCCCAATGCTATCCCAGCGCGAAGAATATGAAAATATATCTTTTATTTTTGCCATACTTCTCCCCAAAAGAACATCCCTCACACATATTCTTTTAAATTGAATGAATTTTCCCATTCCACAGCCTCTCTACTATTTCTCTCTCCTCGTACTCGAAGTATTTCACGTTCTTGTCTTTGTTTCTCTGGAATAATGAAATATCGAAAGTCGCAAAATTCAGCTTTAAGAAACTATAATAATAATCATCAAGATAATAACTAAACTGAGATTTGAAGTTAGCATCATCTTCATCTATGACAATCGGAGATTTTAGCCTTTTAACGATTTTGCTCAACTCTTCTTTTGTTATATCTCTTACAGCTTTGGGAGCGGGCAGGGAAATCCTGAAAGCGAGAACTTCTGCGCCTTCTCCTTCCCACCACTCCGAAAGATCATACTGCGACATATCCTTCCCAGTCATTTGATGAAGCGTATTTGTCAGTTTTACATATTCAATATTGCCTTCATCTCCGTTTTCATCGCAATATTCAGCGTAAGCCAGAACGAGCCGTAAAACTTCAGGATAAAGCTTCTCTGCTGTTTCAAAATCGGGGTCTATCTCTTTTCTTAGTTTCATTGATATTTCCTATAATTATTCAATGCTTTGATCATCTATTGCTTCTTTAGGATAATTTATCATATTCTTATCCAATCTCCGCTAAACTTTTAAGAACGATTTCTTTAAATAGATTCACGTCAAAATTATGACCATCTGTTTTAAGTCTATTCTTGATAATTTTACTCAAGTTCTTCACAAAACTCCGCCGTATATTCTTTTTTTTTCTTGTAGTACCGAGTATTGGTAATACCGGTCTTCTCGGTGTATGAAGAAACATCTCCACTGATATAGATATTGATTTTTATTCTGTCAAGCCCTTCAAAGGAGGTTTCTGCAAAATTCTGCTTTAGGGGCTTTCTCATTTTTATTATTGATGAATGAATGATTTTTGCTCCATCAATTTCAGACGTAATATCTCCGCCGATTGCAGCACTCAAAATAATTTCCATATTCTATCTCCTCATATTTATTCTATCATCTTTTAACGATTTTTGCAACTGTATTATTCTCTTATACTGTTCCATTCTTTGCAAGATTATCAAAAATACTGTCAAAAAAATAAAGAGAAAGAATAATAATTATTGGAATAATGATAAGCTCAATGTAGTAAATCTTTGATGAAACTTTATTCTCTCAAATCTTTATTTTGCGTGTGAGCAGGCTAATAGCTAAAATAAGGGACGTTATTATAGACGACACTAAAAATCTATACCCTTCGATAACAATATCAAAAGAAAATTTAAGAGGTCTGGCAACAGGCCATTTGCTTGGAAAATAGTACCCGATGATATACACCGCAATATTCAGAGTGATATAGTTCAATAAAGTTTTAACAGATTTATTCTCAATTTTTGGGAAATAATCGGGAAGTCCGCCCCAGAGCGGAGTCGAATCATTATATCTTCTCTGTTTTATCAAGGTGAAAAAACGCGTAATCAGCACCATATCGGTTGTAAAAACTAAGAGAGTAAAAATTACCATTACTGTTGTAGTTAAAATTTTATTCATATCCATTTCTAAAGATATGCGGAAAATTCGCTGTAAAAACTTCCTGTTCTTTGGGAGAAAGATTCTCGAAGTCTTTATTTATCCTTGCAAATATCTTTTTTGCAAGTTCATTTTCCGGGGCGTATCTTGCAAGATACTCAACTATTAAAGAACCCGCTTCCGGTTTATTATTTGAACTTTTGATTCTTTTCAAGCCGTACTCAGCTGCATAAGGAACAGCTTCGCCGTCTGGTTTGTAATTGAAGGCAACAACGGCATACCACTTTGCTTTGAAATCCTGATTTAACAAGAGGCTCGCCAAATATTTATTTTCAGTCCCCTCGGCTAAGTAGGCAATCGTTAAAACACTTGCACCCTGCACATCTAAGTTCTTATAAGTGGTAACTTCTTTTAAATATTGAATTGCCTTCTGCGTTCCGAGCATACGCAGAGCTAAAACAGACCAATAGATTTCGTATTTATTACGCTTCATTTTAAGGCAATTAATCATAGTATCTTCGGTGAAAGGCATTTTTTCATTATGAAAATATTCCGAAATTGCCCCAGTTTCATCTATTTCGTCTAATGTCCAATTTGGAAAAAGTGTTGTGTTCATTTATTTTTTTCCCCCTCTCAATTTTATATGATGTAATATAGCATTGATATTTTCTGCCATCGATACTTTAATTTTCAGTTTATTCATATCTACTTCTTTTAAGTTTCCATCATTGCCGTAACCGCAGTATAAGACATCTTTTTCAAGTTTCGGTTTTAACGATAAAAACTCTTTATATGCCCGCTCATCTGCTCGTCCTTCAAACGAAGAGCAAAACCACTCACCCTGCATATAACCATCCTTGCCTATTTGCACGGCTAATGAAATATTGTGCAGTTCACATCTGCTTTGCTTGTCTATGTCAGGCCACTGTGGAGGTGCTTGAAAATGCTTACATCCTGCACAGTTAAGCCCAATGCTATCCCAACGCGAGAAATAAGAAAATATGTCTTTTATTTTTGCCATATTCCTTCCAAAAATAACATATATCTTCCTGATTGATATTCACCCAATGAAAAGACAATTAATAAATCATCTTTACTTAAATAATAAACTTGCAATCCTTCTTTTGTTATTATGTCAGAGTTGCCTTCCGATTTTAGAAGTAATTCCAATGTTGTCCTAAATATTTTGATAAACATCAAAAAAAAGAAGTAGAGCTAAGGAACAAAATGTTACCTTAGTAACG
>JBHASY010000082.1:0-4709 GCA_041831635.1 Acetoanaerobium sp. | reverse complement strand
TTGGATAATTTATTAGTGATATGAAAAATTTATGCACAAGCATATACAAGTACATAAGAAAAATCTTGCGTAGCTTTGTTAAAAAATATGAGGTTTATGAGAAAGAAAAATTTCGTAGAAAAATCAAGACGATTTTTCAGGCTGAAAGAGGTAGGACACCTCTTTTTCAGCCGATAGAAATTTGTTTCGAGTAAATCCATATTTTTACAAAGCAAGCACTGTTTTTTCATTGTATGGTATATGTGTGTGTATAAATTTTTGTAATCGACAAATTTTTATTTGTAAAATAATCTAGGGATAATTTACAAGCAAATTTAAATTGGGAAAGAGTGATAAAATGGATTTTAAAAAAATAGATAAATCAAACTATTGGGATTGTATAACTTTGGAAGTTGATAAATCTCAAGAACATTTTGTAGCTGATAATAAGCAATCTCTCATTGAGTCTTTTTACGAAGACAATATCTATACTTTAGGTGTTTATGATAAAGACATAATGGTCGGATTTATTCTTTACGACTATGACGAGAACCTTTCAGGCTGGTCTATGAGCCGTTTTATGATAGATAAAAAATATCAAGGAAAAGGCTACGGAAAAAAAGCTGTTCTTGAATTTTTAGACTATTTCAAGAAAAAACACAATGCTTACAAAATATACATAAGTGTATCTTTAGAAAATACCGTTGCAAGAAAAATGTATATGGATATCGGATTTACAGAAGTTAAAGAAGTTGAATATATATTTCTAAATAAACACTATAAAGAAATGCAAATGATAAAGGAGCTATAGACATAAAATTATGAAAATCATATAGCAGCCTCTTGTTTTTAACACCTAATAAATTAAAACTCCAAATTTATTCACCACACAATTAAAAGCATATGTTAACTACATATGCTTTTAATCTAAACCTATCCTTAACTTTTGAATACATTTGGAAACAAAATAATTTCAATGAGTTATTTTATAATTAAAAATAAACTTTTTTTACGGAACTCGAAGCTGTAAGGTAGAGCATAGCCTGATAATAAAGTTCAAATTCCAATATATCTCCTACTTTTATCTCTTTTTCCGCCTCAGTTACGTCCAAAATCACATGGTCGCTACTACTTCCTTCCGGCGTTACCCCTTTCATCTTAGGAATGAGGCTTTCGTGATGTCCTATATCTTTCTTTCCTAATGCTATAAGTGCTCTTTTTCTTATTCCTTTGTCCTCGTACCTAGGAGTATTTCCAAAAGCATCTACAAATATCTTACCTATAGGATAAGACGGTTTTTCTTTTACCTCTATTACCTGTGCCTGAAGTACAAAGGTATCTGTGTGATATCCTTCCATAGGATATCCCCAAAAATCTATTAAGTCTCTGGCTAAAAGTATAGCCTCTCCCACTCTGAGATGATTTATTCCCTTTGGCATTTTGCCGTCAAACAGCAAAGGCAGCGAAGTAGTCGCACCGCCTGACACTATCTCCGGCTTTCTTCCTATAAGAGACGCAATCTTTTCGCTTATATTGACTAATTTTCCTAAATTCGTTTCATCAGGGCAAATCGCACCGAAACAACCCAGATTAGTTCCTATTCCGTAAAAATGAAGATTTTTCAGCTTGGTTTCTACATATACGGCAGTTTTAATAAGTTCTTCTTCGTCTATGTAACCCTCTCTTAAATCTCCTAAATCCGCCATTAAAATTACTTTGTGTTTTTTTCCCTGAATTTTTGCCTCTTTATCTAAAGCCTCTAAGACAACTACCTCTGAATTTAGGCTTACGTCAGCATACTTAACTACCTGCTTTACCTCACAAAGCATAGGCACTCTAAGGAGCAAAATGTCATCAGTTATTCCCTCTTCTTTTAATTTCGCAATCTTTTCTATTCTGGAGTCACCTATGCCTATGCAACCTGCTTTGATAAACTCTTTTGCAATCTCCGTGGATGAATTACTTCCTTTTACCACTCCCGTGATGTTTATCCCTCGTTCATTGGTATAGGTTACGAGTTTTTTTGCATTGCTATACAGTTTTTTTAAATCAATCTGTATATTTGGATATACTGTATTTTCCATATTTTTCTCCTTTAGTGCCTTGAAAATGTGATCACTTTTCCTGTACCTCTTTCCCACTGATATGTTCTATCTCTATTTCAAACATCTGAACTGCTTTTCCGCCGGATTCTATAGCCTTTATAACCATTTCTTCACTCGGATAATATTTCATTGCAAACTGCTTTAGCGCCTCAAGCGTTTTGTCATTATTCTCCATCAAATGGCATCTTCCAAAGACAACTGCACTTTGTAAATATGGTGCCCATTCTTCTTCTTTTACTATTTCATCTCCATAAACAGTAAAGCAGATCTTGTCGGAAGATTTTAGTGCATCCACCTTGTGTCCTGCACGAGCTCCATGAAAAAATATTCGCTGTTTTTCTTCATCGTACAGATAATTCACAGGAATTGCGTAAGGATATCCATTATCTCCGTTTACAGCTAAAATCCCTCTCCTTGCATTTTTAAGAAGTGCTTTGGTAACATCTTCCTTCATTTCGTTTTTCTTTTTTCTTATTTCTCTAAACATAACCTTCCTCCTTATTTTACACATAGTATCACTGTTTTTCGTTGTAATGTATATGTTTTATCTAATAAGATTTATATAATTATAAATCTTTTTAACATTGTGTTATTCTCTTATTTTCACACCTAATTTCTTTATTGTCAACCTGTATAGTAGAATTTATTTTTTATGATTTATACATAAAAAAACCGATTCCGTATATTAAAGAAATCGGTTTTTACGCAATTCTAAATAGTTTAAAAAAATTTTTAATGTTTTCCCTTCGCAACTATCTCAAAAGATTTTCCTTCTTTACGCATTTTTGCATATTCCGCTGTAGCAGTGAACAATACGTCTGTCGAAGAGTTAAGAGCTGTTTCACAAGAGTCTTGGATAACTCCGACTATAAATCCGACTCCAACCATTTGCATAGCCACATCATTTGGAATACCGAATAAACTGCAAGCAAGAGGTATAAGAAGTAATGAACCGCCGGCAACTCCTGATGCTCCGCACGCAGAAACTGCTGAAAGAACACTCAGGATAACCGCTGTTGCAAAGTCAACTTCGATACCCAAGGTGTTAACCGCTGCAAGAGTGAGAACTGAAATAGTAATCGCAGCTCCTGCCATATTTATAGTTGCACCTAAGGGAATAGATACTGAGTAAGTGTCTTTATCAAGGTTTAACTCTTCGCAAAGGCTCATATTAACAGGAATGTTTGCAGCCGAACTGCGAGTAAAGAACGCCGTAATTCCACTGTCTCTAAGACATTTAAATACGAGCGGATAAGGGTTTTTACGAATGTTTACATAAACTATAACAGGATTTACAACCAGTGCTACAAAGAGCATAGTTCCGACAAGCAAAACTATAAGCTGACCATATCCGAGTAGCGTTTCTATCCCGCTTGTAGCTATAGAGTCGAACACCAATCCCATAATACCGAACGGTGCAAAACTGATTACCCATCTAACCATTTGAGCCAAAGCATCAGCAACATTAGAAATCATATCTTTAGTAGATTGAGCCGCATTCTTAAGTGCCATTCCTAAAAGAACCGCCCAAGCAAGAATTCCTATATAGTTTGCGTTAAACAGTGCTTTTACAGGGTTGTCAACAATGTTCATAAGAAGCGTTTTAAGAACCTCTACAACTCCACCGGGAGGAGTTAATTCTCCCATACTTTCAGTTCCGGGAAGTGTAAGTGTAAGCGGAAATACAAAACTTGCAATTACTGCTATAAGTCCTGCTAAAAATGTTCCAAGCAGGTAAAGCACGATGATGGACTTCATATTTGTCTGTTGCCCTGCTTTGTGCTGTGAAATTGCAGATGTCACCAGGAAAAGTACCAGTATCGGTGCAATCGCTTTCAAAGCTCCTACAAATAAAGAGCCGAGAATTACTACACCTTTTGCTTGTTGCGGAACTGTAAGTGCTAATATAATACCGATAATTAAACCGATTATTATACGTTTAACCAGACTTATCTTGTTCCAGCTTGCCAATAAATTATTCATTTCGTCCCTCCTAAAAAATTATTTAATATAAATACATTCCGATAGTATTTTATCATAAATAAGGTTTTAAAAGAAGAGCAAAAATCAATTTTTGTTTTTCTGTGTAAAACAATCAAACACCCTCTTTAGCAATTAACCTGCAAAGAGGGTGTTTTCTAATATTTTTTTCTTATAAGATTTTAAACAATACTACTTCTAAAATATTTTTATCCATAGATGAAGTAATATTATTTTCCAACTGCTTGAATTACATTGTCGCCTATTTGAACAGTGTAGTTATTCGCTTTTACTATATCTTTGCTACTGTATATTGCTGCTGAAAATGCTTTTTTTGCTGTATATTCATATAGTACCTTGCCTGAGCCATCTTTGATAGTTACTTTAGTTCCGGCCGGCATAACTGAATTTGTCGTAGCTACGATATGGCTTTGAGAAGATGAAGTCGAAAAGCTTTGAAGCATATCACTTTGTCCTAATGCCAAAACTTCTCCGCCGGTTACTGAACCTGTACCGTCATAGTCTAAAGCTCCGTTTCCACCATTTTCAGAACCTTCAACTACAACTTTTCCTCCAGACACTGTAAGATTTCCGTTAGAGTCAATACCGTCTCCGCCTGCATCTACATATACATATCCTCCTCTA
>JBHASY010000081.1:0-4557 GCA_041831635.1 Acetoanaerobium sp. | reverse complement strand
GAAGAAAAGTTTTTACAGATTGCCTCAAAAAGTCCTCATCATTTAAAACTTTTGCTGGATCCTGAAAAAGGGATCATCAGAAAAATCCACGACAGCATCAAGGAAGTGATTTTGTGATAACTACAGCTTTTATAGTAGAATATAACCCTTTTCATAATGGACATAAACTCCATCTTGAAAAATCAAAACAACTGACTAATGCCACCCATTGTATAGGTATAATGAGTGGCAATTTTATTCAAAGAGGCGGTCCCGCTCTTTTTGACAAATGGAACAGGGCTTCTTTGGCTGTCCGAAACGGAGTGGATTTAGTAATCGAACTTCCCGTTTTATTTGCTTCTCAATCTTCAGAAATATTTGCAAAGGGCAGTATATCTATACTTAATCAGCTTAATGTAGTAGACAATTTAGTCTTCGGCAGCGAATCAAACGATGCAAAAAGCCTTTACTCTATAGCCCATATCCTAGCAAATGAAGGTGAGGTTTTAAGTAATTCCATAAAAGAAAATCTAAAGTTAGGACTGCCTTACCCAAAAGCCAGAGAAAATGCTCTAAAATCTATATCCAAAGTAGATTTAAGCACAAGTTCAAATGATATATTGGGTCTTGAATACATCAAGCAACTTATACTGCAAAAAAGCTCTATAAAACCACATACTATCGGACGCAAAGGAAGTACCTATAACAGTACAGACCTGTCGGGTCAAATTTGCAGTGCTACGGCAATAAGAGAAAAGTTAAAAACAGGTTCATATGACAATCTGCGAGATTTCATTCCTATCTCCACCTACAATGCTGTTAAAACAGCGGTCTATGAAAACGTAATAGCTCACGATGAAGCTTTTTTCGATTTCATACGCTACAGTATAATCAGCAATCCCGACAGATTAAGTGAAATATTTGATATAAGTGAGGGGATACACAATAAAATCTACAAATCCGCTCTTTATTCCTCTACCTTATCCGACCTCACAAATTCCATTAAAAGTAAAAGATTTACTTATACCAGGATAAAACGAATTTTATTTAATATATTACTTGAAATAACTAAAGCTGATATGAACAGCATAATAAGTTGCGCCTCCCCCGCACCATATGTAAGAGTTTTGGCTTTTAATCAAAAAGGAACAGAGCTGCTTAATCTTATAAAAAAAACAAGCTCTATTCCTATTGTAAACAAAGTTTCAACCTTTATCCCCGAAACCGATATACAAAAACTTTGTTTTACTTACGACACCAAAGCTACCAGAATTTATAATCTTATAAACAAGTCTGCTAAAAAAGGGAGGAGTTTAGACGAAGATTATTGTACATCTCCTGTTTTTGTAAAAGATTAACTGTAGTTTCTATGCTTTGAGAGCAAAAAATCGGGTATAAGTAACGTATGTGCTTAATGTAATAAAACTTATGTGTTTTTAAATCTTTGTAGTATTTTCGGAGGAAGATAAAAATGAAACAGTATGTAGTAGATGCTTTTACGGATAAAGTTTTTGCAGGAAATCCGGCAGCCGTATGTGTTATGGAATCGTGGATTTCAGATGACCTTATGATGAGTATAACAAAAGAAAATAACCTTTCAGAAACAGCTTTTGCAGTAAAAATTTCAGACAAAGTGTATAAACTCAGATGGTTTACTCCCGGCGGAGAAATAGACCTTTGCGGGCACGCTACACTTGCAACAGCCTTTGTAATTATGAATTATTATGAACCGACTATAGATGAAGTATGCTTTAAAACATTAAGCGGAGAACTAATCGTCAAAAAGAAAGACGAACTTTTTGAAATGGAGTTTCCAAGTTACGATTTGCGTGAAGTCGATGTTATCAGTGATATGGAAAAAGCAATTGGATATAGACCTTTAAAAGCATTTATAGGTCGTGATCTGCTTTGTGTCCTCGAAAATGAAAATCAGGTAAGAAATGCTACTTTGGATTTAGATAAAGTCAAAGAACTGGACGGAACACTTCTTCACATAACCGCTCCCGGCAAGGATTTTGATTGTGTTTCGAGAAGTTTTGCTCCGAAATTAAATGTACCGGAAGATCCTGTTTGTGGCTCCGGTCACTGTCATATCATTCCGTTTTGGGCTGAGGAATCTAACAAAAAAGAGTTTATTGCATATCAAGCATCCGAACGTGGCGGAATACTTTACTGTGAAGTAGATGGCAATAAAACAAAACTAAGTGGAAAGGCGGTAGTTTTTTCGGAATCAGAGATTTTTGTTTCCTGAATCTGACCTTTTCTTGTTTGATGTTTTCTATAGTTGAAAAATAAATTTGTAAGCAAAATGGACTGACGATAATCAGTCCATTTTATCTATTTTCTATCCTCATCTGTAACAGCAAATACATAAGGTATGTTTCTGTAATAATCTCCGTAGTTTAATCCATAACCTACTACAAACTTATCTTCAATGGTAAATCCGATATAATCCGGTTGCATTTTTATCTGCCTTCTGCTGGGTTTATCCAAAAGAACGCAAGAAGCAAGACTTTTAGGGTTCTTAGTTTTTAAATGTTCCAAAACAAAATTCATAGTAAATCCCGAGTCCACAATATCATCTACTACTATGACATCATATTCTTCCAAATCGTCTGTTATATCCATAGTCATCTTAACATTCCCGCTCGTCGTTTCGGAATTTCCATAGCTTGACGTTGCCATAAAACCTATCTTAACAGGAACGGAAATCTTTCTTACTAAATCAGCCGCAAACACAAAACTTCCCTTTAGCAAAGATACTACATATAAATTTTTATCCCTATAGTCTTTGCTGATTTGCTCTCCTATTTCCTTTATCCTTTGTCCGATTTCCTCCTCAGAACACAAAACTTCCCACACTTTTTTATCTATATCCATTTCAAACCTCCATAAAAATTATAATTCTAGTCGTATTTCGTTATATCTGTTCTTTTCTGACTTATTCTTATCTCCCTAAGCACTTTTAATATCCGGTTTAAGGTATATTGAATGCTTATAAGTATTATAAACAGGACGGCTATCAAAGTTATCAAAACATTAGTGCTCACTTATTCCACCTACCTTATATGCAAATACAAGTTTCCTTAAATTTAAAAAATATATCATAAGAAAGTAGTTACTATGAGTTATACTTTTACTCTATTTTATGTAAATTAAGAACACTACCATTATAATCAATAGCATATAAAATAGCAATCACAAAAGCTGTTATTAAAAGTACAAATAGTCTTTGCACTATCGTTCATACTTTAAAAATCACAATTTATATATTAAAAACAAATCTATTGATATATTTTCTCGTTAATGGCACAATATTTCTTATACTATATGTCAAAATACGAGGTGGTAAAGTGTTTGAAAAATCATCTGAAGAACTCGCTATAAACAAACTATACATTCTGTATATATTAAATAAAATGCAACTTCCTCTTAGTAATACTCAGCTAACAAATATATTCGGCGAAAATAACTTGCTTGATTATTTTTCCCTTCAGGAATATCTGTATCAGATGAAAGAAGATGAACATATCATATTGACAAATGAAAGCGATACGGATTATTATTTTATTTCTGAAAAAGGAAGAATTGCAGTTAATTATTTTGCTAATAGAATAGATACCGATAAGAAAGCTCTCCTCGATGTTTTTGTGAAAGAAAATAAAGAAAGCATACTAAGAGACAGAGAAGTCAAGGCTGAATTCAAGAAAATAGCAGACGGACAATTTAATGTGAAACTCGAAATTATGGATAATAACACTCCATACATCAGTATATCTTTAAATGTTCCTACTAACAAAACTGCTAACTTAATTGCCGAAAATTGGAAAAACAATGCCTCAGATTTATATGGTTCCATAGTAGAGATTTTGCTTGATTTTCCTCGACCAAAATAACAGTAGAAGACCCTTTTACGTAAAGCGACAGCCTTGTTGCAGCTTGTTTGAAATCAATAAAAATAAACTAAGGAAGTGCCTAAAGCTGTCAGGCACTTCCTGTTTTTATGCTCAAAATCAATAAAACAAATAAAAGAACTTACAGTTTCTCTTTTCCCATTTCTTCAAAATCCATCAATATTACTTCTTTTTCCAAATATCTTGCAAAGGTATATATAGTGTCAGAAAGCCTGTTTACAAATTTGATTAAATCCGGGCTAACCTCGTCCTCAAAAGCCAAATCAAGTATTCTTCTTTCTGCTCTTCTGCATACAGTCCTAGCTACATGCAGTGCAGCAGAGGCGTGAGAAGTTCCCGGTACTATAAAGGCATCTACCTTGTCGATTTTCTTTAAATACTCATCTATCCAGCCCTCAAGTGCAGTTATATGCTCAGCAGTTATTCTGTTTTTAAAATTCTCTCCCTTTGTAGTTGCAAGTTCTCCTGCTACAAAGAACAGTTTCTTTTGAATTTTAAATATTTTTTCATTTACATCTTTGTCTTCGATAAAATTTCTTGCAAATCCAAGATGGGAGTTCAGCTCATCGACAGTTCCGTAAGACTCTACCCTAATAGAATTTTTCTTAACTCTGGTTCCATCATATAGTGAAGTTTCACCTTTATCTCCTGTTTTTGTGTAAAT
>JBHASY010000080.1:0-4869 GCA_041831635.1 Acetoanaerobium sp. | reverse complement strand
CATTTTTATTTATAAGTTCATTTATTTTTTTCATATCATTTCTTACTTCTACAAGCCTATTTTTATCAAAATTCAACATCTTCACACCCTTTTTCCGCTATATTTTCATCTGCTATGGAATAATATCCGAAGCCATAATTACTGTATGCACCTATACCTGTTATACTGCCACATTGAACGGCTGATTTTATATGTTCTTTTTCATCTTCCTTTAATCCGGTTATGTCTATTTCATAACTTCCCCTTATCGAGATGAGATTATATTTATTTATTTTTAGTTCTATTTGCCTTTCATCTATCTTCGTAATATCTATCTTTTTGGTAATGTTGATAAATTCCGATTTAGAAATAAAATTTTCTTTTATTTTTTTATTTTGTTTATATATATCTTTCCAATACAGGCTAGATTCAAATCTATCTATAAATCTGTTCCCGACTTTTATGATGTATGGTGAGTTAAAACTGATACTTATTTTGTCTGTAAAAGTACCCCTGACTTCAGGTTCAAAAAATATCAGGTCTAAAACTACGAATTCTTTGTCTTCTATCACTATAGGTTGTTTCGTCAATCTTAACCGAAAGAGCTCTGATACAAGCTCTTTCAGTGTTTTTTTATCAAATGTAGTAATATGTAGATTTACCCTTTTACCCGGTTTTGATATATAGTCTATTCTGTTGTTTCCTACTCCTGTAGCGGATATTATTATATCAAGCTCGGTATTTAAAAGTTTTTCCAACTCCAGCTTTATTCTCTGAGAAAATATCCCTCTTACTTTTCCAAAACTATTATTTCTGAGTTTTATTTTAAATCTTACTACATTTTCCATAGTTTATTTCTCCCGAAACTCTATTATCGCCCAACCCATAGGTACAGAACTTTCCGAGATAGTTCTTGAGGCTATTTGAGCTTGATTCCCCTTATCCAGTGATAGATTATACGTAGTGGAATTAAACCCTGCTCCCTTTCCAAATCTGATAATGGATTGTGTATCCGGGTTAAGTTCGTTGTTAAATATATCTTTCATTTCTTCATAAAATTCTAATATGTCTTCAGCTACTTCTCTATTATGTTTTGTTTTAGATACTATATCTTTATAAAATGCTAATTCCTCATCTATAACAAGCCAAAATTTTTTGTCTGATGCATCCAGTATTTCTTCTTTTGAAATTCCTTTTTTAGTTTTCCCATTAAAATTTTTTTCTATCTTGATTTGAGATTTGAATTTATTTTTTAAATCTAAATCTCCATTTATAACCATAGCAAACACAGGGGCTCCTGATTTAAAGGTTTGAGTTTCTTTTTCATATGAATATCTTCTCATTTCTTTAACCTCTGCGTTGTTTGAAAAGTTTGAGTCAGATATTTTAATATTTCTAAATGGATCATCCTTTGCATCATTATATTGATTTAATGCATTTTTTTGGTAATATAAATCAGGATTTTTTTCTCTCTTGATTGTTTCTGAAAGCTTGACAATCTCAGGAGTTTTAGTTTTATTATTACTTCTTTTTACCCTATAATCTCTTTTTCCATCAAATGCATTTTGAAGATATGCTCCTCTTATACTTCCTTTTATCGTAGATCCCGGAATATATATTCCGTCAGTGCTGTAGGGCATTTCTTCTATCGCAAGCATACTTTCTTCATTTCTATTTCTTGCTCCACCTATTTTACTGTTATATGAATTTATTAGATTATGAGATGCTTTCACTTTTATAACGTATCCCATTTCTTCTTTGTATACATCCATCACAAACTTTCTCAAATCAACCATATTTTTTTCAGCAAATTTGTTAAATTGTTGTTTTTGAGACGGATTAAGCTGTTTATATATTTTCATAGTGTCTATTTCATAATAGTATCCATTTTTTACTGTGTATTCATACGGAAGTAGTGTTCTGCCAGTTCCTATATGAATATCACTAAGCGGTGTAATTATTAAATCATAGGAAGTAAATAAACTCATTATAACTTCACCTCCACAGTAAAAGGTATCATAAATTGAATTATCTCTTTTTTATGATGGATATCCTCTATTGCTTTTCCCTTTATTTCGCTTGGACTATCAGATTCAAATACTGCCCCTGCCAGATAGTGAACTATGGGCTTTTTAAATACGTTTTCCTCAGCAGCATATCCTCCTGATACTTTTCCTCTTTTAGTCGATATATCTGCAAAAATAATCTGAGTATAGTCATTTTTTTCCGGAACATAGTTTGATAATATGATATAGCCATTTGCTTCCTCGATTTCCTTATCAATCCAAGCAACAGGCTCGAAACTTATAATTTCAAATCTCCCTTTTCCTGAACTTTTTTTCTTACCATAGCCAGTAAGTTCGATATGTTCTAAATACCTAAGTAAATCTTCTTTAACAAAATCATTTCTGAGTTTTATATATATACTAATATTACTTTTATAAAATGTCTCAGTCATACCATATAAACCCGAAACCTCTCTGCCTGAAGAATCTGTAAATATAGTAGAGCCATCTAACCTGTTTACAGTATTTTTTACTCCATATCTACTCACAGCATAACTTATATCTTCATCTGTCCGGTCTTTATTAAGACTGAGCATAGCAGCTATAGGCTTTGTTCTTAGCATTTCAAATTCTTCTTTTGTCACAAATCCTTTTTTCTTCTGTCCTTTCATAAATTTCATCAGTTTAATTTTTTCCGGCTTTGAGTTAATATCGTTGCTTTTAGATAATTCTTTAAAAATTTCCGAGTTCTTTATATTGTTTATTTTAGGCAACATCCCTTCCGGAAATCCGTTTGAAATAATAAAGGGAGGATTTTTTTGTTTCACTTCTTTTATTATTTCAGAGGCTTTATCTTCTCCATCTAATTCCGAAACTGCCCATATGATATGCCCGAAAACTATATCTGACTGAAACGGAGTTATAAAGCTGCTTATAGGTTTTATCAGCAGTTCATAGGAGGTGTAATTTTTCATATCTCTTCACCACCTTAAATATTTCTATTCTGGATGTCAATTTTTTTCCCATCGACTTTTATTTCAAATTTGACTTGTCCGTTTCCTCTAGATACTCCACCACCTATTCCATCCAGCTCCAAAAGTCTCAGAGAATCTAATACTTTTTCAAAATTTTTCTCATCCTCATCATCTATTACTTTATAACTCATACTAAACTCAAATTCTACTCCGGCAGGAATTCTTTCACTGTTTCTAGGATTAGCCTTTGAAGTTAGCCTGTTAATACTATTTTCATATTTTATCTCAGTATCAAAACCTTTAGATTTTTTTAATTTATTAAGTTTTTCTCTTGATTTTTCAGTTAAAAAAGCATCTCTTACTATAAGTCTTGTAGGTCCTGATGTTTTGTCGATATCTGCTCCCGCACTTCTTCCAAATATTCTACATATCTGACATTCGGACTTATTACAAGTGTGAACATTCCCATCATTTTTTGCTATTTCTTCATATCCTGTGAGCTGCCACTCCAGCAAACTCCTCATTTTTCCTTTTATTGAACTTCCAGGTATATAGACTTCATTTGTCAGTGGATTTCTAACTGTAGGATTGTCATTTCCGCCTATTTCTATATATCCTTGAGTACCTATCTTTGTTCCTGTTATTAAGGTTATAGTTCCTGTTATGTTTTTAAGTTGCATATTTTTATCCCCCTTTATTATTTTTCACCGTTTATTCCATAAATAAAGCCTACCACTGCTTCAAATAGATAACAAAAATCATCAAAGCCTTGTTTTGAATTTATTTTTTTAATTTCATCTACTCCGGCAAATATAAAATCTCTAAATACTTGAGGTATTTTTTGATTTTTCCCATTTCTATATTTGTAGTCAGCTTTTGATTTTAGCATTAGAATAAATGGAAGTATATCCTCAAAATTCTCTTCTTCATCTTCCATCCTGTTTTGAAGTGCTTTCACTTCTGCGTAAAATGATCTTAGCTGAGAAGATGTTGTTTCTCTAGCTAGCTGTATAGCGATGTCTTTCGCTTCATCCGAAAACAAATCAGGTCTAATTTTCCCAATATCATTTCTAAATCCTTTTTTTGTAAAGACTGCTGTAAATTCAGGTTTATTATTTTTATAACTTGACGAACTGTTATTTTTATTGTACATAGTTAGATTCCTCCTACTTCTCTATTTTTTCTTATAGCATAATTTAGTACTATTCTCATATATTCATAACCAAAATCTCCTGAGTCCGGAATACCTCCGGTATCTTCGTTGTTAAATATATCAACCAGTTTTGCGATTTGAGGATGCTTGAATATGATTTCTCTGTCTTCTTTTATCGTAGGTTTTAGCGGCTTACCCTGAGCGTTTTTCATATCTTTTGCTATTTTTTCTACCAAATTCCTTTCTATATCATAGGAGAATTTTGATATATACATAAGACTTTCTACGTCATCAGTGTCAATATAATCTTCCATCATATCTGTGTATTCAAGTAATCTATACGCAAAGCTCAGGCTATAATATCCCTTTGTATTCGATTTTCTTTCTGAGTCATTTTGACTTTCAAAGCTGTCATAAAAGAACTCCGCAAATTCAAACACTTCGTCAAAATCCTCCCAAGAAATTGTTTTCCCAAACACGGTAAGTGAATTTTTTCCGGAATTTTTGCTTTGCTCCAGTGCCTCATCTGCCATTGATGCCAGATATCTAACAGGCGTTCCAGATTTCCCTATAGATATTCCTCCTGATATAGTGAGATCCTCATTAAGAGAAGTAAACTCTGTAAACTTGTCTTTTATAAATTTTGCTGTATATATGATTTCATTCCAAGGCCCTATTATGAGCAGATCATCTCCACCTGCATAAACTATATAGTTGTTTGAAAGGTCGGCTTCCAGCTCAGGCTTATTTTTAAGTG
>JBHASY010000079.1:0-2513 GCA_041831635.1 Acetoanaerobium sp. | reverse complement strand
ATGAAAACTCGGGAGCAGATGCCTACGCTAATGGAGGAGATAACTTAAACTCCAGGTTTTACAAGGCTCCTGATTTTTATAATATGAAATCTGATAATCAGCTTACCATAATTCCTAAATTTAAAACTATACAGCAGACTACAGAATGGTCCTGCGGGAACGCTATGGCACTTATGGTATTAGAACACTTTAATATAGAAGGATACACAGAAATGCAACTTGCAGAAATGATGACTTCTTCTGTTGATGACGATGTAAAGGGTGCTAAGCCGGGCTCAGCAAATAACTTTTTTGAATATGGAACTAATGTAAAGGAATTGTACAACTTTTTCAGCACTGAGAAAAATCTGAAAGTAGTGGAAACAAGCTATATAGCTGACCCGAAAGCTGAAGATTTGACATCGGCAGAAGATGGATTAACTGATGCGGATTTAGGAAATATCAAACCTGCATTTTCAAGTATGAGCCTTTATACATCTGAAAATAAGGATGATTCTGAAGCTTGGGTAGATGACGCTAAAGATTCATATTTTGTAAAATGGGTTACAGGACATTTAAATGCAGGTCGCCCTATTATGGTAGAATGGGGAGATTGGGATGGACATTGGCAAGCAATCATAGGATATGATAACAACAAAACGCCAGGTATAGGTGATGATGTTTTAGTTTTCGCAGATCCTTACGATACATCTGACCATTGGCAGGACGGATACTATTTTTATCCGCTTGAAAGATGGTTTTATATGTGGCAAGATAGAAAAGTTGCACCAAAACCATACCAGCTTCAACCATATATAGTGGTAGATACAGTAAAGAAATAGTAAAGACAAACAAAGAAAAGATGTATAAAAAAATATTGCATAGCTTTAATTAAAATATGTAACTGCAAGAAACCAAAACTTCTTAAAAAATCGGGATTTGTTTCTTATAAGTTCATATTTCTAAAAGCTATGCATTGTTTTTTAAGGCAGTTATTTTTTATATTACTTGGCATTAAGTTCTGTCAAAAGTTTTTCCAAATCCAATCCGTGAATATCTGCTGCCATTGACAAAGGTTCGTTTTGTGCCGATGGACAACCTAAGCATCCCATACCGTTTGACATAAGTATCTCTGCTGCTTTGGGATTATCCTTAATAATGTCCGCTATAATCATTTCTTTAGTTATCATTTTACATTCCTCCATTAACTCATATGTTTTAGTTTATATCTAAACGCCTTGTAAATTTTTTACTTAGCGATTGATTTGATAATAAGTCGTACCTGAGTCTACTGTTCTTTTGTATTTCAAATTTCCAAGAGTTTTAAAGAAAGCCTCGTTAAAAGTATCTCTAAATGTATGATGGTCATTTATATCTCCATTTACTTGTTCCCAATATACTTTGTGAAGGCATATATCACTTTTCCACTTAAGAGTATCTGTTTCATTTAGAATAATTGCTCCGGCCTGATCACAAGGCATACCTTCCAATATCTGATTATGAAGTAATTTATGTGCAGATTCAAGATTACCGTCCCATATTTCATTTTCATTAAGCTGGTTTGCTAAAGTATTAGCATAGTTTTCAAATACCGAACTTGCAATTTCCAGTACTTTATCTCCATTAAGAGCTTTTAGTTCAGTTATTTTTCCGGCAAATCTAGTTTCAGCCAGTTGAATTCTTTTTTGTAGCCAGCCATGAATATTTTGAGTATCTATAGCAGCCTCTAACTGCTCGTCGGGATTAGGAGAATTATATTTTTTATCAAAATGTTTCACTGATGAAGTATCAATACCTGCCTTTGACAGGTTTTCTTCAACTGATAGTTCAATCCTTTCCTGTAATAAAATTTTTGAATGCAGCCAGTGATGTATAGGCCCTAAAAATTTACTCATTTTGTCCTCCGTTTTTCTTTTTAGAATATATTGCATGTACATTTTTTATAAATGTATCTAATCCTACTCTATCTATAGTATTTCCCAGTTTTTCTCCCATAGGAGCGACTTCGCAGTAGTAATCATATACAGCCTCTACCATCATATATGCCTCGTCAGCAGTGAGATTTTCTGCGATTTTATCAGAAAGCCTTTGATGATATCCGGCACTTCCGCCTGCAACAACTATGAAACCCTCTTCATTTGCAAGCACTCCGATATCTTTTGCATGAAGACTGACACAGGCATTAAGACAGCCGACTACTCCGATTTTAGTTCTGTTAGGAGCAGGTGCTGCGTAATATCTTCTTTCTAATTTCAGCCCTAAAGCTAGAGAGTCTTGACGGCTTCTCTTGCATATTTCTCCGGGACATATCTCAACGCTTTTGACTGAATAAGTGTTTTTTACTGCCGGTTCAAGACCTAAATCCTCATATGCCTTTGCAACTTCATCTTCTCTTAATCCGATAAGCATTATTCTTTGACCGGAAGTAAGCTTGATAGAACATTTATATTTTCTGGCAACTTCGGCAAATTTTTCTAAGTTTGTTGCACTTATAAATCCACCCGGAATTCTCGGGGTGATGCTATAGAGTCTTT
>JBHASY010000078.1:0-10307 GCA_041831635.1 Acetoanaerobium sp. | reverse complement strand
TTTTTGTTCTCATAATAGTTTAATTTCATTCGCATCAATTTCTTCCATACCGTATTTTTTAATAGTTCCTGCCGGTATTTAAAGTGTTAAATTTATTATACCCCAATATTCTAATCTTTAGTTAGCGATTTTTATATTTTCATTGACAAATCTGTTGTTTATCGTTATCGTTATAACAAGTTAGTAATCACTAACTCGTTGTTTTATGGGGAATAATAATTTAATCTCTTAGTGACTTCTATATGTTTTATGCTCTCAATTTTAACTTAAAATTTAAAAATCCAAAGTGAGGTGGTAAATAATGATGATAAACAAACGCCTGATTTCATCTGTCAGCGAAAGTAAAAAATATATAGCAGGAAATGTAATGCTTCAGTGGTGTGCTCTTTTGGCAAATATCGTCATGATTACATCTATTTGTCATTTGTTGGAACAGCTATACAAAAACACATCTAACACAACTAATATGATACAAACAGGAATTATCGTTTTAATTGCTGTAGCTGTTCGTTTTTCCTGTAATTTAGGCACTGCCTATATGAGTTATCTGTCCAGCAAGGCTGTAAAGAAAACTCTAAGAGAGCAAATCTATCAGAAACTGCTTAAGCTTGGAACTTCATATAAAGAGCATGTTAATACAAGTGAGGTGGTGCAAGTCGCAGTAGAGGGAGTAGAACAACTGGAAACATATTTTGGCGCATATCTGCCACAACTTTTTTATTCTATGCTGGCTCCACTTACTTTATTTGTCGTTGTATGTTTTATAAATGTACCCTCTGCTATCGTTTTGTTAGTTTGTGTTCCTATTATACCTATTGCTATAGCAGGAGTTCAGACATGGGCTAAAAAACTTCTCAGTAAATATTGGACGCAATATACTTCTCTGGGAGATACCTTTCTGGAAAATCTACAGGGTCTTACTACTCTTAAAATCTACCAAAGTGACGGATTTAAAAATGACGAAATGAATGAGCAGTCCGAGCAGTTTCGTCGTATTACTATGAAGGTTTTGGCTATGCAGCTTAACTCTATTACCATTATGGATTTAGTCTCTTACGGCGGTGCGGCTGTAGGTATTATCGTGGCGGCTACTCAGTTTCAAAAAGGCAGTGTAGGCTTGGCAGGAACTCTTACTATAATACTTTTGGCTGCCGACTTTTTTATTCCTATGCGCCAGCTTGGAAGCTTCTTTCATGTAGCTATGAACGGTATGGCTGCCTCAGATAAGATTTTCAGGTTGCTGGATTTACCTTCTGTTGCTTACGGGGATAAAAATGTTCCTGAAGAGTGCTCTATACTTTGCGAAAACCTTCGCTTTTCCTATGAAGAGGACAGAGAGATTTTGAAAGGCGTGAATTTTTCATTCCCCGGAGGCAGTTTTACCGCTATTGTAGGCGAAAGTGGCTGTGGCAAGAGCACTATAACCTCTATTTTGATGGGGAGAAATCGAAGTTATACAGGAAATCTCACTGTCGGAGGTGTGCTTTTATCCGATATTTCCGAAAAGAATTTAATGAAAAATCTAACTTATATAAGCCATCAGAGTTATCTGTTTAAAGGAAGCGTAAGGGACAATCTTCTCATGGGCAATCCAAATGCAGATGACACTATGCTTTGGGCTGTACTGGAACGTACAAAACTGGCAGATTTTTTGCGAAGTGAGCATGGGCTTGACACTCTTCTTTCTGAGAAAGCTTCAAATCTTTCAGGCGGTCAATGTCAACGTTTAGCACTTGCAAGAGCCTTACTTCACGACAGCTCTGTTTATATTTTTGACGAGGCTACATCGAATATAGATGTGGATAGCGAAAACGATATAATGGCAGAAATCCATAATCTTGCTAAGACAAAGACTGTGATTCTCATTTCTCACAGACTTGCAAATGTAACAAAAGCAGACAATATATATGTAATGGAAAACGGTACGGTTGCAGAAAGTGGAACTCATGAAAAACTGCTTGCCCTAAACGGACAATACGCAAGGCTTTGGAATACCCAGCAGGCACTTGAACATTACGAAAAGGAGGCTGTAAGATGAAAAAACGAAGCGGATTTAATGTAATGAGTGACCTTATCGGTCTGGTAAAACCTCTTACAGGCTTTATGATGCTTGCTATTATTATGGGACTTATCGGACATCTATGTGCAAGTTTCATAACGATATTTGGTGGGTATGCCGTTTTGAATTTACTTGGGTTTATGATACCTTTAAAACTTACTTCTTTGTTTATATTTATTTCTGTTATGGCTGTTCTAAGAGCAGTGCTCAGGTATGCAGAGCAGACATTTAACCATTTTATTGCATTTAAGCTGCTTACTCTTATTCGTGACAAAGTTTTTCAGGCTCTAAGGCGTCTATGCCCTGCAAAGCTGGACGGAAAAGAAAAAGGCAATCTTATTTCTGTTATTACTTCCGATATAGAGCTTTTAGAAGTCTTTTATGCTCACACCATTTCTCCTGTTGCTATAGCAGTATTGTTCTCCCTTATTCTGACTTTGTTTATAGGGCGGTATCATTGGAGTTTAGGACTGATCGCATTTTGTTCATATTTAGTGGTGGGACTGGTTATACCTATTGTTGTTTCTCGTATTAGCGGAGATGACGCTATAAGATTTAGAAATCGCTCCGGTGCACTTAGCAGTTTTGTGCTGGATAGTCTTAGGGGGCTGTCTGAAACTCAGCAATACGGCCAAGGAGAAAAAAGACTGGACGATATGAATCTTCGCACAGATGAACTTTCTAAGGACGAGGAACGTATGAAACGCATCGCCGGAAGAAATGTAGGTTTTACCAATGCTGTTATTCTGTTTTTTGATTTGACTCTGCTGATGGTTTCTATTTCCTTATATCAAAAAGGTCTTATAAGTTTTGAAGGCGTGCTTATTTCTACGTTGTCGTTGATGAGTTCTTTCGGCCCTGTGGTCGCACTTGCAAATCTGGGTAGTACGCTACAAAATACTTTTGCCTGTGGAAATCGTGTCCTTGATATTTTGGAAGAATCTCCTGTAGTGGAAGAAATCTTCGGCCAATCTGATATAGATTTTAGTGGTGCATCTGCCGAGAAGCTTTCATTTTCTTATAATGATGAACTTATATTAGATGATATAAATATAGATATTCCTAAAAATCAAATCGTAGGTATAGTAGGGCGAAGCGGTAGCGGTAAATCCACCTTGCTGAAACTGTTTATGCGTTTCTGGCAGGTAAATCAGGGTAAAATTCGCATATCCGGCAGAAATGTGGACGAGATAAATACCTCTAATCTCAGGACTATGCAAAGCCTTGTGACTCAGGAAACACATTTATTTCACGACAGCATAAAAAATAATCTGCGTATTGCTAAATTAAATGCCGATGATGAGGAAATCACTCTTGCTTGCAAAAAGGCGTCCGTACACGATTTTATTATGACGCTGCCTAAAGGCTACGACACCCCTGTAGGTGAACTGGGCGACACTCTGTCAGGCGGAGAACGCCAAAGGCTGGGACTTGCACGTGCCTTCCTGCACAATTCTCCTTTTATGCTCTTAGATGAGCCTACGAGCAATCTGGACAGTCTAAATGAGGCAGTGATTTTGCGTTCACTAAGGCAGGAAGGACACGACAAAACTGTAGTGCTGGTATCCCACAGAGACTCTACTATGAGAATCGCCGATAAAGTGTATTCTGTAGAAAACGGAAGAATGAGTTGATTTATATGAAAAACAGGATTGGAGAAGTGTGAAATATATGAATGTTAAAAAGGTTTTTTATATTATACTTGGGTGCATAGGATTAGTTCTGGGAGCTATAGGGGCTGTACTTCCACTTCTTCCTGCTTTTCCGTTTTTGCTGTTTGCAGCTTTTTGTTTTAGCAAAAGCTCTGACAGGTTAAATCTTTGGTTTAAAGGTACTAAACTCTACAAAGATAACTTGGAAAGCTATGTTGCAGGAAAAGGTATGACGAAAAAAACTAAAATACGTATTATGGTTACAGTTACTGTTTTGATGAGCATAGGATTTATAATGATGCACCAAGTTCCTGTAGGGCGAATAGTGCTTGTTTTTTTATGGGTGCTTCATATGATTTATTTTACGTTCGGAGTTAAGACGATACAAAACTCTGTGTCATAACTTTATAATAAAAAACCTCTCAGATACTGATTTTGTTTTCCAATCTGTGTATCTGAGAGGCAAAGTGTCTTTTTATGGAATTACTTTTACGTATTTTTAAGTATTTTATCCACTTTAGGTGCTCTAAGCAACTGTGCTGTAAACGGATCTTGCCCTATAAGAGGTCTTAGATAATTTTTGAAAGCTTCTGTTACGTGGTTTCCTTCTTTGTTTATAAAATGCTCGGGCATAGACTTTGTGTATTTTGCAACTTTATCTAAACCCGTAAGTCTGTAATCTACTGAATAATCTCCTGTTCTATGTATAGTGATAGAACCGTCCATATTATGCCAAAGAGCAAACTGTGCAGCTTTTTCTCCTACTTCTCTGGCCTCGTGCTGGTCTACCTCGGAAACACAGCCCATAAATGACCTTTGCAAATATCCGAAAGTATCTGAACGAACCCTACTTATTCCTAGGTTTTCTTTTACATAGCTTGCCAGACTTTCTCCTAGTGCTCCGGTAGCAGAAAGGACTATATTCCCATGAGCGTCGTACTCCACCTTACTCATAAGTTCCTTTGCTACAGGAATTCCGTCTTCGTTTTTTATTCCCTCCGATACAGCCACAACACATCTTCCATATTTTCTATAGGTTTCTTTTACATCTGTTAAAAACTTTTCTTTGTCAAATGGAACTTCAGGCAAGTATATCAGATGCGGTCCGTCGTCAGGAAATTTTTGAGCCATTGCGGAAGCTGCAGTTAAAAAACCTGCATCTCTTCCCATAACCACCCCTATGTATACCCCCGGAAGTGCTCTGTTATCCAGATCAACTCCGTTAAATGCCTGAGAAACAAACTTTGCAGCCGAGCCATATCCGGGAGTATGGTCGTTTATCAAAAGGTCGTTATCTATAGTTTTAGGAATATGTATAGCTCTAAACTCATATGATGATTTTTTTGCATTTTCATTAACTATATTTACGGTTGATGCCGAGTCATTTCCACCTATGTAAAAGAAATATCTAACATCATGCGCTTTTAAAACCTCGAAGATCTCCTTGCAATATTTTTCATCAGGTTTGTCTCTGGTAGAAAATAGTGCAGATGACGGAGTGTTTGCAACACATTCAAGATTATGAGTAGTCTCCTGAGTTAAATCAAGAAAATCCTCGTTTATTATCCCTCTAACTCCATGCACCGCTCCATATACCCTGTCTACTTGAGAAAATTTTCTGGATTCTAAAGCCGCACCGACCAAAGATTGATTTATAACTGCTGTCGGTCCTCCACCTTGAGCTATTACGACCTTGCCTTTCAGTACCATAACCATTCTCCCCTTTCAAAATAATTTTCAAAAATATTTTGTCTGTAAGCCATTTAGTAATTTAAAATTTGTTTTTTGTAATTCATCCAAGTTTTATCAACTCTTTTAACTTAAAATCCAAGTAATCGCAGGATACCAAAGAATATTCGACATTACCTACTATCCCTTGAATTCCCATATTAAAAAAATCCTCACCATGAAGATGTCCATAAACCACTTTATTAACATTATACTCTGTGATAAGATCTGTGAACAACGAATTTTCAAATTTTTCATTTGTCGGAGGATAATGTAGCATAGCTATGATATTCTTAGCCCTAGTATTCTTTGCCATTTCTAATGAGTTTTTGAATCTCCCGGCTTCTCTTTCATAAATTTTTAAGTCTTCTTGTGTAAACTTTAATTCATTAGGACAAATCCACCCTCTTGTTCCACAAATCGCATAATCTCCAAAAACGAAAACGCTATTATGAATAAAAATCATATTTTCATATAGTTTATTCATTTTGTTTAGACTGCTCCACCAATAATCATGGTTTCCTTTTATGAACACTTTAGTTCCTGAAAGATTTGCAATCTCTTGCAAATCCTGCTTTGCATCTTCTAAATGAAGTGCCCACGAGGTATCTCCTGCCAAAAGCACTAAATCTTGCGACTTTACTCTCTTTTCCCAATCTTCAAATATCCTTTCCTTATGATTAGTCCACCCGAATTTATCCATGGACTTGTCCGTACTGCTTGAAAGATGAAGATCCCCTATAGCATATATTTTCATTGACTCTCCTTATGTTAATAAATCCTATCAAAAAACGTAACCTGTTTTCCTATCATTTTTTGTTTACAGTTTCTTTAATTGGTATACACGACTGTTGAGTTCATTTCTGAGAACTATTATATCATCCATTTCAGATCCGTTTTTTAATTCATCAAACCTACGCTTAAAATCCCTAGCTTCGTCTATATGCCCAAGTTCTCGGAGTTCTTGAATATTATATAGTATGTCTTGTACAGTTACTGATTTCATTTCAAATAATAATTGTGCCCTCATTATGTCTTCTCTGATTATGCTCATCTCTTGATCCAGATTAAACGCTGCATCTGCTGCTCGTCTGAGTCTTTGAGCTATATCAGACGGAAGATAATGATTATATTTGTATTTCAAAGAATGTTCTATAGTCGCCCAAAAATTCATAGATAAAGTCCTAATTTGAATTTCTGCAAGTATGTTCACCGGACCTGATATGGTTTGAACCGGATATCTTATTATCACATGGTAACTTCTATATCCGCTGGATTTATCATTTTTAATATAGTCTTTTTCGTTAATAACTTCCATATCTTCACGAGTTCTTATATAAGAAGCCACTGTATATATGTCCTCAACAAATTGACACATTATCCTTATTCCCGCAATATCTTCAATTTTTTCACTTGCTTCATTTAATTCTATCTCCAATCTTTTAGCTTTATCTATGATAGAGGATATTTTTTTCACTCTACCTGTAACAAATTCAATCGGAGAATATTCGCCAATATCTATCAATTCTTTTCGAATATTTTTAAATTTTACTTTCAATTCCTCTACAGCATATTCATAGGGAGTGAGCAAAATTTTCCATTGATTAAATTCCATAATATCGCCCCCTTCACAATATTAAAGTTTATAGTAATACACTAAGCCGTTTTCGACCTCGTATTCGATTTTATCATTGTTTATCAACAAAGTCAGCATAGAACCGAGTGTCGAATAATAATAATGGTACTCCTTATAATCCAGCTTTAAATCGTTATCCATTATTATCTTGCTTAAAAGTTCCTCTCTGGTATATGGGCGTTCCAAAAGATTATAAATTTCATCTATGTATCTATTTACATTATCTTTATTTTTCTTTACTATATCAGTAGTTTCGTCTTTATCGTAAACAAATTTGCTATGACCTATAACACAGTAGTCAAAATCTACTTCATCTATCGTATCAAGGCTTTTCAAGTATTTTTCTACATCAAAAATAAAAGGAAAATCGTATTTTTTCATTATATGATAATCAAATAATGCATCTCCGATATAAAACACCTTATCCGGAGTTAAAATACCTATATCTCCGCTGCTGTGCCCCGACAGTTCATAAACTTGAAATTTTATATCAGAAAATTTAAACTGACCTTGTTTAATTGTGTCCTCTACTTCAAAATCAAACACCTGAGCCTTTGTATTTCCCAACAATTTTTTATGAGGATTTGCTCCATAAATGTATGTCGTAAAAAATTTAGGGCTTTGAAGAAATTTTTTAGTATTTTCGGAACAGAAAAAACCACAGCCCGTAAAATTATTTTTGATACTGCTATATGCTTCAAAATGGTCTAGATGTTCATGGGTAGTAATGCAATATCTTGCCCTAAGCGAATGCTCTTTAAGCATTTCACTTATCCTGTTTCCCCTTGCAGATGATAAACCCGGATCTATGATAAGTACAGATTTATCTTTAAATGTATATACCCCCGTGTTCGTTCCGCCTTTTATAAATCCACTTTTTCCACTAATTTTTGTAATCTCCATAATATTACCTCATTTTAAAACTCGTTTTTTCTGATATAATATATATAGTAGCCTTATATATTATATCAGAAAACTATAATATTTTCCCTTGTTGTTTATTATTAGAAAGTAGGAATAAAATGAAAAAATTTATTTTAGTTATGACGATTGCTCTTTTAACAATCCCTTCTAATTCTTTTGCTTTTGACAAAATAAATTATGACACTAATAAGTTATTTCAAAACGAAGAGTTTCGTACCGAGCTTATCAAAAATGTAACCGGTAGAAATCGTAAAATAAGCATAAATCTAAAAAATTTTAATGAAAATCAGTCGCAGAAGATATTTGATCATATTTCAAATATAGTTTTTTACCAAAGTAATATGGATATCTACTCTATCAGTATGAGCGGGAACGTGATAGGAAAATCTGCAAATTTAGTTATAAACTTAGATTACCGTATGTCACCGGATGAAAGTGCAAAAGTTGACGAATGGATAAAAAAGACTATGGATCCTTTTTTAGCACAAAATCATAATAATTTAGAAATAATTAAATTTATAAATGATACCATAGTTAAACACGTAGAGTATGACACCAGTTATCAAAAAAATTCTGCATACTATGCTGTTTTTAGCAAATCGTCGCTTTGTGAAGGATATTCATTTTTAACTTACAAAATGCTGTCCTATGCAAAAATAGAATCCAGAATCATAAGTGGAGTCGCAGGTGATGAAGATCATATGTGGAATTTAGTTAAGTATAACAACTCATGGTATCACTTGGATGTGACCTGGAATGACCCTGTATATAAGGGTGGATTTAAGAAACCATTAGATTATGTAAGCCATGAGTATCTTATGCTTACTAGTGAACAAATCTCAAAAACTCATACTTGGGATAAGAACATATTCCCATTTGCTAAATAAAGCCGGAGGTAATATGAACAGATATATAAAAATAATTACCCTAAAAGGAAGTTATTTTACTAAGGAATATGAAAAAAAGAAAAAAGATATGATAAAAATAAGAAAAATTCTTGAAGAAACTGTCAGAAAATTTTTTAAGTCGGGTCAGTGCGAGGTGCTTGTAATTTTTGAAGAAACAGGTAGGGAAGTTTTAGTTACTCCTACATCTTCAAACGAGGATATTAGCAAATATCTGGGGAAGAGATTTATCTGCTAGGTTTGCTAAGCAAGACTAATCCGGATATAGATAAGGAAAAGAGCAGGCTTAATTATGATCTTCATAATCAGCAGCTGCAAGGTATTTTTCTTAAAGTCCGATACAAATATCTTTGCACTTAATAACAATACAAAGACAGCATTGGAAGTAACCTATCCAATTGAGATCAATGGTGAAAAAATCGATATCAAAGCTTATAACATTGACGGAAGAACCTATGGATGTTCTCCCTTATACACTTGATCATAATTCTATAATGCATGGATATGATTTAGTGTCAGGTATTCCGATGGAAGGTATAGGTAGTTTTGGATGGTATATAGAACAAGACTACTTTTTTGAATATGTATATCCTCTTCTTCCAAATATAGTAAAAGAAAATGAAGTAGCCTATAATTCAATAAAATAAATATCCACCGGCATAGCCGGTGGTTTTTCACTTTCGGGCGTAGCCCTATCTTAACTGGCAGCACACACGTTTGCTTTTTATTGACCTGCCAGCCATGCATTTTTTTATTTGCTACCCGTAAACGGGTCTCTCGGATCAAAAATACTTATTTGATCATTTTCTATATCCTTTACACCAAAACTCTCTATTTCTATATGCAAACTTCATTTTTTCGTATTTTTGAATACTTTTGCCTTTCAGATAACCCATAAACTTAATACACTAATTTTAGGCGGTATACTAAGTAATAGATGTATATGATCCGGACAAACTTCTCCTTCTATGATTTCAACACCGTTCCACTGATACAATGTTCTTATTATATCCCTTATTGCTTCCTTTTTTCTCCATAAAATACTTTTCTTCTATATTTTGGTGAAAATACTACATAGTACTCACAATTCCATTCTAGTTCTATTAAAGTCAAACTCAGGTCTTTTCTCTCCTACCCCTATAATTGAATTTACATTCTATTTTAGTTCTATTAAAGTGAAATGTTTTTTTCTTATCTTGATAATATAGAAACAACTTTTACATTCTATTCTAGTTCTATTAAAGGTTAATCCTGCAAGTCCGGCAGTCGCAGTAGCGGAAATCTTTACATTCTATTCTAGTTCTATTAAAGGATATTTAACGTTGATTTCAATAGCTTGTTTTTATATACTTTACATTCTATTCTAGTTCTATTAAAGGCCTTAATACAGAAGTGAAAACCCC
>JBHASY010000077.1:0-33192 GCA_041831635.1 Acetoanaerobium sp. | reverse complement strand
AGAGGTAAGCATGAAGCTGATTTTGGTAATCAATCCCGGTTCTACATCTACAAAAGTGGCTTTGTTTAACAAGACAGAAAACGTTATCCAGACTAATTTGACACATTCTGCCGAAGAAATAGCAAAGTACGAAAAAATAGCAGACCAATTGGAGATGAGGCAAGCGTTGATTGAAAATTGGGTGAAAGAACAAGGATACGAACTTTCGGATTTAGAGGCTGTAGTGGGTAGAGGCGGAGTTTTAAGACCTATGCCGGGCGGTACATATGAAGTAACTCAAAAAATGAAAGATGATTTAGTTTCTACTGAAAGGGTGGAACACGCTTCTAACCTGGGTGGACTCATTGCCGGTAAAATAGCTGAAAAAGCCGGAGTAAAAAGCTATATAGTAGACCCTGTAGCCGTAGATGAATTTGAAGATGTAGCGAGAATATCAGGGATTCCACAGGTTTCTAGGATTTCTTTAGGACACTCTTTAAATGTAAAAGCTGTAGGAAGAAAAGCAGCTAAAAAACTTGGAAAAGAACTGGAAGAAGTGAATTTGATTATAGCTCATATAGGTGGAGGAATTTCTGTCTGTCCGCTTAGAAAGGGAAAAGCTATAGATTATAATAATGCCAACGAAATGGGACCATTTTCTCCGGAAAGAACAGGGGAACTTCCTTGTGGAGATTTAGCGAAATTGTGTTTTTCGGGGAAATACACACTTGCCGAAATGAAGAAAAAAATAAGCGGTAAAGGTGGGCTGGTTGCTTATCTTGGGACAAATGATGCACGAGAAGTACAAAAGATGATAGATTCGGGAGATGAAAAAGCCAAACTTATTTTTTCAGCGATGGCTTATCAGATATCAAAAGAGATAGGGAAGATGGCTACAGTTTTAAAAGGTGAAGTAGATGCTGTAGTTATGACGGGCGGAGTCTCTTATTCCGAAACCCTAACTGATCAAGTTAAAGAGATGGTTTCGTTCATCGCACCTTATATGATTATTCCCGGTGAAGATGAGATGCTTGCACTGGCAGAGGGAACAGTCAGAATTCTAAATGGAGAAGAAAAGGCTAAAATATATGAAAACGAGGTGAATTTATAGATGAAAAATTTTAATGAAATTATTGCATTTGCTAAAGAAAGAGGACCTAAGATTATTTCGGTAGCTTGTGCACAGGACAAAGAGGTACTTTTGGCAGTAGAGGCTGCCAGAAAGGAAGGTATAGCGAAGGCTATATTAGTAGGAGATGAGGCTAAAATAGTCGAAATAGCTAAGGAATTGAACATTTCTCTATCAGAGTATGAAGTGATAAATGAAATAGACCTTGCAAATGCATCCTTAAAAGCTGTAGAACTTGTTTCAAGCGGAAAGGCCGACATAGTTATGAAAGGTCTGGTGGATACATCTATTGTTTTGAAAGCTGTACTTAACAAGGAGATAGGACTAAGGACAGGACTTCCGCTAAGCCATGTTGCTGTGTTTAAGATAGCCGGATATGAAAGATTGTTCTTTGTTACTGACGCAGCTATGACCTTAAGCCCTGATTTAATGACTAAGAAACAAATTTTGGAAAATGCCGTTTCACTGGCACACGCTTTAGATATCAAAGAACCTAAGGTTGCGGTGCTTTGTGCTAAAGAAAAAACAGATGAAAAAATGCCATGCACTATAGATGCTTTCAAATTAGAAGAAATGCAAAAGAACGGAGAAATAAAAGGTTGCTTGGTGGGTGGACCTTTTGCTCTTGACAATGCAGTATCAGAAGAGGCTGCAAAGCATAAAGGAATGACACACCCGATAGGTGGAAAAGCGGATATTCTTTTAGTTCCGGATATAGAGGCAGGAAATATATTGTATAAATCAATAGTATTTTTCGCAAAAGCTGAAAACGCAGGACTTATCGTAGGAGCAAAAGCACCTATAGTTCTTACATCGAGAGCGGACAGCGATATAACAAAACTAAACTCTATCGCACTTGCGGTACTTGCAGCGAGCAAAAATACCCTTTAAAAAATAGATTATAATACGGAGGAGAACTATGAAAAACTATAAAATACTGGCTATTAACCCGGGTTCTACATCTACGAAAATTGCAATTTTTGAAAATGAAACACAAGTAATGGAAAAAACTTTAAGGCATTCTACGGAAGAAATCAACAAATACGAGAAAATTTTCGACCAATTTGAATTCAGAAAAAATGTTATAGTAGACGCTGTGAAAGAAGCCGGAATTAAGATAGAAGACCTTGATGCAGTAGTAGGAAGAGGAGGACTTTTAAAACCTATACAAGGTGGAACTTATGAGGTGGATGAAGCACTTGTTGCAGGTCTGAAAGAACCTCATCTTGGAGAGCATGCATCAAATCTCGGTGGAATTATCGCCAAAGAAATAGCTGACGAAGCATCAGCACCGTCATTTATAGTTGATCCTGTGGTTGTTGATGAAATGAACGAGGTGGCAAGAATATCAGGTATGCCTGAAATTCCTAGATATTCTATCTTCCATGCCTTAAATCAAAAAGCTACAGCCAGAAGATTTGCAAAAGAAATCGGCAAAAAATATGAAGATATCAATGTAATAGTGGCACATATGGGCGGAGGAGTATCTGTAGGCGCTCATGAAAAAGGCAGAGTAATAGATGTAAACAACGCACTGGACGGAGAAGGGCCGTTTTCACCTGAAAGAGCGGGAGGACTTCCTGTTGGAGATTTGGCAAAATTATGTTTCAGCGGAAAATATACACATGCTCAAATCAAAAAAATGTTAAAAGGCGAAGGCGGAATAGTTGCTTATCTTGGAACAAATGATGCGAGAGAAGTTGAAAAAATGATAGCTGACGGCAACGAAAAAGCTAAGTTGGTTTACGAAGCTATGGCGTATCAAGTGGCAAAAGAAATAGGTGCTTGTGCGGCAGTGCTTAAAGGTAAGGTGGATGCCGTTATTCTTACAGGTGGAATTGCATACTCTCAGATGGTAACTACATGGATAAAAGAAAGAGTATCATTTATCTCTGAAGTAAAGATTTACGGTGGAGAAGATGAAATGTCAGCTTTATCTGAGGGAGCACTTCGTGTTCTTCGTGGAGAAGAAAAACCGCAAAGATATGAGGCTTAATTATGATTACTAACGATAAGAGAATCAGAATTATTATAGGACATTACGGTAGCGGAAAGACAGAGTTTTCTGTGAATTACACTATGAAACTTAAGGAAGTCTCCGATGGAAAAGTTGCTATAGCTGATCTTGATATAGTAAATCTTTATTTTAGATCCAGAGAAAAGCAGGAGATGTTTGAAAAAAAAGGTATAGAAGTACTTGCAAGCTCTATAGAGGGAAGTGCACTTGACCTTCCTGCCGTATCTGCTGATATCATAACGCCTTTAGAGGATAGTTCTTATGATTATGTGGTAGATGTGGGAGGAGACTCTGTAGGAGCAAGGGTGCTGGGAAGATTCAAAAACTATATCAAAGATGGTGACTATGATATGTTTATGGTCGTAAATGCAAACAGAGAGCAGACTATGGACATAGAGGGGATAAAAAGGCATAAGCAGACTATAGAGGCTACCAGCAGATTGAAGATAACAGGCTTTATAAATAATACACATCTGGTAAGAGAAACTACCTTAGAAGATGTGTTAAGAGGAGACAGGCTATTAAAAGAGGCGTCTAAAGAACTTGGTGTTCCCATTCGCTACGTTTCAGCTATGTCACACATAGCAAGTCAAATACCGGAGGGGGTTTCAGGAGAAATCCTGCCGTTGGATTTGATTATGAGAGACGAGTGGATGTAAACCATATAGTACCAAATAATTTCAACTGTGTAAAGGAGGATATATAAATGGCTAAAGGTAAGGTGTATTTTGATCAAGATCGCTGTAAAGGTTGCGAACTTTGCACTACAGGATGCCCTGTAAAGATAGTAGTGATGGACAAAAAACATATTAACGTAAAAGGATACCATCCGGCAACTGTTGAAGAGATGGATAAATGCATAGGATGTGCAAACTGCGCAACTATGTGTCCTGATTATGTGATTACTGTAGAAAGAGAACAATAAAAAGGGGGATACTATAAATGGCTAAAGTTCTTATGAAAGGTAACGAGGCAGTAGCAAAAGCAGCTATAGAAGCCGGATGCAAATACTTCTTCGGATATCCGATTACACCACAAAATGAAATTCCGGAATATATGTCTAGAGAGATGCCAAAAGCAGGAGGAGTTTTTCTTCAGGCAGAGTCGGAAGTTGCGGCTATAAATATGGTTTATGGAGCAGCAGGAGCAGGAGCTAGAGTAATGACATCTTCTTCATCTCCTGGAATTGCATTAAAACAAGAAGGTATTTCGTACATAGCTGGAGCCGAGCTTCCGGCAGTAATAGTAAATATGATGAGAGGCGGTCCGGGACTTGGAGGAATCCAACCATCACAAGCTGACTACTATATGTCAACACGTGGAGGAGGAAACGGAGACTACAGACATATAGTATATGCTCCGGCGAGTATTCAAGAAGCTGTTGATATGACTATGGAGGCCTTTGAAGTGGCTGACTATTACAGAATGCCTGTAATGGTAGTAGGAGACGGTATGATAGGTCAAATGATGGAACCTGTAGAATTCAAGGCTCCTAAAAAGAGAGAACTTAAAGAAAAAGATTGGGCTACTGTGGGAACCAAAGGGGCAAGAAAACCTAACGTAATAAACTCACTTTATCTTGAGGCTCAAGAACTGGAAGACCATAATATTCGTCTTGAAAAGAAATATGAAGAAATATTGGAAAAAGAGGCTAGATGGGAAAATTACAAAACAGAAGATGCTGACATTATTCTTGTAGCTTATGGAACTACTGCCCGTATTGCGAAAAATGCTGCTGAAGGCCTTAGAAAAGCGGGAATAAAAGCAGGCGTGATTCGTCCTATGACGCTATGGCCTTTCCCTAACAAAGCATTTGAAAACTTAAATTGTAAAGCACTTCTGACCGTTGAAATGTCAATGGGACAAATGGTAGAAGATGTAAGAACGGCTGTAGGATTAAAACTTCCTGTTCACTTTGTAGGAAGAGTAGGCGGAATGATTCCTGAACCTGTTATGATAGTTGAAAAAGCTAAAGAAATTATGGGAGGTGTGAAATAATGGCAGTTGTTTTCAAAAAAACTCAAGGACTTACTGAGGTACAAACACATTACTGTCCGGGTTGTACACACGGTATTATCCATAGATTGGTTGGAGAAGTATTAGAAGAGCTTGGAGTTTTAGGAAATTCTATAGGTGTTGCACCTGTTGGATGTTCAGTGCTTGCTTATAAATATTTTAACTGCGATATGCAAGAGGCGGCTCACGGTAGAGCACCTGCCTGTGCTACAGGTATTAAAAGAGTTCATCCTGATAAAGTGGTATTTACTTATCAAGGAGACGGAGACCTTGCGTCTATAGGTATGGCTGAAATAGTTCATGCAGCGGCAAGAGGCGAAAAAATAACTACAATATTTGTAAATAACGCAATATATGGTATGACAGGTGGACAAATGGCTCCTACTACGTTAGTAGGTCAAAAAGCTACTACTTCACCTTACGGAAGAGATGCAGCTTTAGTGGGATTCCCTATCAGAATAGCGGAATTACTTGCTACTCTTGACGGAGCAGTATTTATAGAAAGGGTTACAGTAAATACTCCGGCAAACGTTCGTAAAGCTAAAGCAGCTATCAAAAAGGCTTTCCAAGCACAAATCAATGGAGATGGATTTGGTTTAGTAGAAGTGCTTTCTACTTGCCCTACAAACTGGGGATTACATCCTGTTGAGGCATTAAAATGGTTAGAAGATAATATGATGCCTTACTATCCTCTAGGAAACTTTAAAAATGTAGATGGGGAGGCGAAATAGTATGGAACAAAAAATAATCTGTGCAGGCTTTGGTGGTCAAGGTGTAATGTCTATGGGACAGCTTATCACTTACGCAGGAATGCTTGAAAACAAAGAAGTTTCTTGGCTTCCGTCATATGGACCTGAGATGCGTGGGGGAACTGCGAACTGTTCGGTTATAGTATCTGATACTCCTATCGGTTCTCCTGTTATCACAAATGATGCGACTACAGCTATAATTATGAATCTTCCTTCACTTGTGAAATTTGAAAAAGATGTAGCACCCGGAGGAAAAATCTTAATAAATCGTTCTTTAATCGACAAAAAAGTAGAAAGAACCGACGTAGAAGTTTACTATATAGATGCAAATGAAATCGCACTAGAACTGGGGAATCCGAGAGTAGCAAATATGGTTATGCTGGGAGCGCTAATTGAAATCGAAAAAACAGTAGCAATAGACAGTGTGTTAGAGGCTTTCAAAAAGGTTTTCGGACCTTCGAAAGAAAAATTTGTACCTCTTAACAAAGATGCAATCGAAAAAGGAATGCAAGCTGTTAGAGAGTCTGTGAAATAACAACTCTGTTAAATTTAACATTAAAAATGAAAAACTATGGATAGTCTTTGCAAAAGATATCCATAGTTTTTTTATAATTTTAACGAAAAATATGTTTTTAACAGATAGGGCAGATTTGATGTATGTTTATTTTTATATTAACATATTAAAATATTCTTGTATTATAAGGCTGTTTTTGTGGTATAATTTCCATAGCATAAACCGTTTGTTTTCGTAACTAGTTAAAGGTTTGTGTTTTTTTATGTGTGAAGTTTTAAGGATTTAATTTGAGGCGGAGGAAAGAATATGAAACCTATAAATATGCCGGAAACCAAAGATATGAAACCTTTTATAAGGATATTGACTCTGGCACTTGGGAGTTTGATTTGTGCCGTAGGTATAAATGGATACCTCAGACCGCTGGGACTTCTTAGCGGTGGAGCGACAGGCGTAGCTATAATTATAAACCATCTGTCAAAAATCAACATAGGATTTATAGTTTTTTCTATAAATATTCCGTTGTTTATTTTGGCAGTTTTTAAATTAAAGAAGGAGTTTGTCATATACAGTATGATAAATATGACTATGTTTTCGACTTTACTTGGAATGACGGGAGATGTGTATAAGTACATAGGTGTAGATGACATAATGCTCTCGGCTATTGTAGGAGGAGTGCTTAACGGAATAGGTATGGGAATTACGTTTAGAGGAAGAGGCTCTCAGGGCGGAATGGATATAATTGCGGCTCTGATAAGAAAAAAATGGGACATATCTCTGGGAAATGCACTTATGGGTGCAAACCTGATTATAATCGGTTGGGGTGGAACTATATTCGGATTAAAAAGTTTTCTTTATACTATATTAGTCCTTTATATTTCATATCAGTTCTTAGATAAGGTTCAAGTGACCTTTGAAACTAAGAAATCAGTGATGATAATAGCTGAAAATCCTGTAGAAATAGGTGAGGCACTTATGGCTAATATGAACAGAGCGATTACCTATTTAAATGGAGAAGGTGGCTACTCTCATATGGAAAAACAGATCATATATACTATCATAAGCCCTAGAGAAGTGTCTAAACTGAAAAAAATAGTAAATGAGCACGATCCCAGAGCATTTATTTCGGTGTTTGAGACAAATGAAGTTAGAGGATACAGGTTTAAAGAAAGATTTATATAGACAAGTGTGTTAGAAATATTTATAGTAATATAAAGGTTAGTGAGTTGTATTTTGTTAAAAAAAGCAGAACACTTTTACTTAAAAATGAGTGAATATAAGTTGCTTGATTGTGTTTAAAATAAAAAGTAAATGATATTAAGCAAATTTATTGTATAATTAGGATTAGTAAGAAAAAACAAAATTGAATTAAAAAAGTTTTCAATCGGAGGAAATAAATGAGGAAGTATTTTGGAACGGACGGAGTAAGAGGAATAGCAAATAAAGAGCTCACAGCGGAACTTGCATATAATTTGGGAAGAGCGGGGGCTTTTGTGCTTCAAAGACACAGTGAATACGGCTCTGATAGAGTGAAAGTGGTAATAGGAAGCGACACCCGTATATCAAAGGACATATTGTCTATGGCGTTAAGTGCCGGATTTATGAGTATGGGTGCAGATGTGGTAGATGTGAAGATACTACCTACACCGGCTGTAGCATACCTAACAAGGCACTACAAAGCAGATATCGGAGCTGTGATTTCAGCATCTCATAATCCTATGGAGTACAACGGAATTAAATTCTTTAACTCAAAGGGATTTAAGTTGGCAGATGAAATAGAACTTGAAATAGAGAAATATTTGGACGATATGAGCCTGCTTGACAGATACCCTACTCATGAGAATATAGGAAAAAGAATAGAAGTGGAAAATTCTGAAGAAGAATACATTGCATTTTTGAAATCCTGCGTAAATACGGATTTTAAAGGAATGAAAGTGGTACTTGATACTGCGAACGGTGCTACATATAAAATTGCACCTGAGGTATTTTCTCAACTTGGGGCAGAAGTGGTATGCATAGGTTGCGAACCTACAGGTACAAACATAAATGAAAATTGCGGTTCGACTCATACTGAGAATCTTCAAGCTATGGTAGTAGAGCACAAAGCCGACTTGGGGCTTGCCTATGACGGAGATGCTGATAGATTGATAGCTATAGATGAAAATGGAGAGGTAATAGACGGAGATAAAATAATGCTGATTTGTGCAAAAGATATGAAAGCTAAAAATCAGCTTAAGAAAGATACTCTGGTTGTTACCGTAATGAGTAATATGGGTCTTCACGTGTCAGCGAAAGATTTAGGAATAAATCTGGCAGTTACAAAGGTAGGCGACAGATATGTGCTGGAGGAAATGGTAAGAGAGGGCTATTCTATAGGCGGAGAACAGTCAGGGCATATGATATTTTTGGATCATATCACTACAGGTGACGGCACACTCAGTTCGCTTTTATTTGCCGAAATATTAAAAAACAGCGGGGAAAAAGCATCTGAACTTTCAAAAATAATGGAGATTTATCCTCAAGTTTTGATAAATGCGAGAGTGAGCAACGAAAATAAATCAAGATATATGGAAAATAAAGAAATAGCAAAAAAGATAAGACTACTGGAAGAAAAAATGGACGGTCAGGGAAGAGTGCTGATAAGACCGTCAGGAACAGAACCTTTGGTAAGGGTTATGCTTGAAGGAAAAGACAAAAAACAAATCGAAGTTATGGCGAGAGAACTTGCCGACTTGATAGAAAAAGAATTAGTATAGGAGGGAAAAAAGATGGAAAAATCTGAAACAGGAAGATATTTATGTGTTATCTGTGGATACATTTATGATCCGGAAGAAAACGACGGAGTGGCTTTTGAGGATTTGGACGAGTATTGGAGATGTCCTAAGTGTAAAAGAGGGAAACAGAGTTTTAACAAAGTAAAATAACAGTATTAAAAATTCAAAAGCAAGATTTTCACAAATAGCAAGGGGATTATAAGATCTCTTTGCTGTTTGTATTTTTTGTTGAATATGATATAATGATGTCTAAGCTGGAAATGGAAGAATCATAGAAAATGCATTTAGCGCCAGAGCCTTAAATTATTTTAAGGCTGACGAGGGTCGGAGTTTATCGAAAATTCGGCGGATGCTCCGAAGGTTGTCACAACCTGAAAAAGCCCACAAAGCCTGAGAGTAATCTCAGAGACAAAAAGGCTTTTAGTGACTGATTACTTCCTTTATTTGGCTGCACCTGAAAAATCAGGAAAATAAAAGGAGGTTTTTTTAATGTGTGGAATTGTTGGATATGTAGGTAAGAAAAGTGCACAGGATGTAATATTGCAAGGTTTAGAAAAACTGGAATACAGAGGATATGACTCAGCAGGAATTGCAATAGTTGAAAAGGGAGTTATAAGATCTGAAAAGTTTAAAGGAAGACTGTCTGTGCTAAGTGACTTCTTAGGGGAAAATCCTATAGACGGAAGTCTTGGAATAGGGCATACAAGGTGGGCTACCCACGGAGCACCATCAGATGTAAACTCTCACCCGCATCTTAATTCAGATAACACTATGGCGGTAGTTCACAACGGAATAATAGAAAACTATGTGAGTTTAAAAGAGGACTTAATTGCAAAAGGATATAAGTTTAAATCCCAGACGGATACGGAGGTAATAGTTCATCTTCTTGACAGCCTTTATGAGGGAGATTTGCTTGAGGCTGTAAACAAACTAACTTCAATTATAAGAGGAGCGTATGCCATAGGTGTGGTCTGCTCGAAAAGTCCTAACGAAATGGTGGCTGTTCGAAATGAAAGTCCTCTTATAGTAGGGCTTGGAAAAGATGAAAATTTTATAGCTTCGGATATACCTGCACTACTTAAATATACTAGAGATGTGTGCATTATAGAAAACGGAGAAACTGTGCATTTGACACCTGAAAAGGTAACTATATATTCTCCTGATAAAAAAGAGGTAAAAAGAGATAAATTTACTGTGGATTGGGATGTGGAGTCGGCTTCAAGAGGTGGATATGATCATTTTATGCTTAAAGAAATCCATGAGCAACCTACAGCGATAAGAGAGACTCTTCTTAGAAGACTTGATGAAAACGGAAAAATCAAACTAGATGATATAAAACTTACAAAAGAAGATTTAGAAAAAATAAGTAAGGTATATATAGTAGCTTGCGGAACTGCTTACAATGCCGGACTTGTAGGTAGATATGCTATAGAAAAATTTGCACAGATTCCTGTTGAACCGGATATTGCGTCAGAATTTAGATATAGAGAGCCGTTTATAGACCAAAATACCTTGCTGATAATAATAAGTCAGTCAGGAGAAACTCTGGATACTCTAGCTGCGATAAGAGAGGCTAAGAGAAAGGGTGCAAGAATACTTTGCGTTACAAATGTAGTAGGCTCATCTGTAGCAAGAGAATCTGACGATGTGTTTTATACTTGGGCAGGGCCTGAAATTGCTGTTGCCTCTACCAAGGCATACACTACTCAAATGACAGCACTTTATATGATAGCTTTGGACTTAGCACTTACTAAAGGCACTATCACAGAAGAATTTTATTTTGATATGATAGAAAAAATGAAAACACTTCCATCAAAGGTTGAAAAAATCCTTGAAAACTATGAAGATATCAAACAAATTGCAAAGGATATCAAAGATAAGCAAAGTGCTTTCTACTTAGGAAGAGGGCTAGACTATCAGACAGCTATGGAGGGGGCTCTTAAATTAAAAGAGATTTCATATATTCATACCGAGGCATTTGCAGCAGGAGAATTAAAGCATGGAACTATAGCACTTATCGAAGATGGAACACCTGTAGTAACTATAGCAAGCCAAGATAAGCTATATGAAAAAATGCTTTCAAATATCCAAGAGGTAAAGGCTCGTGGAGCATATGTAATTGCTATAGCTAAGGAAAATCAAAAAGAAATAGAAGATCAGGCGGATAAAGTAGTTTATGTACCTGAAATAGACGATATCTTAGCTCCTATTCTTACAGCAGTACCTACTCAGCTTATTGCTTACTATACTTCACTTATAAAAGGCAACGATGTAGATAAACCGAGAAATCTTGCGAAATCCGTGACAGTGGAGTAATATAGACGGACATTGAAGTTAAAATCTGTATGGGAGATGGTATTATGATGAAAAGTAAAAAGTATTTTTATGATGGGGAACAAATTTGGGATGATGATGAAGAGGTAGACTCAACTACGATGATAGCAGAGATTTTGACTGATGATGAGCTTGAAACGCTGGACGAAATGATTGTAGGTTGCTGGGGAGAACCCTATGATGACTCGGCGCAGCCGATCATAGACGGTATAGTTGAGAATCCGGATAAGTTTAAAAACATAAAAAGTTTGTTCATAGGAGATATGGAATTTGACGAATGTGAGGTATCATGGATAGAACAAGGCGATTATTCAAAGCTTTGGTCTGCACTGCCGAATTTAAAAGTTCTGACTATAAAGGGAAGTACAGGACTTTCTTTAGGAAATATTCATCACGAAAATTTGGAAAAACTTGAGATAATCTGCGGAGGGTTGCCTTCGTCTGTTATTCATGAAATTGCAAAAGCTAAACTACCGAAACTTAAAATTCTAAACCTATATCTTGGTGTATATGATTACGGATTTGACGGTAGTATAGAAGATATTAAAACCCTTTTAGGCGCAGACTTTATAAAACAACTTAAGTATCTTGGGCTTGGAGATAGTGAAATACAAGATGAGGTAGTGGAAGCATTTTTGGCGATGAATAATCTGTATCAAATAAAAACTTTGGACTTTTCAAATGGAACACTTACAGACAGGGGTGGACAGCTGCTACTTGACAATGCTGTTTTGCTTAAAGGTTTAGAAACATTGGATTTGACTTATCATTATTTGAGCGATGATATGATGAAAAGACTCTCCGGTTTAGGAATTGATATTTTACTTGATGAACAGCAGGAAGTAGATGAGGATGACGGTGAAATCTACCGTTTCCCTATGCTTACAGAATAATGAGATATTTGTTAATTGGAAAATCAGGAAAGCGGCGAGATTATTTTCTGAAAGCTTGTCAGGAGATGAATTTGTCGCTCCTGTTTTTTGACATAGAAGAAAAAGACATTGCAAAAAAACTTTTGCCTAACGATATAGTTAAAATAGACCCTATAGCAAATGCAGGTGCGTTTTTAAAAGGCTTAGATAAAAATATCAGAGACTACGAAGCTGTCTTAAATTCACTTGCAAATTGTAAAGATGTATATTTTTTAAATCATCCGTCTGAGATTTTTCAGACTTTAGATAAAAAATTTTGCAAAAAGAAATTGATAGATAATTTTATTTCTACGACGCCGATGCTGGATTTTGACGGTAACTGCTTTGAGGGAATAATTGAATTTATGAGAGATAACAGGACATCGCAAATATTTGTCAAGCCGAATTTCGGTTCCGGTGCTGCCGGGGTTTTTGCTCTGCGCTTTAATCCGAAGATAAATCATATGATAGCCTATACTACAATAACAAAATCTGATGGAGAATATGTTAATACAAAGAAATTACATATGATTACGAGCAAAGAAAAGATAGCTGATATTGCCGATTTTTTACTACAGCAAGACTTTATTGTCGAAAGATGGATTCCAAAAGACAGTGTAAACGGATACAGCTATGATTTACGCATCGTTTATCAGTTCGGACATATTGTGATGATTCAGGCACGAGGTGCAAAAAAAGGAGTAGTTACCAACTTGCATCTTAACAATTTTCCTATAGAGGCAGACACACTGAATTTGTCCGAAGAATTAGTTGAAAGCATCGAACTTCTTTGTACTCAGGCGATGAAATTATTTCCGAAATTAAATAGTGTGGGTTTTGATATTCTGATAGAAAAAAATTCCGGAAAACCTTATATTATAGAGATGAATGCCCAAGGGGATTTGATGTATAGAGATATTTTCGAGAAAAATTTAATTTATAAAGAGCAAGCGAGGAGAATGAAGACGAGATGGCAAGAAAAGTAATGGAAGTATCTAAGAGTGTGATAGGAGACCCGCAAAAAGCTAAAATGTCGGTCAATATGAACGAGGTGGTAGGAAATTGTGATATCTTGTTTGTATGTCTGGATACTCTTCGCTATGATGTGGCAAAGCAGGAAGAAGAACTGGGAAATACTCCGAATTTACATAGAGGAACAAAGTGGAAAAAATGCCATGCACCCGGAAATTATACTTTTCCGTCACATATGGCAATGTTTATAGGGAATCTTCCGTCCCCGGTCGAGCCGATTCCACTTTATGAGAGAGAAAGACTTTTTGTGGCAAAAGAGAATTCAAGTCTCGCAAAGATGCACCCATATTCATTTTTGTTTGAAGGAAACAGTTTTATTCAAGGGTTGCAAAATATCGGATATAGAACTATTTGTGTAGGCGGGGTAGGTTTTTTTAACAAGAGAACACCTATAAATAAGATTCTACCTGACTTTTTTATGAAGTCATATTGGAATACAAGATTTGCCTGCCATGTAAAGGAGAGTTTTGAAAATCAAATTGACTTTATCGAAAGTCTGCTTGAAAAAACTCCGAAAGATGAAAAAATTATGATGTATCTTAATGTAGACAGCATTCATTATCCTAATGCTTTTTATATGGAGGGAGAAAAAACTGATAGTGTAAAAACTCACGCAGCTGCACTTCGATATGTGGACTTACATATTCCGAGACTTTTCTCGGCTTTTGAAAAAAGAGGAAAGACTTTTTGTATAGTATGTTCAGACCATGGAAGCTGTTACGGAGAGGACGGCTATCATTTCCACTGTCATTCGCATGAGATAGTAAACACTGTACCATACAAGCATTTTTTCATAGGATAGAGGAAAAAATATGAATAAAAATAAGATATACTTACAATATATGTACAGTTATCCCCACAAAAGAACTTATCAAATGGCGGAGCGACTTGATTTAAGCTCATACAAAGATGCTTTTGTAAATCGTGAGATGGGATTATATGTACATATTCCTTTTTGCAGGAGTAAATGCGGTTATTGCAATTTATTTTCTATTGTAAACAGGCAAGAAGAGGAATATATAAGGTATTTGGAGGCAGTAAAACGCCACTCGAATCAAATGAAAAAAGAGATAAATTTTGAAAGTACCGGATTTAACTCGTTTACAATCGGTGGAGGAACTCCGATGATTTTATCAGTGAGGAATTTAGAAAATCTGATAAATTTTTGCAGGAATGAGTATCGCTTAGATTTTTCAAAGATATTCTCATGTATAGAGACATCGCCAAGTACGACGGAAAATGAGAAGATTAAACTAATCAAACAATGCGGTTTCAAACGAGTGAGCATAGGAGTACAGTCTTTCATAGAAAAAGAACTGTTGCAATTGGAACGTGGAGAAACTGTATCAAGTTGTTTGTCAGCTCTTGAAAAAATCAAGAAAGAGGATTTTGACATTTTAAATATAGACTTAATTTACGGAATGCCGAGTCAGACTGAAAAAAGCTTTCTAAAATCTCTCTCTAAGGCAACTGAATTTGAACCTGAAGAAGTTTTTTTATATCCTTTGTATAACCAACCAAACGCAAGACTTTATCACAAATTTAAATTAGATGAGGAAAAACAGCAAAAGCTTTATGAAGTAGGAAGAGACTATCTGGTTTCACAAGGATATAATCAACTTTCGATGCGCAGTTTTTCAAAAAAACAATACGGTAATCCTGACTGTGGTTTTGAAAATACTTTATCACTGGGTTGTGGTGGAAGAAGCTATTTCGATTCACTTCATTTTTGTGAGAGATATGTATCCGGCAAAGAAAATAGTGAAGATTTATATAGAAACTATGTAAACAAGCAGGATTTTTTGTCGAATATTTCTTTTTTTCTGTTGGATTTAGATGAACAAAAACGGAAATATACTATAAAAAATCTGCTTTATGCGACAGGGTTAAGCAAGGGAAATTACAGAAAGCATTTTGGCAGTGATGTATATGAAGACTTTGGGTTTTTAAGAGGACTGTTAGAACAAAAAAGCTATCTGTATGAAACATCGGAGAGGATTTTTTTGACGAAACTTGGATATGTCTACTCAGATAAAATAGGCCCTATGTTTATGTCACAGGATGTAGCAAAGAAGATGGAAAAACCTGAAAAAGGAGATATAGATTTGAGTGAGACTTTATGATTAAAACTATTTATTATCGTGGGCATATAGATTTTTGCAACTATGCCTGTTCTTACTGTCCGTTTGCAAAAAAAATAAAGAGCAAAGCTCAAATAGAGTTGGAAAAAAAATCTCTGGATGGTTTGTACCGATATCTTCAGACTCAAACAGAACTCGTGCAACTTATGTTTGTGCCATACGGAGAAATACTGTATCATAAATTTTTTCAGCGTGAGTTGGCAAGGCTGTCGAAACTTAAAACAGTTTATAAAATCGGAGTTCAGAGCAATTTGAGTCTGGATGCCGATAAATTTTTAAAAATTTTGAAGGAAGAAGAGGCAGTTTTTCAAAAAATAATGCTTTGGGCGACCTATCACCTGGAATTTGAATCTCAGGAAAATTTTGCAAAAAAAGTAAATAAACTGGGGGAGAAACTTTGTATTTCTGCCGGAATAGTGGCAGATACAGAAAACTTTGAGAGCATTTACAGACTGAGAAACGAACTTGATTCGTCCATTTATCTTTGGGTTAATGCTATGGATAAAAAGAAAAAGAGATTTACAAGAGAGATGATAAAGCAGATTCAAGTGATAGACCCTATGTTTTGCTATGAATTTGAATTTGAAAGGAAAGAAGAATTTAAGGATAACAGGTGTATTTCTACAAATAATCGCTATCTGGATATGAGAGTATTTAGATTTGGAAATGAGTTTGGAAAACTGATAGAAACTGAAACTTCAAAGCAATGTTTTTTTAAAAGAAAACAGCGAATAGACAGAAATTGCAGTGACCATAAAAAGTGTGACTGTTACTTAGGTTACTGTAATTTTGAAAACACTTGTGTATCAAGATTTTTCGGAGAGAATATAGCCTTTAGAATTCCTGAAAAAAGAAATTATAAGGCTTTGTTTTTTGACCTTGATGGAACACTGACTGATAAAAAAGGAAAGAAATCACAAGATTTATCAAGGATTTTAAAAGACCTGAGTAAGTGTGCGGATTTGTATTTAGCAACTGCAAGGAGTCATTTATCTGCAAAGCAAAAGCTGGGTAGAGATATGAGATTTTTTAAAGGAGGAGTCTTCTCAGACGGAGCTTTTGTAATTGACTTGAAAAAAAATAAACAGGAGATTTATAAAATAGAAGACACACAGCTTGAAGAAATTGGCGGAGGCGATGATAGGGATATTCACTCAGATGGTTCGATTTTGAGAGTCAGATTACCTGTTTCGCTAGCTAAAAAAATAAAAACAGACCTTTTAATTCGTAAGCATAGCGGGAAGGCTTATTTGCAGAGCAAAAAAGCAAGCAAATCAAATGGTATAAAAAGGCTTATGAAGTGGAATGAAATTAAAAAGGAAGATGTGTTTGTTATGAGTGATAATTTATCAGATAGAGAGCTGTTTGACGATTTTTTATACACAGCAACGCCGCTTAATGCAAAAGATTTGTCTGCTTATTATTCTGTGGAGCTGAAACATTTATTGTTTTTGATTGAAGAAATGTAAGACCGACTATTAGGATTTATTAGATGTGAAATGTAAAATGTAAAATAACTTCGTTAATATATTTTACCCCTTAGTATAGGGGGTTTTAAGTAGTATATAATTAAATAAATTACGAGCAGGAGGTAACGCCAAACAGCCGACACTTCCTATTTTTATAGTTAAAATTACGAAGGAAGAAATATATGTTTTACAAAAAGTTTCCGAATGACAACGTGCAACAGGAAAATTAACAAAACTATTAGAAAATTTTATATTAAATATAGATTTATATTGAAAAAACACAGTTTTAATAGAAAAAAATTATTGGCATAAAATGTGCATAAACACATTTGTATTTATGAGAAAGTTTTAAAGTTTTGATTTGGAGGAGAGATAAATGGAACAAAGCAAATTAAAAAAAATATTATCAGATGTAGCAGGCGGACATATAAGTGCTGATGAAGCCCTTACTAAAATTAAGTTGGCACCGTTTGATGACATAACTATTGCAAACATAGATACGCACAGAGGAGTAAGGCAAGGTGTGTCAGAAGTAATTTTTGGTGGGGGAAAATCTCCTGAGCAGATAAATATAATAGCTCATAAGCTCTGGGAAAATGGTCAAAGGACTGTGCTTATAACCAGAATGCAAGAAGAAGCTGCACATTATTTTGTTAAAGATATTCCGTTTACTTATTTTAAAGAGGCTAAAGTCGGACTTGTAGGTGAGAAGATAAAGCCGAAACATAATGGATATATTATGATTGCAACAGGAGGAACAAGTGATATCCCTGTAGCTGAGGAGGCTGCACTTACAGCGGAAATTTTAGGAAACAGAGTAGAGAGAGTTTATGATGTAGGAGTTGCAGGAGTTCACAGGCTTTTATCCAGAGCCGAGCTGATTATGAATGCCAGAGTCATAATTGCTATAGCAGGAATGGAGGGAGCATTGGCATCTGTAATAGGAGGACTTGCAGATTGCCCTGTGATTGCAGTTCCCACCAGTGTAGGTTACGGTGCCGCTTTCGGAGGAGTTGCAGCTCTTTTATCAATGCTGAATTCATGTGCCAGCGGAGTAAGTGTAGTAAATATAGATAATGGATTTGGAGCAGGGTATCTGGCAGGAATTATAAATAATATGGACGGAGGGAAAATATGAGTAAATTATATATTGATTGCAGCATGGGAGCTGCGGGAGATATGCTTATGGCTTCGTTGTATGAACTTATTGATGATAAAGAAGCCTTTTTAAATAAAATGCATTCCCTCGGAATACCTAAAGTAGAAATCATACCACAGAAAAAGTTAAGCAAGGGGATAAGCGGAACGAGTATAAAAGTCTTGATAAACGGAGAAGAAGAAAACACAAAAATCGATAGTAAGGCTGATCACGGCCATTCACACGAAAATGGACATCATCACGCTCATTTTTATGAAACCAGAGGCTTAAAGGAAATTACAGACTTGATAAACAAACTTGATTTGCCTGATAAAGTGAAGGAAGATTCGGTGAAGATTTTTTCTTTGATAAGCCAAGTGGAAAGCATAGTGCATGATACACCTATGGAGTATATACATTTTCACGAAGTAGGAACTTATGATGCGGTAGTGGACATAGTTGGGAGCTGTCTTCTTATGAATATGCTGGGATATCCTCAGGTAACAGCCTCTCCTGTCCATGTAGGAAGTGGAACTGTAAAATGTGCACATGGTATTCTTCCTGTGCCTGCACCGGCTACAGCGTTGATTTTAAAAGGCGTTCCGATTTATGGCGGAGAAATAAAAGCGGAACTGTGTACTCCTACAGGTGCAGCTATTTTAAAATATTATGTAAAGGAATTTGGGCCTATGCCTCCTATGGTTATCGAAAAAATAGGTTATGGAATAGGAACTAAGGAGTTTGAACGTTCTAATGCTCTTAGAATTGTTCTTGGAAAATGATTTAAAGTTAAAAAATTGGGTTTGTAAGGAAATTGGTTTTTTACAAATAATCCTTAGAATTTAAAAAATTTTGCTTTATGTTCAGGAAGAAGGTTTATAGGAAAATATAGAAGGATTGTCAAGAAAAGAGACTATTTTCTGACAGTCTTTTTATATTTTTTAAATTGGGTATAAATGTTTACTATATGATTTTTTTGATATAAAATGATATAGAGAACTTATGTTCGATTTATAGAGGTGATGAGATGGAATTTAAGATAGTATCGGATTATAAGCCTATGGGAGATCAGCCACAGGCTATAGAAGTAATGGCAAGCTCGATAAGTTCCGGAGCAAAGCACCAGACTTTGCTTGGAGTTACAGGCTCAGGAAAGACATTTACTATGGCAAATATAATAGAAAAAACTCAAAAGCCGACTTTGGTCATAGCACACAACAAGACACTGGCAGCTCAGCTTTACGGAGAGTTTAAAGAATTTTTTCCTGAAAATGCTGTAGAGTATTTTGTTTCTTACTATGACTATTATCAGCCTGAGGCATATGTAGCTCATTCGGATACCTATATAGAAAAGGATTCCAGCATAAATGACGAAATAGATAAGTTAAGGCACAGTGCTACTGCGGCTGTGCTTGAAAGAAGAGATGTAATAATAGTAGCGTCGGTTTCTTGTATTTACGGTCTGGGAGATCCGTCGGACTATGAGGATATGATGGTTTCACTTAGACCCGGACAAAATAAAGACAGAGATGATGTTATCAAAGAACTTGTAGAAATTCAGTATGAACGCAATGATGTAAACTTTGTGCGCGGTACATTTAGAGTAAGGGGAGATATAATAGAAGTTCTTCCTATAAATACCGATGAGAGAGGTATACGTATAGAGTTTTTTGGCGATGAAATAGAAAGAATTTCTGAGATAGACTATATTACAGGGGAAATAGTAGGACTTAGAAGTCATGTAGCTATTTTTCCTGCTTCACATTATGTTACAAGTAAGGAAAAACTCGCTAAAGCCATAGAAAAAATAGAATCGGAGCTTGCTCAAAGAATAGAGTATTTTAAAGAAAGAGATATGTTTCTGGAGGCGCAAAGAATAGAGCAAAGAACCAAGTACGATATAGAAATGCTGAAAGAAATAGGAGTTTGTAAAGGAATAGAAAACTATTCAAGACATCTCAGCGGAAGAGAAGAGGGAGAAAGACCGTTTACTCTTATGGATTTCTTTCCTGATGATTTTTTGATTATAATAGACGAATCTCACGTTATGCTTCCTCAGCTTCACGCTATGTATGCGGGAGACAGGTCGAGGAAAGAATCTCTTGTGGAATACGGTTTTAGACTTCCGTCGGCATTTGATAACAGACCTCTTAGATTTGAGGAGTTTGAAAAAGTGGCAAATCAACTCCTATATGTATCAGCTACACCTGCAAAATATGAAATGGAAAATTCGACTGCATTTGGAGAACAGGTCATAAGACCTACAGGATTGGTCGACCCTGAAATAGAAATCAGACCTATAAAAGGGCAGATTGACGACTTATTGTTTGAAATAAATGAAAGAGTTAAAAAGCAAGAAAGAGTTCTTATAACTACTCTGACAAAAAAAATGGCGGAAAATCTTACCCAATATCTCAAGGATGCGTCTGTAAAAGTGAGATATCTTCACTCCGATGTGGAAACATTAGAGCGTATAGAAATAATAAGAGATTTAAGACTTGGGGAATTTGATGTACTTGTAGGAATAAATCTTTTGAGAGAGGGGTTAGACTTGCCGGAGGTTTCTCTTGTTGCTATTTTGGATGCTGACAAGGAGGGTTTTTTACGCTCCGAAACATCTTTGATACAGACGGTTGGAAGAGCGGCAAGAAATGCAAACGGAAAAGTCATAATGTATGCGGATAATATGACAGGATCGATGCAAAGGGCGATAAATGAAACGTATAGAAGAAGAGAGATCCAAATAAATTACAACAAAGAAAATAACATAATTCCTACCACTGTATTTAAGGAAATAAGAGGAGTGATAGCAGCTACGAGTGTAGCTGAGGGAGAAGGGGTTTACTCGGTAAGAGAAACCATAGACAGAGAAAGAGTAAAAGATGAAATTATAACACTCAGCACAAAGATGTTTGAGGCTGCTGAGGCGCTTGAATTTGAAAAGGCTGCAACTTTGAGAGATAGGATAAGAGAGCTTGAATCCAAGCTCTAGCTGACGGATTTTAATCAGATAAAACGGAGGAAGAAATGGAAAAAAATGAAATAGTAATAAAAGGTGCAAAGGAACATAATCTGAAAAACATAGATGTGACTTTGCCCAGAAATAAATTTATAGTATTTACCGGATTGTCAGGCTCAGGCAAGTCATCGCTTGCATTTGACACTATATATGCAGAAGGACAAAGACGATATGTAGAGAGCCTTTCATCTTATGCAAGGCAGTTTTTGGGACAGATGGAAAAGCCGAATGTAGAGTATATTGAGGGTCTTTCTCCGTCCATATCGATAGATCAAAAGACCACATCGAGAAATCCACGCTCCACAGTAGGTACGGTAACCGAGATTTATGATTACCTAAGACTTTTGTTTGCAAGGATAGGAGTACCTCATTGCCCTGTTTGCGGCGAGCCGATAAGCCAACTTACTATACAGGAGATAGTAGACAGGGTAATGGAACTTCAAGAAAGGACGAAAATTCAGATAATGTCGCCTGTAGTAAGAGGGAAAAAAGGCAGACATGAGAAATTGCTCGAAGCTATAAGAAAAGACGGGTATGTAAGAATTAGAGTAAACGGTGAAAATATGGAGATAACAGATGATATAGAACTTGAAAAAAATAAAAAACACAATATAGATGTGGTGGTAGACCGTATAGCTGTAAAGTCAGGAATAGAAAGCAGGCTTTCCGACTCTATAGAAACGGCGGTAAAACTTTCGGACGGACTGGTTATCATAGATATAATAGATGGAAAAGAAATGCTCTTATCTACTAAGTTTGCTTGTCCTGAGCACGGTGTAGGGATAGAGGAACTTACACCGAGAATGTTTTCGTTCAATGCACCCTATGGAGCTTGCGAAACCTGTAACGGACTTGGCAGTATGAAAAAAATAGACGAATACTTGGTAGTTCCGAATCAAGATTTATCTCTAAGACAAGGAGCGGTAGATGCCTGGTCTTCTTCTACTTCAGGTGCAAATGAAGACGGATACTATTTTAAAATGATAGAGTCACTTGCAAAATCATATAAAGTTTCTCTTGATGCACCATACAGAGATTTAGACGATGATTTCAAGCAAAAGCTTATGTACGGAAGTGCTGAGCATATGATTGAGTTTAATTATGAAAGCAAATTTGGAGGAAATAGAACATACAAAGCACCTTTTGAGGGAGTAATTCCAAATCTGGAGCGCAGATATAAAGATACACCGTCAGACTATGTGAGAGAAAAAATAGAGGGGTATATGTTTGAAAGTCCTTGTCCCGATTGTAACGGAGCGAGATTAAGACCCGAGATACTGGCAGTTACGCTTGGAGAAAAGAACATATCGGAGGTTACGGATTTTTCGGTAAATGAAATTCTGGAGTATATAAACTCTCTTGTCCTCACCGAAAAGCAGGAATTTATATCCAAAGAAATATTAAAAGAAATAAAAGTAAGGACGAGTTTTTTGAAAAATGTCGGACTTGATTATCTTACCTTGTCCAGAAAAGCGGGAACTCTTTCGGGAGGAGAATCTCAAAGGATAAGACTTGCAACTCAGATAGGTTCAGCATTGGTAGGAGTGCTTTATGTACTTGACGAGCCGTCCATAGGACTTCATCAAAGAGATAACGACAAGCTGCTGACAAGCCTCAGACATCTTACAGACATAGGAAACACCTTAATAGTAGTGGAACACGATGATGATACTATGAGAGCGGCTGACCATATCGTCGATATCGGACCTAAAGCAGGAGTTCACGGAGGGGAAATAATAGCTGAGGGAAGTCTGGAAGATATAAAAAACAATCCTAATTCTATTACAGGACAATACCTGAGCGGAAAAAAGAAAATAGAAGTTCCTGAAAAAAGAAGAAAATTAAACGGAGCTAAACTGACAATAAAAAATGCATCGGAAAACAATCTTAAAAATATAGATGTAGATATACCTCTTGGAGTGTTTACTTGTGTGACAGGAGTTTCAGGCTCAGGAAAAAGCTCCCTTATAAACGAAATCCTTTACAAAGGAGCAGCTGCAAAAACTCAAAGACTAAAAGAAAAACCCGGAAAACACAACGAAATATTAGGATTAGAGCAAATAGACAAAGTGGTGGACATAGACCAATCCCCTATAGGAAGAACCCCAAGATCAAATCCTGCAACATATACAGGTGTTTTTGATATGATAAGGGATGTGTATGCGATTACGCCCGAAGCAAAGGCAAAAGGATATAGCAAAGGCAGGTTCAGTTTTAATGTAAAAGGTGGACGTTGCGAGGCGTGTAAGGGAGACGGAATTATAAAAATAGAAATGCATTTTCTTCCGGATGTCTATGTTCCTTGCGAGGTGTGTAAAGGAGAACGCTATAATAGAGAGACTCTTCAAGTGAAATACAAAGGAAAAAGCATATCCGATGTGTTAGCTATGAATGTAGATGAGGCACTTGAGTTTTTTGAAAATATTCCTAAGATAAAAAGAAAACTTGAGACTCTAAGTGAAGTAGGGCTTTCATATATTACTCTGGGTCAGCCGTCTACGCAGTTGTCAGGAGGAGAGGCTCAGAGAATAAAGCTTGCGACGGAACTTAGCAAAAGGGCGACGGGAAAAACTTTATATATACTTGACGAGCCTACTACAGGGCTTCATGTAGATGATGTGAAGAAACTGATAGACGTACTTCAAAGGCTGGTAGACGGAGGAAATACCGTAGTTGTTATAGAGCATAACCTGGATGTAATCAAGACCTGTGATCATATCATAGATCTAGGTCCTGAAGGTGGAGACAAAGGGGGAATAATCATAGCGGAAGGCACTCCTGAAAAAATAGCTAAGTGCAAAAATTCATATACAGGACATTTCTTAAAAAAATATCTGTAATTATACTGTTATGTTAACTATAGTTAAAGTCTGATAGAATATAAGAGATAGAGTATGTTACTTTTGTTATAAAAAACATATATTTGAAATACTGTATATTTTTCTTTTAAGGAGTGATATAAATGAAAAAACTTACTAAATTCTTAGTGCTTTTATTAGCTATGGGATTTATACTTATGGGTTGTGATAAGCAAATAGAACCGACAAAAGACAACGAGACGACTGTTGAAACTGTCGAAAAACCTGAAAGCACCGATAAAGTTGAGAATAAAACCGATGCTGATAGCGAACAGGAGGACGATAAAGACTTAGGAGAAGTATCCGCAATATTTTATTCTATGAATGCTGATAAAGCTGAAATGCTGATATTGGACTGGACTGTGCCATCTGAAGATATAACTCTGAAAGACGAAGCCCGAGTCTTTCTGACAGATAAAGAATCAAATGCCGTTGTCAGTCTTAGTACAAAAATCACAGAAACAGGTATAGAAGTGTATGATGTAAAAGATGTAGATAAAGCTTATACTAAAGCTAAGTATATAGGCTTTGCAGACAACAATTTTGCCGAATTTGAAATAAGAAATAAATCCTTTATGCTTTATATTCCTGATGAGATTAAGCCGGAACTTGAAAAAGTAGATGTAAATGAACTTATCGGAATCACGATAAAAACAAACGAAACTCCTATGGCAAATGCAGTGCTGGAAGAATTCAAAACAAGTCCGTAGCATATATTGTTTTAGACTTAAACAAGACACCTTATCACAGTGGAAAATGATGTAATCTTAGATGACTTACATTAAAAACTGTTTGTATAGGGTGTCTTTAGATTTACAAAAAACAGTAATTAAGATATAATAGCATTAGGTCTTAAGGGTGAAATTTAGAAAATTTTGCATTTGTTTAATAAATATAGAAAGGAACGGAAATTGGGAAGATGATAAATATCATAGTAGTAGATAACGATACCATTATTAGAGATATAGTTCAGAGGATATTGGAAGATAGCGATAAGATACATCTTGACGGTAAATTTGAAGACGGATACAGTGCTTTGGAATATATAAAAAAAAATAAGGTGGACTTGGTTCTTCTTGACATAGGAATGCCGAAAATAAACGGGATGGAAGTTCTGCAAAAAATTAAAAATCTAAACAGTGATACAAAAGTAGTGATGCTGACTGCTTGTAAAGACAAGGGTATAGTACTAAAATGTCTTAATATGGGTGCAGACGGGTATATATCAAAGGAAATAGATTGTGACGGCGTTATAAATACAATACTAAAGGTTTATGAAGGGGAGACTGTGACCTATCCGAAAGTATCCGATCTTATGACTGAAGATATGGATCAAATCAGAAAACAAATAGAAGAGAATACTAAAATTAAAAATCTTACTGAGAGAGAACTGAATGTTATGTTTCTTATATCTAAAGGTATGTCAAACAAGAAAATAGCAGAGAAATTGGGAATAAGTGATAAGACCGTAAAAAACCATGTGTCAAATATATTAAAAAAACTTTCATTAAATGATAGGACTCAAATTGCAGTCTATACGCTAAACAATAATATAACCGGAAATGAATACTAGTATAAATCTGTATTTTATTACAGAACGATTGTCAGAAGGTAAATACAATTGAGGTTATAACAGCCAAGACTGTCAAAATATCCAATAAAGCTAAAATATATTGATTTATAGAGAGGGTTTTGTCGTAATAATTTAATTGAAAAATTTTTTAAAAATATCTTGCATTTTTGTAAATTATGTAATAAAATGAGTGTCAAATAAGAATCGGTATAAGTATGTTTAAGGAGAGAAACCAATGAACCTTCTAATATTTACAACTAAACAACTTCATCATCATTATTAGAGGGGTGTGCCGTTATTGGTTCAGCCCTGTTCGTGTTGATTACAAAGGGCTAACTTCTAATAATGGCGAAACAGGAAAAAAGATATATTTTAAGCAGATAATTAAGAGCCATTTTGGATTTATAGTCCAAGATGGCTTTTTTAATTCAAAAAATCATAAATATAATGAAATAAACATCTTGTTAAAAAAACTTTATATCAGATTAAATAGTAGATATTTTTAAAATTTGTTTGAATTTTTCAAGTTGACTATTTAATTATCATAATAGTGTAATTTTAGCATGAGAGATAACAGTTTTATAAAGTATAAACTGTTTTAAAAGGAGAGGAATATTATGTTAAAGATAGCATTGGCAAAAGGAAGATTACAGGAAGACTTTTTAGATTTAATATACCAAAGAAATAACATTATGAGACAAAACAAAAGAAGTCTGATGTTTAAGGACAGAATTAGAAATTGGGAAATTTTACTTCCAAAATCTCCTGATGTTCCTCAATATTTGGAAATGGGAATGGCTGACATAGGAATAGTAGGAAATGATGTTCTTTTGGAATGTAAAAGTGATCTAAAAGAATTGATGGATTTAGATTTAGGAATATGCAAGATGGCGATAGCCGGACCTACTGAAAATAAAGGAAAGATAGAATATAAAACTGTAGCTACCAAATACCCTAATATCACAAAAGATATTTTCAGAAAAAAGGGTATAGACGCAAATATAATTTATCTTCAAGGGTCTGTAGAACTCGCTGTAGCAACAGGTATAGCAGATGTTATAGTCGATATAGTTCAAACAGGAAGAACACTGAAAGAAAACGGGCTGGTAGTTTATGAAGAACTGTTTGATATAAATGCAAAACTGATAGTATCAGATAAAATAGACAAAAGAAAATATGCAATGATAGACAGCTTGATAAATGAGATAGAAAGAGGAGGAGAGCTTTGTGAATATATATAAACTGAACTCTGAAAAAGCGAAAAAATTTCTGGAAAAAATCAGCTTTAGACAAGCAGATATGGAAGATAAGGTGTTAGATACCGTAAGAGAAATAATAAATACAGTAAAAAAATATAAGGACAAAGCACTGTTAGACTATGCAAAGAAGTTTGACAATGTAGAGTTGAAAAGTTTAGAGGTAAGTCAGATAGAACTGGATGAGGCAGAGGACAAAATTGAAAAGAATGTTAAAAAAGCTATAGATAAGGCATATGAAAATATATGGGATTTTCAATCAGCTCAAAAACCCCAAGATTTTTCTTACGAAAAAGAGGGGATAGTATCTAAAACCAGATATTTGCCTATAGAAACAGCAGGAATTTACGTGCCGGGAGGAAAGGCGCTATACCCGTCATCAGTGCTGATGAATGCTATACCTGCAAGGACGGCAGGAGTCAAAACTATCGTAATGACAGTACCCTGCGATGAAAATGGGAGTATAAATCCGCAAGTGCTTTACGCCGCAAAACTTTGCAAAGTAGACAAAATATTTAAAATCGGGGGAGCACAGGCGATTGCCGCACTTGCTTATGGAACACAGAGTATTCCGAAAGTGGATATTATAACAGGACCCGGAAATATTTATGTATCAGTTGCAAAAAAACTGGTTTACGGGACTGTAAATATAGATATGATAGCAGGCCCCAGCGAAATCCTTATAGTATCAGATGGAAAACAAAATCCAAGTTATATAGCGGCAGACCTGATTTCACAGGCAGAACACGACGAGCTTGCATCATCCATACTCTTGACGCTTAGTGATAAAGAAGCTGAGGAAGTATCCAAGGAAATAGAAACCCAACTTTCGAAGCTTCCTAAGTCCCAAATAGCGTCTGAGTCGATTAAAAACTACGGAGCGATTTTGGTTTGTGACACTGAAAAAGAAATCATAGATACGGCTAATCTTATAGCACCTGAGCATTTAGAAGTTCTATTTGATGACAAAAAAATAATAGAAAGCTTTGTAAATGCAGGATGTGTATTTTCAGGAAAGTATTCGCCTGAACCTCTGGGCGATTATATGGCAGGACCCGACCACATACTTCCGACCAATGGAAGTGCAAGAGCGTTTTCTCCTCTGGGGATTCAGAGTTTTATGAAGAGAAGTAATTATTTAGAGGCAAGCAAAGAGGGACTTGAAAAAATATATAAAGACATAGCCTGCTTTGCAAAAGTCGAAAATTTAGATGGACATGCAAATTCGATTTTGAGGAGGTTTTCAGATGAATAAGATATTGAAATTGGATGCAAATGAGAGAGTAAAGGCCTATGAACCGGAAATATTGGAGGAAATTATTAAAAAATCCATGTTTAGCATCAATAGATACCCTGATGAAAGTGCTGCTTTGCTTAGAAAAGCATATAGCAAGTATTCAAAAATTCCTTATGAAAATCTGATTGCGGGAAACGGCTCTGATGAATTGATAGACTTGGCATTTTCAGCATTTGCTCAGTCAAAGACGGTGGTTTGTTTTGACCCTGATTTTTCGATGTATGAGGTGTATGCAAAAAAATATAATACCAACTTGATTAAAGTGTATTCTATGAAACTCGAGGATCTTATAAACTCAGCAAGAATAAGTATGGCATCAGTGATAATATTTTCAAATCCTAATAATCCTACAGGAAAGGGATTTTTAAAATCGGAAGTGGAGCAGTTAGTTAAAAATTTCTGGGGAACTGTAATAGTAGACGAGGCGTACATGGATTTTTATGACCAGAGCGTATCTGATCTGATACCGAAATATAACAATCTAATAATAACCAAAACTTGCTCCAAAGCGTTGGGACTTGCAGGAATAAGGGTAGGTTTCTTAGGTTCACAGATAAACAACATAGATAAAATAGAGCAGGTGCGTTCTCCTTATAATGTAAATACTTTGAGTCAAGCCATAGCTACGCAGATATTAAATTATCCGAAGCTAATAGAAAAATATATAAAAGAAGTGAACACCTCAAGAGATAACCTATACTCTAAGCTTGTAAGCGAATTAAAAGATGAGGATGTCGAAGTATACGAAAGTTCAGCAAATTTTATCTATATAAAAACAAAGTATGCAGTAGATATTTATGAAAATTTATTAGAAAAAGGGATTTTTATTCGAGCATTTAAAAATGCCGTAAGGATATCAGCCGGAAATATAGAGGATAATGTGAACATAGTAGATAACATAAAGGACATTTTGCTTAGAAAGAGGGGATACCAAAATGAGAGGGCAGTATAAGAGGTTCACGTCCGAGACGGAAATAGAAATTCTTTTAGACACTGAAAAAGACGAGTATGACGGTCTAAAATCCGATACGGGAATCGGATTTTTAAACCATATGCTCATAACCTTTGGAAGATATGCAAGTTTAAACGGATATATAAAGGTTAAGGGGGATTTATTCGTAGACACACATCATACTATAGAAGACACTGCGATAGCTTTGGGAAAGACCTTAAAAGATATGATAGATGACGTGTCTATAAAAAGGTACGCAAATGCGATTATTCCAATGGACGAGGCGCTGGTTAGAACTGTAATAGATATGGGGGGAAGAGCCTATCTGGACTTTGATTATGAATTCAAAAGAGAAAAAATAGGAGATTACGATACAGATATGACACTGGAGTTTCTAAGAGCTATAGCAAATAACAGCGAATCTACTATCCATATAGATGTGTTAAAAGGAAAAAATGACCATCACATAACGGAAGCTATTTTTAAAAGTCTGGGAATGGCTATAAAAGATGCAATAGCAGTTATAGAAGGAGATGTTTTTTCCACAAAAGGAAAAATCAAGGTGTTGAAATAGAGACTTTTATGCAATATAAAGCTATGTAAATAAAACTGCTATATACGTTTATAGAATATAAGTAAACGCTAAGTTCGAAAACAATGTATAAAACTGAAAAATTAAAATTTTTTAAATTACGGAGAGATGTTATGAAAATTATACCGTCTGTAGATATCAGAGCAGGAAGAGCAGTAAGGCTGTATCAAGGAGATTTTAACAAAGAAACGGTAGTAGGAGAAAACCCTGTTGATATAGTAAATAATTTTTTTAATTTAGGAGCACAGGAAGTGCACGTAGTTAATCTGGATGCGGCAGTAGGGGATAAATCGGCAAACATAGACATAATCAGAGAAATTTGCAAGTTAAAAACATCTTCAAAGCAAAAAATTCAGCTTGGTGGAGGAATAAAGACTTTAAAGGACATAGAAATCGCCCTTGAGACAGGAGTAGACTTAGCAGTCATAGGCTCTATGCTGGCAGAAGATTTTAAAACATTTGAAAAAGCGGTAGAGATTTATAAAGATAAAATAGTAGCTGCTCTGGATGTGAAAGGTGAGATACTTATGACCGGAGGTTGGTTGGAAGATTCAAAGGTATCTGTCTATGATATAACAGAAAAATTGGAAAACTTGAATGTGAAAAGAATAGTGCTTACGGATATAACAAAAGACGGAACACTTTTAGGACCAAATATCAGCCTACCGCTTAAATTAAGCAAAATATATAGTGGAGAAATAATAGTTTCGGGAGGGATAGCCGGCTATGGAGATTTAGAAAAAATAAAAGAAAATAAGCTTACAGGAGCGATACTTGGAAAATCAATATATAGCGGGAAGATAGATGTAAAAAAAGCTGTTAGTTTATATTTTTTATAAAAAACAAATATATTTTTAGGAGGCAGTTATGAAATATAAAAGCATTATTCCTTGTCTTGATGTAAAGGACGCAAAGGTGGTTAAAGGCATAAATTTTGAAGGATTAAAGACTATAGCAGACCCTGTAGAACTTGCCAAAAAATATTGTGCAGACGGGGCAGATGAACTTGTATTTTTAGATATATCGGCAACACTTGAAGAAAGAAAGACTACGATTGAGTTGGTGGAAAAAGTTGTAAGAGCTATTACTATTCCCCTTACAGTAGGTGGTGGTATATCCGGCATAGAAGATATGAAAAAACTGCTTTCAAAAGGAGTAGCTAAAGTATCTGTCAATAGCAGTGCAGTGAAAAATCCTCAGCTTATAAAAGAGGCATCGAAAACGCTGGGAAGTAAGTGTCTTGTGGTGGCGGTAGATACTAAAAAAGTAAATGGAAAAGAAGAAGTAGTAATAAACGGGGGAACCGTCAGGACAGGAATAGATGCTCTGAAATGGATACAGGAAGTAGAACAGCTGGGAGCGGGAGAGATACTGCTGACCAGTATGGACACTGACGGAATGAAAACAGGTTACGACATAGAATTTCTGGACAAAGCAAGCAAAGCTGTAAGCATTCCTGTGATTGCATCAGGCGGGTGCGGTTCAAAAGAAGATATCTTGGAAGTATTTAAAAGAACAGGAGTAAGCGGAGCATTGGCAGCCTCTTTATTTCACTATAATCAAGAAAGTGTAAAAAGTGTAAAAGAGTATTTGTTGCAAAATTCAATACCTGTTAAGGTAAAGTAGCTATGGTTGATTTTAGCAAAGGTTTAGTGCCTGTGATAGTTCAGGACTACGATACGAATCAGGTTTTAATGCTCGGATACACGAATGAAGAGGCTTATAAAAAGACCATTGAAACAAAACTTGTGCATTTTTACAGCAGAAGCAGGGCCACACTCTGGAAAAAAGGAGAAACGTCGGGAAATTTTTTAAATGTAAAAGAGCTTTATTTAGACTGTGACTCTGATACGGTGCTTATAAAGGTTGTTGCTGACGGACCTACTTGTCATACGGGAGAAAAGAGTTGCTTTTTTAACAGGAGAATATGAATTATAATATAAAAACATTATATATGATTTAATGTAATATAATTTATTTTTGTATTAAAAAAGGAGACGAGATGAAAAATCTAAGCGAACTTTATGAGGTTGTTTTAAATAGAAAATCAAATAGCATAGAGGGCTCTTATACCTCATATCTATTTGATAAAGGACTTGACAAAATACTTAAAAAAATAGGGGAAGAAAGTGCAGAAGTGATAATAGCTGCGAAAAATGAAGACAAATCTGAACTTATATACGAGGTATCGGATTTACTTTACCATATTACTGTGCTTTTGGTGGAAAAAGGAGTAGATTATAACGATATAAATGAAGAACTGGAAAAAAGAAAAAAATAATAATGAAAAATGAAGAATGATTTTTATTAAAAAAATGAGGTAACTCTCAAAAGTTAGACTTTTTGGGGTTACCTCGTTATTATTTTGATTAGTTTTAGGGTTTTTAAGATTGAAGAAATGTTTAATTTTGCGATGGTGTTTTTTTAGAAAAAAGTTTAGGAATATCAAGCTCTATAAGGAGCATACCTATAACTATAAGTACAGCGCCTATAGTTCCCTTTGTTCCGAGCACTTCTTTAGCCATAATATATGCAAACATAGCGGCAAATACAGGCTCTCCCGTATAAATAAGTGCAGTGTGGGTAGCTGTAGTGTATTTTTGGGCTACGTTTTGAACTATATAGGCACCTGAAGTACATACAATGCTAAGTATAAGCATAGTAAACCATATGGATGGACTTACAGGCACTGTAGGATTTTCAATAGAAATTGTGATTATAAGGCTTAGAAAACCGGTTACTCCTATCTGAATTATGGCAGAGGCTACAGCATCGGTTTTTAGAGTGAATTTTCCTACCAAAATAATATAAAGTGCAAAGGCTATAGCACACAGTCCTGTATAGAAATCTCCTATATTTACTCCGCCTACATCCTGGTTTAACGATATTAAAGCAAGTCCGAAAAATGCCAGAAGTACACTGAACATAGTCATCAGGCTAGGAAGTTTTTTTAGCATAACAGCAGTAAATATAGGGACAAGAACTACGTTAAATCCGGTAATAAAAGCGGATTTAGATGCTGTGGTATAATTTATTCCTACAGTTTGAAATGCATAGCTTAAAAATAAGAATATGCCCAGCACAGTTCCGTAAATCAAAGTATCTTTGTCTATAGCTATCATTTTTTTGTAATAAATCAATGAAGATATAAAAAAAGCAAAAATAAATCTCAATGCAAGAAAATTATACGGTTCAAGTTCAGCAAGTGAGTTTTTTGTCAATATAAAAGAAGAACCCCATCCAATAGTAACCAGTAGTAAGGCAAGGTCTGCCTTAAGTTGTTTTGACACCGAATATACTCCTCATTTCATTTTTGTTATTCATACCATTATATTTTATATTTAATCTCTTAAAAATCCAAGATAAATATATATATAATATACATTTTTTCTCTTGTAATGAAAAATGAAATTTATACTTAATTTATATCAATTTCAGCTTGATT
>JBHASY010000076.1:0-30702 GCA_041831635.1 Acetoanaerobium sp. | reverse complement strand
TTTTTATAAATATTTATTTGTTTATTTATTCGTTTAGATTGTTTATTTAATGCTATAATGTATTATGTGTTACATATCAGCGAAAAAGTGATAAAAAATATGTCAATATGAAGATGTAAAGATTGTTTATTTAGAAAATAAAAAGTTATGGTGATAAAATGGATTTCTTTAAGATTTTTTCTCAGGTACTGGTATTGTTTTTATTGATACTGGTCGGATACATAGCAGGAAAACGAAAACTGATAACAAAAGAAGGGGCTAAGGAACTTAGTACTTTAGTTTTATATGTTACCTTTCCCGCTCTTATCATAAGGGCTATGCAGTTTGATTTTTCATTAGAATTACTGGGACATAGCTTCAAGATAATAGGAATATCTATAGCTACTTACGCAGGAGTGATCGCACTTTCATATCTATTTGTAAACTTGCTTAGAGTAAAAGGAAAAGAAAAAGATGTATTTCAGACTGCTATGATATTTCCGAATGTAGGTTTTATGGGATATCCTATAACTCAGGGTCTGTATGGGTCACAGGCTGTATTTTATACCTCGTTGTTTAATATGCCTTTCGACCTTTTGATGTGGACAGTAGGAGTCTATCTGCTAAACAGATCCGGATCCGACACGGCAGAAAAGAAAAAGGGGTTTTCCGCCTTGCTAAATCCCGGAACAGTGGCTGTAGCAACAGGGTTCACCCTGTTCATACTTTCGATTAAACTTCCCCCTATGATAGACAGCACACTTTCGTATTTATCAGCAGCTACTACTCCACTTGCTATGATGACGGTAGGAAGTACTTTGTCCAGAACTAAAGTAGACTCACTTTTTTCAAATAAAAAACTGCTGGTAACAGCTTTTATAAAAGTTATAGTAATCCCTGCGATAATGATAGCAGTCTTTAATATATTAAAAATGGACGGATATTTTTTAAGAATTCCTATACTTATAACAGCTATGCCTGTAGCTGCGAACGTAGCTATATTTGCAACAAAATACGAAAGCGATGAACTAAAGGCATCTCAGCTTATATTCTTAACGACCTTGATGTCGCTGTTTACTATACCTCTTATAGCTTTATTTTTAGGCTAGAGCATAATAGTATGAGAGAGAATAAGTATTATAAGCCCTGCTGTCATATTCCCCAAAAATATAGCAGGTAGGGCGTACTTCATACGTAAGTTTAAAATAGAAGCAAGGGCAGAAGCCGTGTAGGCTCCTGTAGAAGGAAGCGGAATAGCTACAAAGATATAAATTCCCAGTATATTTGTTGCCTTTAATTTTTTTGATTTTTTGTAGATATGCCTATTTAAAAAATTAGTAAACCATTTAAAAATATTTTTTTTCTCCATAAATTCAAGTATTTTTCTGAAAAACAGTATGAGAAACGGAGCAGGAAAAGTAGAGCCGGCTACAGAAACCAGATATGTTTCTAAAGGACTCATACCAAGCCCTATACCCAGCGGAATAGCACCACGAAGTTCCACAAGCGGTACAGCTGCAAGTAAAAAAACATAGAGTTCTCTGCCAAGACTTGAAAAAAAGTCATTCATATATTATCCTCCAATTTGAATTAAATAACAACAGTATGTATTATACCATAGGAGAGCTTGTAGAAACAGAACTGTAATAACTATGTAATTGTATATTTCCGGCTTTTGGCTTAAGATATACTGCGAGAAGGTGTGGTTAAAATTATTAAAAGACTTTTTGATATATTATAAAGGAGAAACAAAAATGAAAAAACGATATATAGCTTTTATGCTTTCAGCGATGGTTGGATTATCTCCTGTGCTATCATTTGCGAATGCTATAGATGAAACTAGATATGACATTACCTTAAGTCAAGGAGTTAAGCTAAAAAAAATATCAAGTTTTTACGAGTGGGGAGAGCAGAACATAAACATAATAGAATTAGATTTAAGCAACACATCTGTAAATTTAGATGTTTTGTTTAACAAAGACGGGTTTGCAAATAGAACTACGCTTAGTAATATGATAAATCAGGATCAAGGGATAGTCGCAGCAGTAAATGGGGATTTTTTCTCTATGTCGACGCCTTCATTTTCTTTAGGACCTATAGTCAAAAACGGAAAGCAGATTTCAAGTCCTCATTATGTGCTTAATAAATATGCCTCTTTACTGGTAGATAACACAGGGAATCCCCTACTTGCATATCTTTATCCGGCTGTTCAGGTGGAAAATAGTTCAAGAGGTACAAACATAGACATATCAGCTATAAATAAACCAAGCAAGAACTATGCAAATATAGTGGTATACACTAAAGAATATACGAAAAACAGTCCGGGTGCGAATGACACATATTTTGATCTAACCGAAGTATTGGTAGAAAATGATGTCGTAAAAGAAGTAAGATATGGACAGCCGAGCGTTGCTATTCCTGAAAACGGTTATGTGATACTGGCTGCAGGGGCAAACAGTTTTGTCTTACAGAGTGCGTTTTCTCAAGGGGAAAAAGTAAATCTAAAAACAGATATAAATCTAAGCTATAATAATATAAAGACAGCTATAGGCGGAGGAACTATGCTTCTTAAAAACGGTGTAGAAACTCCTATAACTCAAAGCGTGAGTGGGAAAAGTCAAAGAACGGCAATCGGAATTACAGCAGACAAAAAAATGCTAATAGTAACAGTAGATGGCAGAAAGACCAATGTCATAGGTATGGACGAAAAGGATATGCAAGCCTATATGAAAACACTTGGAGCAAAGGAAGCCATGATGCTCGATGGCGGCGGCTCTACTGAGATGATAGCTGATGGCAAAATTCAAAACAATATGGCAGCCTCAGAAAGAAACCTACTAAACGCTCTTGCAGTGAAAAACACTGCACCTAAAGGCGGGGTGTCTCAGATAGAGATTTCTTTACTTGATGAAACTGTATTTCAAGGCGAAAAATCAGAACTTGTAGTAAAAGCTTTTGATGATTTAAAAAACCCTATAGACGTAACGACACCGGGTTTTCAGGTTTATGGAGAAGGGATATCGGGAAATTTTGACGGAAGATATTTCACACCTACTTCATCAGGAAACGGAAGCATAGTAGCTTCTTATGGAGGAATTACAGGAAAACTTCCTGTAGAGGTACTTGCGAGAAATGCATATGACCCTAAAATGCTGCAGACATTTTCAGACTCGGGAGTGGCAGCGGTATTCGCAAATATGTCAAGTGGAGACAGTATAATAGACCAGGCATTTAAGGCAAAACTTGCTTCATCTGCAAGTCTGAATCAAGCTGTAATTACAATGGGAACTCAGGATAATACCTTTTCGGGAGCAATCTCAGCACCTAAAGAAGTATTTAGCGGAGCATACAAATACAAAACAGTCGGTAATACTACCTTTATAAGTATAGACAATAGAAACGGAGGAATATATAAAGTACAAGGGCAATGGGATTACTTAAAAGGGTTAATGTCAAAGAGTGCAGGAAATGTTGTCATAGTGCTGCAAGGCAAAGATAAATCGGCAGATAAAATAGATCAGGAAACATTCGAAAAAATTATTCAAAAAGAAGCTAAGACTAAAAATGTATATGTGGTATATTCTGACAGTACATTCTCGTCAAGATTAGACGGAAATGTAAGCTATATAAGTGTAGCAGACTATCAGTCAATGCCAAAATCCGACATATATCAAGACATAAAATACCTTCAGTTTTCAGAACAGGACGGAAAGCTTATATATGGATTTAAACCGGTTATTACTCCGTAAATATTTTGCACAAAATAAAGCAATGTTTCTTGTCTCATATTATGTAAAAAGCTAAGCAAGATTTTTCTTATGTGATTTATATGTGGTTTTTTCATATGATTTTTATAGAATTTTTGGTAAAAAAAATGTTTGACATATGATTTTTTGTGGTATAGTATAGATGTGTTGTATGATAAATGAATAAGTTCTTGAACCTTATCAAGAGAGGTGGAGGGACCGGCCCTGTGAAACCCGGCAACCAGCACGGAAATGTGAAATGGTGCCAATTCCTGCGAGAAATATTCTTGGCAGATGAGGTAGTTTTGACGATCAGACCTCTTCTGCGTATGCGTGAAGAGGTTTTTTAATGAACAAACTTGCGATTTAAAGGTAGGAACTTTATCAAAACTTAAAGACTAGGAGGAAATGTGAAATGAGAAGGTTGTTTACATCAGAATCAGTTACCGAGGGGCATCCTGATAAAATCTGCGACCAGATTTCGGATTCTATACTTGATGCATTATTAGAGCAAGACCCTAATTCACGGGTGGCTTGTGAAACAGCAGTTACAACAGGACTGGTTGTAGTAATAGGAGAAATAAGTACCAATGCATACGTAGATATTCAAAAAGTAGTAAGAAATACTGTCAAGGAAATAGGCTATGACAGAGCAAAATATGGTTTTGACGGAGATACCTGCGCAGTAGTAAATGCTATTGATGAACAAAGTACGGACATCGCTATGGGTGTAAACGAGGCTTTAGAACATAAAGAGGGAAAAATGAAAGACGAAGTAGAGGCGGTAGGAGCAGGAGATCAAGGTATGATGTTCGGATTTGCCTGCGATGAAACACCTGAATTTATGCCTCTTCCTATTTCTCTGGCTCACAGGCTTTCAAAAAGACTTTCTGATGTAAGAAAAAACAAAACTCTAAGTTATTTAAGACCTGACGGAAAAACTCAAGTAACAGTGGAGTATGAGGATGAAAAACCTGTTAGAATAGATACCATAGTAATATCTACTCAACACGATCCTGATGTTACCAGAGAGCAAATCGAAAAAGATTTAATCGAAAATGTGGTTAAACCTGTGGTAGGAAACGATCTACTGGATGAAAAAACCAAGTATTTGATAAATCCTACAGGCAGATTCGTAATAGGAGGCCCTCAAGGCGATGCCGGGCTTACAGGAAGGAAAATCATCGTAGACACTTACGGTGGATACGCAAGACATGGCGGAGGTGCTTTCTCGGGAAAAGACTCTACAAAGGTAGACCGTTCGGCAGCTTATGCAGCAAGATGGGTTGCGAAAAACGTAGTAGCGGCAGGACTTGCGAAAAAATGTGAAATCCAGTTGGCATACGCAATAGGTGTAGCAGAGCCTGTATCTGTACTGGTAGATACATTTAAAACAGGAGTCGTTTCTGATGAAAAAATTTCTGAAATAATTTCTAAAAACTTCGACCTTCGTCCGGGTGCTATCATAAAAGAACTTGGACTTAGAAAACCTATATTCAAACAAACGGCGGTGTACGGACATTTCGGAAGACCGGATCTTAATCTTCCATGGGAAGAATTAAATAAAGTAGAGGTTCTTAAAAAGGACGCAGGGATATAAAAAGGGGCTATGCCCCTTTTTATTAGTTTTTGATATCGACATACACAAAATATATTGTTAGAATAAACTAAGCCGAACAAATGGTCGCCTTGCTAAATACATCAAATTATTTTCGGAGTATATGCCTATGTCTATAGAATTAAAAGGAAAAATTTCAGAGATAATATTTCAAAACGAAGAAAATGGTTATACCATAGCGAATCTGATCAGTAACGAGATGGGTGAAGTTACAGTGCTGGGCTGTATGCCGTCAGTTGGAGAACTTGACAATATAAAGGTAAGCGGAGAGTGGAAAACTCACGAGATATACGGCAGACAGTTATCTGTGAATACATTTACACATATGGCTATAGATTCACTGGACGGGATAACAGCATACCTTTCATCAGGAACTATAGACGGTGTGGGTCTTAAAATGGCACAGAAAATCACAGAAAAATTCGGAATAAAGGCGATAGAAATACTTGAAGAAAATCCTGACAGATACCTTGAAATAGATGGAATAGGAAGAAAAAAGCTGGAAAAGATAATAAGCTCCCATATGGCAGGAAAACAACTTAAAAACGTAATTACAGCCTTTGCTCCATATGGAATAAGTCCTGCCTGCTGTATGAAAATTTATAAAAAATATGCAGAAAAATCAGTCGACATAGTGACGAGTAATCCTTATGGACTTTGTAAAGATATAAAAGGAATAGGTTTTAAAAAAGCAGATGAAATAGCAAAAAAACTAAATGCAGGGCTGGACTCTCAGGAGCGTATAGAAGAGGGGATAAAATACCTGCTCCAAGAGGCTGCCTACAGTGGACATACCTATGTTTTGATAAATCAGCTTTCATCAAAGGCGACAGGACTTTTATCTATAGATGAAGATGAAATTCTATGCTGTATTAGAAATATGTCTATAAATGGGGGAATAACCATAGAAGAAGTTGAAACGGAGGCAAGAGTATATTTAGATGCCTATAATCTCGCAGAAACAAGAGCGGCCAGCAATTTAATTAAACTTGCATATACAGGTGGAACTTCGGAAAAAGCAGAAACAGCAACAAAAACAAATAAAAAAGAACAAATAGAAAGCAAAGAAAAATTATGTTTAGATAAAAATATGAGTAATTCTAAAGAAAAAGATTATGAAAATAAATCAGAAATCGAAAATCATATAAGCAGGCTAAAATCAGAAGAAGATATAAATCTCTCAAACCAACAGGAAAAAGCTGTACTAACGGCACTGGAAAATAAAATGATGATATTAACAGGAGGACCCGGAACAGGAAAAACCACCACACTGAGCTTTATAATCAAGAGCTTTGAGCAGATGAAGAAAAAAATAATACTGTGTGCACCTACAGGAAGAGCGGCAAAACGTATGTCGGAGGCGACATTAAGACCGGCCTCAACTATACATAGACTACTGGAGGCTACATATAGCGAGGAAGAAGAGGCTCTGGTATTTCAAAAAGACGAGGACGACCCTATATCTGCCGACGTAATAATAGTAGATGAGGTATCTATGATGGACATAATGCTGCTGGATAGCCTACTTCTTGCATTAAAAGAGAACACTACCCTTATATTTGTAGGAGATAAAGATCAGCTTGCGTCAGTAGGAGCGGGAAGAGTGTTGCAGGATATGATAGAAAGTCGCATCATACCCAGTGTAGAACTCACGGAGGTGTTCAGACAGGCAAAACAAAGTATGATAATAGTAAATGCCCACAAAATAAACAAAGGAGAACTCCCTGTCACAGACCAAAAAGACACAGACTTTTATTTTATAGCTAAAAAAACTCAATCTCAGATAGCAAAACTGATAGTAGATCTCGTTTCAGATAGACTACCGAACTACTACAATATGTCGCCAAATTATATTCAGGTGCTGTCTCCTATGAGAAAATCAGAAATAGGAGTAATGAATCTAAATATCTTACTGCAAAAAGCACTTAATCCTGCAAGACAGGGAAAAAGAGAACATAAAACAGGAAATAGGATTTTTAGAACCGGCGATAGGGTAATGCATATAAAGAACAACTACGAAAAAGCTTGGGAAAACTTAGAAGAAAATATTTCAGGAGAGGGGATATTTAATGGAGATATGGGATATATAGACTTTATAGAGTCTGCCGAAAAAAAACTTTATGTCTTATTTGACGATGGTAAAAGAGCTGACTATGACTTTACGGAGTTAGATCAAATAGAGCATGCATTTGCTACTACAGTACATAAAAGTCAAGGCTCTGAGTTCGACTGCATAGTAATGCCTATATCAGCATTTGCACCTATGCTTATGAGTAGGAAAATTCTCTACACAGCTCTCACAAGAGCAAAAAAACTTGCAATCCTCGTAGGAGATGAAAAACATCTTAAAACCATGATATCAAATACATATGAGGAAAAAAGAAACACAGCATTAGCAGACAAGCTGAAAATTTATAAAGAAACAGGAATGCTAATGGAGGGAAGTTATGGAAATTCTGTACCCTTCTAACATAAAATGCATCAGTTGTAACGCTGTTATTCCAAGGACTAATATATACTCGCTTTGTAAATCTTGCTTTAACAATATAAAATTTTTAGACATAAATTGTATATCATGTGGAACAGTATGCAACGAGGATTTCTGTGAGCTATGTGAGAAAAATAAGATGAAATTGCCTATAGATGAGACATATGCCTGTACTATATATGAAAATATAGTAGAAAAAATGATTTATGGATTTAAATACAGCAGCAAAACCTATCTTGCAAATGAATTTTCAGATATAATGAAAGACAAATATAATTCTCTAAAGCTTGATATGGACTATTTAGCGACTATACCTTCGACCGGGAAAAAAATCAGAAAAAGAGGATACAACCATATGGATATTCTGGCAACTATGCTCTCAAACAAGCTGAAACTGCCATATATAAAGCCGATTAGAAAAATAAAAGAGACAAAGGCGTTGTCCGGCTTGAACCCTCTTGAGAGGTTTTTAGAAATAAACAAAGCTTTTCAAATAGAAGAAAACACATTAAACCTGGACTATAAAAAAATCCTGTTAGTTGACGATATCTTAACTACAGGAACGACAGCAGTGGAAGTGGCAAAAACTATAAAAGAAGCTTATCCTTATAGTGAGATAAAGCTTTTGGTACTTGCAACATCAAAGAAATAGAAAATGTATAATATATCATAGAACAACCCTTTTTATTAAATTAACAATTTTTTGTTACAATTGAAACAGATAAAGCAAATTTTTTACAGCTCTACATTTAAAAGTTTCAAGTAAAGCATTGGTATGCAGATAGCGCAGATAAGCTAATTGAAAAATTTAAGAAACTTACAAGAGAATGGATATCGTTTATATAAAAACAGATATTGTTTACATAAAAATGGGATAAAATAAAAAAATTGAAAGGAAGATAAAACTATGACACTTACAAGTTGTGAAAAATGCGGTAGAAAATTTGGTTCTCTAAGCGGAGAAACTACATGTACTAAATGCTCTGCCGAAAATATAGAAAGCGATTTCAAAAAAGTAAGAGATTACCTTTACGATAACCCGGGTGCTACTGTAAAAATAGTAGCAGAAGGAACGGGTGTAGCAGAAAGAGTAATATTAAAATTATTAAAAGATGAAAGAATAGAAATCAAAGATGAACATAACAGCTTGTTAAGTTGTGAAAGATGCGGTATGAGTATAAAATCAGGAAGAATGTGTGATGATTGTAAGAATGAAATGGCAAAAGACCTGATAGGAGCGGCAAAAGAACTGAAACCTGTAGAAAAAGAAGATTACAAAAACGATGGTAAAAATAAAGGAATATCTTTTCACTCCAGCAATAGAAGGGAAAAATCATAAAGAAACTAAAAAACGCAGTTGAAACAAATAATAATCGTAAAAAAACTTTAACGGCTATAAACTATTAAGACTTTGTTAATTCTTACGATATATAATTTGAAGACGGACAGTCAAATTAAAACGAGGAGGGATGATAATGAAGATATATGGTAGCGCGCCTATGCAAAATGTATACAATGCATATGCAAAAAATAAAATAGCTAAAACACAAAAATCTGTACAGGCTGGCAGCCCGGGTTTTGATATAAATATATCTAATCAAGGGAAAGACTACCAGACGGCGATTGAAAAACTAAAACAAGTCCCTGATGTCAGAACAGATAAAGTATCAGCGATAAAGAAAAGTATAGAGGATGGAACTTATACTATAGATAAGGCAAAACTTGCAAAGGCGATATATAATTCTATGACTGCAAGTAACATAGGATAAAGAAGATATGCAAATCTATCAAGAAATACTGGATACATTACAGACACAGCTGCAGCTCAATGTTGAGTTACTGGACTTAGCCAAAGAAAAAACTAAGATCCTCAAAGATAACGAAATTTACAAGCTGATGGGGATTTCTCAGCAAGAAGAAAAACTTGTGAGAGCTGTTATAGACGCTGAAAAAAGACGAGGAAAGCTGGTAGCAAAGTTAAATTGGGGAAAAGACAAAATTGATAACCTAATAGAAATGGCTTCAAAGGACGCACCTCATCTTGCAAGAGAAATTCAGATGACAGGTGAGCAGCTAAAAGCCGTACTGGAAGAACTCGAACTTATAAATTGTCTAAACGATAAGATTATAGGATTTGTGTTGGAGCAAATAGAATTTACTAAAAACGTCTTACTGTCAGACGATTCCCCTACTACATACAAAAAAAGTAAAGGGAACTACGCATTAGAAACCCAAAGGCTGGACAAAAAATTGTTTGAAGATAAGTTCTAGGTTTTTGGACATTAGAAAGGACAAAAAGCCCTTTGTGCCGGACGTATGCATTAAGGACAAGGATTTTAATTTTAGGAAGGATTCCTAAAAGTGGTGTTGATTTTCCATGACGGAGAGCAATCTCCGTTTTTTTTGTTTACAAAATTTAAGTAAGAAATGTTTAAATATATGAGGTGAAATGATGAGATCTACGTTTGCAGGGCTTACTATAGCAGGATCCGGGCTTTTTGCTGCGCAAAGAGCGCTTGATGTAACGGGACATAACGTATCAAATGTCCATACAAGAGGCTATACACGCCAAAGAGTAAATCAGTCTGCATATAATCCTATGAATATACCCGGGGGACAGGGTCAGCTCGGACTTGGTGTGCAAATGCATTTCATATCTCAAATCAGAGATGAGATGCTCGATATTAAGTACAGACAGGAAGTAAATACACTTGGAGAATGGGAAGAAAAATACAATTCACTTTCTCAGATAGAATCAATATTAAATGAACCTACAGAAACAGGTATAAGGAAGATTATGGATAATTTTTTCAACGGGATAAATGAGCTTCAAAAAGACCCGTCAAACCCGACAAACAGATCTGTATTTTTGCAAAAAGCGATCGGACTGGCAAGAAACTTTAACGATATGTATTCGAGATTTGAAAAAATTATTTCGGATGCAAACGAAGAGGTGGAAGCTTCGGTAAGATCCATAAACTCTATGGCTACCCAAATTGCAAAACTTAATAAGCAGATCCTTGAAGCAGAACTTGACGGAAGCAGAGCAAATGACTTAAGAGATGCCAGAAATGTACTGATAGACGATTTGTCAAAACTGGTGGATTTGGAAGTAAAATACATTCCTATACAAGACGGAAAATCATCTACTCTTATGATATCAATTCAGGGAACGCCACTGGTGAATAACTTAGATACAAACCGGTTGTTGCTGGAAACAAATAAAGACCATCCTATGTTTATAGATGGTAATAATACTTTGCCGGCAGGTGCCAGAAAAGATTTGGCAAATATAAAAGTAAGCAACATAAAATGGAGTACAAGTTCTACACTGAACCAGTCAAAACTGGGTGGTTCAATAGGTTCACAGTTAGAGCAAAGGGATGGTTTTAAAGATGAAACTAAAGGAGCACCTTATTATTTAAGATTTTTAAGTGAGTTTGCAAATAGTATTGCACAAGAATTAAATGCCATTCATAAAAACGGATATGCCTTAAATGGAACTGTTCAATCAGGAGAACCTCTTTTTACCAATAAAGACAACTCCACTACATTTATAAGTGCATTTGATATGAAAGTGAACCAAAATCTGCTCGACGACCCTACTAAGGTGGCTTTAGGAGACGGAAACGGGGCACATGATAACAACAAAAACGTTCTTAAAATGTTAGACCTTAGAAATAACAGAAGTTTTAAAGTTGAGATTGACTATGGCTCAGGAACGAAGATAGTTTTAGGAGAAGGAGCTCCGGAAGACGTGATAAAAACCATGATAACATCGCTGGGAGTAGACGCCCAAGAGGCCAAACGTATGTATGACAACCAGAAATACCTCTCGGAAGAAGTAGATTCTTTCAGACTGTCGGTTTCAGGAGTAAGTCAAGATGAAGAAATGTCAAATATGATTAAATTCCAGCATGCATATAATGCAGCTGCTCGTATGATAACTACAGTAGATGAAATGATAGATGTAATAATAAACAGGATGGGCAGAGTCGGATTATAAAACAAGAGGTGAACTATGAGAATAACAAACTCGATGATGATTATGAGAACTATGAGAGATCAAAACACTAATCTTCAAAAAATGAGCAAGTGGAATCACGATTTGTCGTCATTGACAAACCTGCATAAACCGTCAGATGACCCTATAAGAGTCTCCAGAGCACTTAGACTGGAAACTGATATAAATAAGAGTATAGAGTTTAAGTCAAATATAGAATCTGCAAAATCATGGCTTGAAAAAACTGAAACGGCTATGAATGAAATAACCTCAGTATATCAGAGGATAAGAGAGCTTTCGGTTCAGGGGGCAAACGGAATATTAAAAGATGAAGATACTCAAAAAGTGGCTCAGGAGATAAAAGAATTAAGAAATCACTTAATTCAGGTAGGAAATGATACCTATATGGGAAGACATATTTTTTCAGGATTTCAGACTAATAAAAAATTACTCGGCACATCAGGAGATTATGACACAAGCCCACCAAATAATTTGGACTTGACAGCTCTTCCTACAGAACTTATAGAATATAAGGTGGGGGACTCTCAAAGAGTAACAGTAAATGTCACGGGAAACAGAATCTATGGAGCCGTTCAGGCGAGCGGAAAACCTAAATTGTTCGATGACATCGACAAACTTCTCACAGCACTTGACACAGCAGATCATGAAAAAGCTTCCGCTTCCTTGGCTGATATGGATGACCAGTTGAAAACAATTCTTCAAATAAGAGGAGAAGTAGGAGCAAAGGTGAATATGATAGACATAATGTCTGAAAGAATGACAGATGTAAATGTAAATTTAAAAAAATTGCTTTCTGATACAAAAGATACAGATGTAGCTGAAACTCAAATTCAGCTGGTTACCGCAGAGGCTGTATATAGAGCATCATTATCGGTTACAGCTAGGATAATTCAGCCTACACTTGTGGACTTCTTGAGTTAGAAAGTAATAACTTGCCGGGATAGTTCTCTTAGATTATGATGTTTTGGCAAAAGAAAGACAGTAGGGAGAAGATACTATCGAAATAAAAAATAAGGAGAAGTGTCAAGTGAATAAAAATTTAAAAGGAGATTTGTTTTGGGGACTTGCGCTGGCTGTGTGGATAGTGATTTTAGTCATACCGTCCACTCGCACTACTTTCATAAGTGTTACAGATACACACCCATATATCGGAGGATTTTTCAAATTTTGTATACTGGCAACTATGGGAGATTTGCTCGGAGCAAGAATAATAAACGGAAGATGGATTAAGCCCGTAGGTTTTTTTTACAAAGCTGTGATATGGGGAATACTTGGTATCATAATAACGCTCGTGTTTACAGTATTTACCGGTGGAGTCGCAGTTGCCCAATCCTTGGGAAGACTTCCTTTTGATGGAGCAATATTGGCACAGGCATTTTTTGCAAGTGCGACTATGAATTTGACATTTGGTCCTATGATGTATATATACCATAAGTTTGCGGACTTGTATGTGGATTTATGTTATGAGGTAGGGCATAAGGCGATAACGGTTAAAATGATGGTAGATAGGATAGATTGGTATTCTATAGTGAGTTTTTCTTGGATGAAGACCTGTATTTTTATATGGATTCCGTGTCATACTATAGTGTTTTTATTGCCTGTAGAATATAGGGTTCTGGTTTCAGCTTTTCTATCTATATTACTGGGAGTATTGATTGCGATATCCAAAAAGAGTGCAAAAGCATCATAAAACTGAACATAAGTTGTTTTTTGTGTTAGGATTTGTATAATAAGAAAGAGCAAAGAATGTAATGTAAAAACGACATACAAAGTTAAAAAACCATAGCAGCCGGCTATGGTTTTTTTCTGTAATGATACGCCGCGTTTTTGTAGCCGGAAAAGGAATTTAACAAAATTATTATATCATATTAGGTGTATTATAAGATTATAAAAGGGGTAACTATATTTTTAAGAACTCATTTTATTAAGGGGGAAGAACTATGCCTGTAGATGTTTCAAAATGGAGATTAAAACCTGAAGATTTAAAATTAAAATATGATATGGACGAGTTTGACTTTAACAGCACGAAGGACTTAGAACCTTTAGACGGCATCATAGGTCAAGAAAGAGCTGCTGAGGCGCTTAGTTTCGGTCTGAAAATGAAAGCAAAAGGATATAATATATTCGTAGCAGGGATAAGCGGAACGGGAAGAAGCAGTTACACATATTCTATGGTTTCTAAAATTGCAGCTAGGGAAAATAACAACAAGGACTATGTCTACGTATATAATTTTAAAAATCCTGATGAACCGAGAGCTATAAGCTTTAAGGCGGGAGAGGCAAAGCATTTTCAAAAATATATAGATACTGTAGTAGATAAACTTTACAAAGAACTGCCAAAGGTGTTCAGTTCGATAGAATATGAACTGGGAAGCAATGAAATAGCACAGAAATATGAAAAAATGGGTCAAAAGTTGATATCAGAATTGAATGGATATGCAAAAGAAAGAGGATTTTATTTTCAACATTCCGCTCAGGGACTGCTTACTATTCCGTTAAAAGAAGATGGCAGCCTTATGAACGATGAGGAATACGGTAACCTTTCCGAAGAAGAATTTACAAAACTTCGTGATAAGTCGCAGGAATTAAATAAAGAAGTAACTGAATATATGAACAAAATGAGAAGTCTGGAGCAAAAACTGAGAGATAAGATAACAGAACTGGACAAAAAAACAGGAGAAAAAATAGTTTCGTTCTTTTTTGATAACCTAATAGAAAAATATGCTTTAAATGAAAAAGTGTTGCTTCATATCAACGATTTAAAAGAAGATATGGTCGAGCATATAAACAACTTCAAGGAACAGCAAAATCCTCCTGAAAATCCGTTTTTTACTCAAAGTGAAGACCCAAAGAAATTCTTTGAAAGATATAAGGTAAACCTCTTTATAGATAACTCGGACAAAACGGGAATGCCTATAGTAAATGAAACAAATCCTACCTACTATAATATAACAGGTATGATGGAATACAAAAACGAGATGGGTTTACAGACTACCAGTTTTATGAACATAAAACCGGGAGCACTTCACAGGGCAAATGGAGGATTTTTAATTCTAAACGTAAAAGACCTGTTTTCTCATCAATTTGCGTGGGAAGGACTCAAACGTGCATTAAAAACAGATAAAATAACGATTGAAACTTTAAATAAACAGTATGGCTATGTAGTAACATCAACCCTAAAGCCTGAACCTATAGATATGGATGTGAAGGTAATTCTCATAGGGGATTATTACACTTACAGTGCTTTATTCACTTATGATGAGGACTTTAGAAAACTATTTAGAATTATGTCTGATTTTGATGTGGAAATGAAAGGAACTCCTGAAAACGTATATAAATTTGCTCGTTCTATAGCTACTCAGTGCAAAGAAAAAGGATTAAAACATTTTTCTAAAGAAGCAGTAGGAAAAGTGTTGCAATACAGCGCAAGACTGGCAGACAGCAAAGACAAACTAAGTTCAAGATACAATCAACTGGTAGAAATACTATATGAGGCTGATGCCTTTAGTGATGAAACAAGTGAATTTGTAACAGCTCAAGATGTACAAAATGCAGTAAATGCAAAAAAATACCGAAATAATAAATACGAAGAAAAATTAAACGAACTATATGAAGACGGAACTTTGCTTATAGATATAGACAAAGAAAAGATAGGGCAGATAAACGGACTTGCCGTTATGGGAGTAGGAGAGTATTCCTTTGGAAAACCGGCAAGAATTACGGCATCCAGTTACAAAGGGAAGTCAGGAATAATAAATGTGGAAAGAGAAGTAAGGCGAAGCGGTTCAAGCCACGATAAAGGTGTGCTTATTCTTTCAGGCTATATAGGAGAAAAATATGCAAAAGAAACGACCCTTTCAGTTACTACTTCTATTACATTTGAGCAGAACTATTCAGGAATAGACGGAGACAGTGCGTCATCTACAGAACTTTATGTAATACTTTCAAGCATAGCTCAGATGCCTATAAAACAATATATAGCAGTAACAGGCTCTATAAGTCAAAAAGGAGAAATTCAGCCTATAGGCGGAGTAAATGAAAAAATCGAGGGCTTCTTTGATATTTGTGTACAAAGAGGACTGACAGGAAGTCAGGGAGTAATAATTCCAAAGCAAAATGTAAAAAACCTCATCTTAAAAGATGAAGTTATAGAGGCAGTAAAAAAAGGAGAGTTTCACATATATTCTATTTCAAATGTAGAAGAAGGTCTTGAGATACTTACAGGACTGGATCATGATGAAATAGAAGAAAAAATCCGTGAGGGATTAAAATTCTACGAAGAAAAACAAGAAACTGACGGATATGAAGAGTAAAAAGAGCTTGCCGAATTTTTTCGGCAGGCTCTTTTAAATACAACCATTTTCAGTAATCAAATAGTCCATTTGTTTATCGTGCTCTTCTTTGGGAATTTTATCAAATATCTGGACATCAAAAGCCAGTGCACAGGTAATAGCATCAGGGCGAAGTTTTTCTATGAAAGTATCATAGTATCCGCCGCCATATCCCATTCTGTATCTGTCTTTTGAAAAGGCAACACCGGGAGTGATAACAAAATCAATATCGGATTCTGAAACTTCTTTTATAGCCTCTTTTTTTGGAACTCTTATGTTATAAAAATCCAGCTCCAAATCATCTGAAAGACTTTTGATTTCTGAAAGAAGAAGTGTTCTGGTGCCTTTGAGAGAGATAGGAACTACGACTTTTTTACCTTGTTTAAATAAGTTTTTAATCAGTTCGTCTGTCAATACCTCGCTTCTAAAATCCAAGTAAACCATAATAGTATTAGATTTTTGGTATGATTGTAGATTTTCAAGATGAGATGTTATCAAAGCAGATTTTTCTTTTATTTCTTCCTTGCTTAGAGCATTACGCTTATCAAGAGCTGCCTTTCTAAAAGCTTTTTTGTCATTTAGTAAGTTTTCCAATTTAAATCCTCCTTTATATCATTATATTAAAAAGAATTTATTAAATCTTCTGCAAAATATGAACTACGTACCAGCGGAGCGGAGGCTACGCTTTTAAATCCTAAGTCTATAGCTATGGCCTTGTAGTCGTCAAATTGCTCAGGAGATATGTATTCTTTTACCTTTATATGTTTAGAAGACGGCTGTAGATATTGACCTAGGGTAAGTATGTCGCAATCTACACTTCTAAGGCTTTTTAAAGTTTCTACTACTTGTTCGTTTGTTTCTCCAAAACCAAGCATTATACCTGATTTAGTATAGATATCCGGTTTAGTTTTTTTAGAGTATTCGAGAACTTCTAAAGATCTTTTAAAGTTTGCCATAGGCCTTACTTTTAAATAGAGTTCCTTTACAGTTTCTATATTGTGATTAAGAACTTCAGGATTTGAGTTTAAAACTATGTCCAGACAATCTTTTTTGCCCTGCATATCCGGAATGAGAAGTTCGATTGAAACACCGGGATTTTCTAAGCGTACGGCATTTACCACGTCTGCAAACTGGGTTGCTCCTTGATCTTCTAAGTCGTCACGAGTAACCGAAGTTATAACTGCGTGACGAAGTTTTAGTTTTTTGACAGCCATAGCTATGTTTTTAGGTTCATCCGGATTTACTTTTTCAGGATCTTCTTGAGTTACATTACAAAATCTACAATTTCGTGTACAGTTTTTTCCCAGTATCATAAATGTGGCAGTACCTCTTTCAAAGCACTCCATTTTATTAGGACAGTTTGCTTCGCTGCATACCGTGTTTAAAGACAAAGTCCCTAAAACATTATTTACATTTTTAGTGCAGGCTCCGTTTTGAAGCTTTACTTTTATCCAGTCAGGTTTTCTCATTTTGCATCTCCTATCATAATAGCAAATTATCCTTAACTTGTTTTATAAACTTATAATTTAAAAAGTCCATATATAAACTCCTGTTTTTCAAGTCCGCTTATAAAATCGGAAATGTTTATATTCTCTAACGACTTACTGACATTTTCTTCATTAAATTCCAAGCCTAAAAATATCTTTTCAAGTTCTTCTATAGGTCTTTTTCCAAAGAAGTCTCCAAAAATTTTAAATGAAGAAATAATATTTTTATCAAGAGTCAAATTAAAATCCATTATTCCAAAAGAGGTTATAGTCGAAGTTGAAATGCTATAGCTTGTATTTTTTCCATAGTTCCAAGTCTCTGTTCTAAAACGATTTTGAGCAATTTTTTCTATGTTTTTAAGGTCGACATCTGTAGGTATGTAACTGGATTTTATGTTATAAGTATTCTTTATGTAGTTTTCTAAGTAGGCTTTAAATTCCGGTAAATCCATTTTTTCTTTCAGATGTTCGGATATGTTTGTAACTCTGGATGACACTGACTTCACAGACTTATTTTTAAATTTAAGAGGGTGGGTTTTTAGTGCTTTAGAAAGCTTACTCATATCGACATCATAAAGAAGAGTACCGTGGTGAAGTATCTTGTCTTTATGAAAATACTGCGCATTGCCTGAAAATTTTTTATCGTCTATAGTTATATCATTTCTACCTGAAAACCGAGCATTGACACCTAAAGAGATAAGAGCGTCAATTACAGGGCAAGCAAAGCGGCTGAAGGAGTTATCATCTGATTTGTTTGATATAAATGTGAAATTCATATTTCCTAAATCGTTATAAACGGCGCCTCCTCCTGAAAGCCTTCTTACAACGTCTATATTGTTTTTTCTTACATAATCCAAGTTGATTTCGGCAAAGGTGTTTTGGTTTCTCCCGATAAGTATAGATGGACGGTTTATCCAGATAACAAAAACATCTTCGTCAAACTCGGATAAGAAATATTCTTCCAATGCGTGATTAAAAAAAGGGTCATTGCTGTCATTTATAACGTGTATCATAGGCGTCTCCTTAAAAAGTTAAATCATTTCCTATACAACATTATACAATTTTATGAATAATAAATCATCTGTAATTATAATTTAATCATATAAATTTTACCTTACACTAAATTCTTGTTATAATGTAGTGTAGTAATGAATTAAATTTGGAGTAAATCTCAGGAGTGGTATAGATTGATTAAGTTTGAAAACGTATCAAAGTCGTATAAGAAAGAGAAGTTTGCACTTGAAAATATAAATCTGGATATAAAAAAAGGGGAGTTTGTTTTTTTGGTAGGTTCGTCAGGGGCAGGAAAGTCTACCTTCATTAAATTGCTTTTAAAAGAGGAATCGCCTACAAGAGGAAGAATAGTCATAAATGACATAGACACTACAGAACTCTCCAGAAGAAAAATTCCTAAATTAAGAAGAAGTATGGGAGTGGTGTTTCAGGATTTTAGACTACTTCCAAACAAAACAGTTTATGAAAACATAGCCTTTGCTATGGAGATAACAGGAAATAAGGCAAGAGATATCAGAAGGAATGTTCCTACAGCACTGAGTATGGTGGGGCTGAGCGATAAGGCTAAAAGCTACCCGTCAGAGCTCTCCGGTGGGGAGCAACAAAGGGTAGGCATAGCCAGAGCTATAATTAACAACCCTGCGCTTTTAATAGCAGATGAACCTACAGGAAATCTGGATCCTAAAAATGCTACCGAAATTATGAAACTGCTAAAGGATATCAATAATCGAGGAACTACCGTTTTGATAGCAACCCATGCTAAAGACCAAGTTGATAAGATGAGACAAAGAGTAATAGCTTTGGAAAAAGGAAAGCTTGTAAGGGATGTAGAAAGGGGTCTTTACAACGATGTTAAATAGTATTGCCTATAATGTTTCAGAGGGCACAAAGAGCCTTTGGAGAAATAGGAGTATGTCTATGGCTTCGATAGCTTCGGTTGCAGCTTCTTTGTTTGTCTTAGGAGTAGTGCTCTCTATAGTGCTGAATATAAATAATTTTGCAATAATGGCTCAAAAACAGTTTGATAATATACAGATATTTTTGGTAGATGAAATGGATGCAGATGATATTGCAAGATTTAGAAGAAAGATTGAAAATATTTCGGGAGTAAGCAAGGTGGATTTTGAATCAAAAGATATGGCTATGCAAAATCTAAAAGAAAGATGGGGAGACGATGCGTATTTGTTAGAGGGGTTAGAAAACAATCCACTGCAAAATTCTATGATAATAGAAGTTACGAATATAACCTTAGCAGATGAGGTTGTAAATCAAATTAAAGATGACAAATATATAGACAGCATAAGCTACTATAAGGATGTAATCGATAAAATGCTAACTTTATCCAGGATAATCAGCACAGCAGGGCTTGTAATCATCTTGATTTTGTCTGTGGTTTCATTGTTTATCATTGCAAACACTATTAAAATAACTTTATATGCGAGAAAAAAAGAGATAAATATAATGAAGTATATAGGAGCAACAAATTGGTTCATACGCTGGCCTTTCATAATCGAAGGAATGACACTTGGATTTTTAGGTTCCGCTATTTCTCTTGTTTTGGTATATGCCTTGTACGCATTTGTATTTTCAAAACTTTCAACGGAATCCTATGCTCTTATAGGTGGATATTTGCTGCCTGTAGCTACGATTTTTGATAATATAACTATAGTTTTCGTTTCTATGGGTATAGGTATAGGTATACTCGGAAGTATAGTTTCACTGCGTAGATATTTGAAGGTATAGGAGGGGAATTTATGAAAAAACTTATATCTTTGACGGTGGCTATGATTGTGATTTTGGGCGGGGCTTCTTTTGCTACAAATTATACTGATAAGCTGGAGGATATAAATAAAAACATAAAAAATGTAAAAGAAGAGATAAACACTAAGCAAAATACAGTAAAGGGAATTAACGAGGCTATTTTGGTGCTGGATGCAAAGATAGATGAAAGTGAGCAAAAAATTTCAGCAATAAAAGTAGATATAGAAAAAACTCAAGCAGAAATAGATGTAACCCAAGGGGAGATAAATGAACTGGAAGATAATATAGATATAAATACCGACCTTATGGGAGACAGGCTTAGAGTTATGTACAGGACTTCTGATATAGATTATGTGCAGATTTTACTTAATTCTAGTGATATGAAAGAACTTTTATCAAATATGACTGTGATTAAAAAAATAGTAAAAAATGACAAGGAGGTTCTGGAGAAGTTAAAAGAACAAAAAGATGAAGTAGAAGAAAAGAAGGCAAGCTTGTTAAATGAAGAAAGAAGAATGTCTGTTTTTAAAGCCTCGCTTGAAAAAGAACAGAAAATTTTGGAAGAAACAGTAAGAGAACAAAACAGCAATAAACAGACATTGTTGAACGATATAGAAGAACTAAAGAAGATGGAAGATGCTTTACTTCAAGAGGCAAATGATCTAAAGAGTAAGATTAGAGAACTTCAAAAATCAAAAGGTATAGGCGGAAATTACAAAGGCGGAACTATGGCTTGGCCGGTGTCGGGAGGCGGAAGAGTGACATCAGGTTTTGGATATAGGATACATCCGATTTTAAAAGAAAGAAAGTTTCATACAGGAATAGACATAGCTGCACCCAGTGGAACAGATATACTTGCGGCAAATGACGGAAGAGTTATATTTGCCGGAACAAAAGGATCTTATGGTAAAGCTGTTGTGGTAGACCACGGTGGCGGAATAGTGACCTTGTATGCTCACTGCTCATCCATTTCAGTGTCTGACGGGCAGGATGTAAAAAAAGGCGACACGATTGCAAAAGTAGGTTCTACAGGACGTTCTACAGGACCTCATCTTCATTTCGAGGTCAGAATAGATGGTGATTATGTGGATCCTGCACCATATATAGGAGCTTAAGTTTAAGAGAGTGGAGGAAATAAATTGATATCTAAAAAGAGAGCTGTCATAGGATCAATATTATTGATAACCCTGACATTTTTATGTACTAGTATGTTTAATGTAGTAATAGGAAATAAGGCGATTATCTCAAAGAGTGACTATGAAGAGTTTAAAAAACTTTCTAAAGTGTTGTTTTTAAAAGAGAGAATAGAAGATGAGTTTTATCAAGATGTAAATGAAGAGGATCTTATCACAGCTGTGGAAAGAGGAATATTTGACGGATTAGACGATCCTTATTCTCAATATTACACGAAAGATGAATTCAAAGACTTGATAGAGACTACATCAGGAAGTTACGTAGGGGTAGGAATAGTAGTTTCTCCGGGAGAGGATGGATTTATAACTGTTGTTGCACCGATAGAAGATACTCCGGCAGAAAAAGCCGGGATAAAGCCCGGAGACAAGATAACTAAGGTAGACAGTGTGAAGTATTCAGCTAAAGAACTGGATAAGGCTATCTCCATTATAAAAGGAGAACCCGGAAAAGACGTAGTTTTATCTATAATAAGAGAGGATATGCAGGAATTTGATGTTACGATAAAACGTGAGCAAATCGTAATAAAGTCGGTGAAATCTGAAATGATGGAAGATATTGGTTATATTAGGATATCCAGTTTTGACGAAAGAACAGGAGAAGAATTTGACGAAAATCTTGCGAGCATAAAAGAAAATAATCCAAAGGGGATTATCATAGATTTAAGAGATAATCCGGGAGGACTGCTGGATCAGGTAAAGGAAGTGGCTGACAGTATTTTGGGAGAAGCTACAATAGTCTATACTGAAGATAGAGACGGAAACAGAAATTATCTTAAGTCAAGTGCTTCAGGAAAACTTGACATTCCTCTTGTAATACTTGTAAACGGAAACAGTGCTTCGGCATCCGAAATACTCGCAGGGGCGGTAAGAGATAACAAGGCAGGAACTTTGGTAGGAACCACAACATTCGGAAAAGGGCTGGTTCAAAATGTAGTGCCGTTAAAAGACGGTTCAGGCTATAAGATTACCATGGCTCAGTACTTCACTCCAAGTGGGGAATATATCAACGAAAAAGGGATAACACCTGAGTACGTGGTACAGGCGAGCGAGGATGAAAGCAAGGACGTTCAGCTTGAAAAGGCTATTCAAATAATCAGAGAGATAAACTGATTTATCTATGATGACATCAAGTGGAAAAACCTTAACAAAAATTAAAAATTGACTTGTAAATTTCATAAGTTTTAGTTAAAGTTGTTTATCATCGAAATAAAAAGCCCATTGAGAAATTTTTCTCAGTGGGCTGATTTTATGTCATAAATTTGATTTTTTCGCAAACTTGCCAAATTGGATTTTTTAAGCTTTGGAACTTACAAATTTATGCTGATTACTCGATTACAGCAGGAGTGTATACTCTTGTTGCAAGGTCTTTATCCATCATAAATAAACCGTTAGGACTTCCGTTAATTAGTTTTAATTGCTCTAAATAACCGTTTGCGGTATCTTCTTCTTCTACTTGCTCTTTTATAAACCATTGAAGGAAGTTTTGAGTAGCGTAGTCTTTTTCTTCGACAGCTATAGTCATCAGGTTATTGATGGAACGAGTAACCAGTTGCTCATGTGCCAAAGTTTTTTCAAATATGTCTATTTCGTTTTTGAAGTTAGGGTCAAAAGCGGCCAAATCTTTGAGCACTACATCTCCACCTACGCTATATACATAGTTAAATAGCAGGTATGCATGGTCTCTTTCTTCTTGTGCCTGAACGTGGAAGAAGTTAGCGAATCCATTTAGGTTTTTTCCCATAAAATACGCCTCCATAGCAATATATGCATATGAAGACTCAAACTCTAATTTAATTTGTTCGTTAAGAGCATTTAACATTTTTTCGCTTATCATTATAATACACCATCCTTATTTATTATTTTATTTTTAATAATTTTACCCGAATAATCGGAGAAATAACAATTATTTAATATAAAAAAATATATGTATATTCGCAAAGGCAAAATGTGTGTTATCTTATATTCTCATACGGGGTATAATATCATAATAATGTGGAAGAGTTTTTAAGAAATATAAAAAATGAGGTTTGTGATCTGAAAAGAGTGATGATTGCAACATTGCAGGGAGAGGATAATATGAAAGAAAAAGCTATATTATGGACCAGACAGGACAAAAGAATTTTAGAAGATCTAAATTCAAAAGGCAGATTTACTATAGCTGAAAAACATATCGAAGAAAAGCAGATGGACATATCTTCTTATTATCTAAATATGTACAGATGGTTTTCAGATAAGGCGAGCAGTAAAGTTGAAAGACCTTCAGGTGCAAGGTATCCAATTTGGTGTTCTGTAAGTGAAGAGTATATGCTTAGAAAAACGGAAGATACAGTGGTTTTAAAACTGGAAGTTCCAAAAGAAAATATAATATATTTTAACGGCGGCAGATGGGATATGGCTCTTAATCATATGTATATACCTAAAGATGAAGACGATGATAAGGAATTTAAGTCAGAACTGAAAAAAAGAGGAATAACGAACAGTTTTTCTCTGGTAGAAGGGCCTAATGCGAAATTTTATCCTGATTTAAAAAGAAAAATAGTAGCAAGTTGGGATAGAGTTTTTGAAATAGAGAATTGGAGTGACATTTTTACTCTTCAAGCCAATATCTGGGAAATTAAATCAGAGTGGATTTTAGAAATAGAAAAGTGATTTGAAGGATATAACTGATATCTATAATTTATGCAAATTGTTGCATAAACACACCAAAAGTTAAAAAGATATCAAAAATTATTCAAAATCAGATTACATATTGTTAAAAATCTGATATAGTAGATATTGGGAGGTAGGTTTTTTCGTTCTTATTGTGGGGGCAGGAGGGCGACATTTTGGAGATAAAGAAAAAAATCATGCCGGATACGCTATTAGTTGAGCAGCTAAGAGTGTTGGAGGCGAAGTGTAATGCTCATGATAAAACTCAAAGTACAACCTGTGTAGATTTGAGGATGAATTATTACGAGGATATGAACAGTATATTTTTAATCTATGAAAAAGATAGATTGGTAAGCTTTGTTTCGGTGTTTGCACCACTGAAACACGAGATGGAGATCTGTGGTTTTACTGATCCTGAATTCAGACGAAGAGGCTACTTTTCAATGCTTTTGAAAGAAGTTATCAGTGAAGCTGAAAAATTTGATATAAAAGATATATTGTTTGTATTTGACGGCAAATTTTCTAATAGTGAAATACTTGGGAAAAAACTAAAAGCGGATTTGTATTTGACTGAATATTTTTTAGCATACAGGTTAAAAAATGATGAGGTTAATAAACTGAAAAACAAAATTGTGATAAAAAAAGTGGATCGTTCCACAGAAATTCCTTTTATTGCAGAACTTAGCAGAGAAATTTTCAAGGAAGAAGAGGCTGTTGCCGTATCTATGGCAAAGTCAATACTTGATAGCAAAACAAGAGCATTATATCTATGCTATCACAATAAAAAACCTATAGGTATGACAAGCTTAGACATAAATGGCAATGAAGCTGTACTATTTTCTTTGGGGGTTCTTTCCGACTACAGAAGAAACGGTTATGCAAAAGATATGCTTTTACTGTTAATTTATGAACTTAAAAAGGCAAATGTAGGCGAAATAAAGCTTGAAGTAGACAGCAATAATCCGAGAGCACTGGCTCTTTATAAGAATTTTGGATTTGAAACTGTAAGGAGTTTTGAGTATTACAGGATGGATTTAAGAAATTAAAAAATTTTAAGTGATTTGGGGGGGATTATTTTGGAAAAAGGATTTTTAACACCAAAGGAAATCGTAGAGACAACTATGGAAGTAGGGATAAAAAAAGCTAACAGCAAACCGTTAAATCTGTTTTTACTTGCCATATTGGCAGGAGCATTTATAGCATTTGCTTCAGAGGGTTCTAATATGGCTGCCTTTAACTTATTTGCAAAACCGGAGACTTACGGCACAGGAAAAGCACTGGCAGGAGCGGTTTTTGCAACAGGATTGATGCTGGTTATCATAGCGGGAGGAGAGCTTTTCACAGGGAATTCTCTTATGACTATTGCACTTTTTGAGAAAAAAATTACTCTTAAGTCTATGCTTTCAAATTGGTGTATTGTGTACATAGGAAACCTTGTGGGAGGGCTTTTTATCGCTTATATGATGAATAAGTCCGGGCTTTTCAACAGCGGAGACAATGTACTGGGAGGTGTCACCATAAAGATAGCTGCATACAAAACAGGGCTTACTTTTTCACAAGCTTTTTATCTGGGGATTATGTGTAACTGGATAGTATGTATAGCTGTATGGATGGCATACGGTGCAAAGGATATAGCAGGAAAGTGCTTTGCTATTTTCTTCCCTATCTCTCTATTTATAACTTCCGGATTTGAGCATAGTATAGCAAATATGTACTATATCCCGGCTGGAATTATGGCCAAATCAAATCCTGCATGGGTGGAAGCGTCAGGGCTTGCAGTAGAAAAACTTGCTAATCTGAATTGGGGTACTTTTGTAATAAATAACCTCGTTCCTGTAACACTTGGAAACTTATTTGGCGGAGTTATTATGGTAGCAGGATTTTATTGGTTCTCTTTACATAAGAACGCTTAATCTCGAATTTCTTTTAAATAGTTATAAAGCGTATATCTGGATATGTTTAGTCTTTCGGATATGATTGGAATACTTCTCTGAAGAGCAAAAGCGCCTTTTTCTTCAAGACATTTTACCATTTGAACCCTATCTTCTTTTTTCAGCATAGAGATAGGTTTGCCTACAAATTTAAGAGCATCATCTATGTAACTATCAAGCAAGTCCTCTACATTGGGGCTTGCTTGTATCACTTCCGAGATATCTTTTCCGACCAAAGTTAAATCTTTTAACAGATTATGAGCGAACTCAAAGTTTGTATAGTCAAAGTTTATACCCAGTGCATAATGATACCCATGACCCTTCATATGAAAAGTAGAACTTTTGAGAGTTCTTTTGTCAGAAGTTAGAGCCTTGCAATTTACGATGTCAGTACCGCTGAAGAATTTATCTATATCTTTTCCGCCTAAGATTTTAAGTTTATCTCCTATGCTTCTATTCGTAACATAACCATTTGATATGTAGACGATTGATTTGTTCGGATCATTCATATCGTGAACTACAGCCTCGCAATTTGAACCGAACATAACCGAAAGGCCGTCACACAATCCTATTAAAAAATCTAATGCTGAGCTTTTATCCATTTTTATCACCTAAACATATAATGTATTGAAATTATAATTATTTTTTGATTTTAAATAAGTTTTTATATAAGATTATACTATAAAAGCTTATAAGTCAACAAAAGGTATATATTTATGACAAAATGTAGAAAACCTCTTTAGAATAGGAAATTTTTAATCTAAAAGAGGTTTTTAACATTACTAGTCATTTTTTGCAGGAATAAATTCCACTACAGTTATTCCCTTAGCTTTCAGTTTTTCAGGAAGTTTTTCAAGGTTATTTCCTGTGAGTCTTATAGATGTTTCTATGATATTCATAATCTGAGCTTCAGTCTGAGCTATGTTCGTGATATTTGCTCCATGTTTAAATACCACATCTGCCATTTTTAACAGATTTCCGGCAAAATCCTCAGAGTGAATCACGATTTTTGCATCTTTTAGCCCGTATATCTTAGTTATAACTTGAAATAACGATTTTTGAGTTAATATTCCTAAAAACTTTCCTGTCTCATTGACAACCGGTAAAAACCTCACTCGATTATTAAAGAAAATATCAGCTGCATCTTCTACGAACATAGAATCTTTTACAGGTTCTAAACTCATATAGGCAAACTCGCTGACAGGTTTTTTCAGGAAAGTGTCAAAATCTTTTTCTCCTGAGTCAAAAAATTTTTCGTATACGTATTGTTTTGAAAGAAAACCTACAAACTTATCACCATCAGTTACAGGAAGTGATAAAAAACCATTTTCCTCTATGATATCTATCGCAGATTTCACGGTGTCGTTTAGTCCCAATGTAGTTAATTTGTCAAATGGTGTCAAAATAGAACGGATAAGCATAAATACTTTCCCCCTTATAGTCTTTTATGATAGTTATTCCCATAATAAAGATGTTAAAACAGTGAATATGGAAAATCACGTTTTGATTATAACATCTAAATTTGAAATTGAACATATTTGATTTTAAAAAGTATATTAAACTTTGACTTGATGTCGATATAATAATATACTTAATTTGATAGTGTTTTATTTCGGTACAAAAATATATGAGTTAAAAATAATATGGATTTAATTGTTTTACAACTGGATGTTGTATTGCTTAGTGTTTGGAATTTCAATATAGTATTGTTGATTGAATCATTTTTACAAAGCCGGTGCAGTTATGAATTTTTTAACTAGAGGGGATAAAATCCTCATTGTTTTGATTTTGATAATAAGCTCCTTACCGCTTCTAACATTAAGTAGTGGCAAAGAGCCTAAAAGCAAGCAAATTATCATCACTATAGACGGAGAAGTGAAGTATGAGTTTTTGCTCAATGAAGATAGAAGTTCTGTTTATCATACTTTCGATATAGTAAAAGACGGAATTACTTATCAGGCGAAATTAGAAACAAAAGAGGGCAAGGTAAGACTTTTAAGACTTCCAAAAGAGGTCGCACCGCTTTCCGTTCATTCGGATACAGGCTGGATAGATAAATCAAATCAGATGATAGTGGCTTTACCTGCAAAACTTATTGTTACAATAGAAGGTTATGCCGACGAAGATAAAAGTGAGATAGATATAATATCTTATTAGAGAAAAAATAGTGTGAAAAAATAAACATTTAGGTATTGACAAAGATTTTAATTATAGGTATAATTTATTTGGAAAACTTAATAACTATGATACATGGTTTGATCGAAAGATTGATTAAAAGAGAAGTTGGGTGCAAGTCCCACACGGTCCCGCCGCTGTAAGAGAGGAGTTTTTACTTAGCAATCCACTGATTCAACGAGGAATTGGGAAGGAAAGTAAAAATGATGATACTCGAGTCAGAATAACTGCCTGTATTATTAGCCGAAGACTCTACGAGAGATAGAGGAGGTTAAAGCAAAGGTGACTTTAATAGTATGCTCCTCTTATCTGCGTAAGAGGAGTTTTTTTAATCCTCCCAATTGGTCGGCTCTTCGTTATTGCTCATTTCAAGGAGCCGATTCCCCTTTTTTATGTGCCCCTAACATTGCGGAGTAATATAGCTTAAGCTACTTTATTTCCATAATGATTTGAACTTCCTTTAAAATAAAGGAAGTTTTTTTTTGATTATGTGGTAAACTGATTAAATAAGAATTTTTTGGAGGTAAGATATGATAAAGTTAGGAGAAAGGCAGATATTAAAGACTGTAAAGTTTTCGACTGTAGGTGCGTATTTATCAGATGAAAGTGAGGAGGTTTTGCTCCCTAAAAAATATGTACCGAAAACCCTTTGCATAGATGATGAAATAGATGTGTTCATATATAGAGATTCTAAAGACAGACTTGTTGCTACTACTGAAAAACCCAAGCTGACACTAGGCACTGTAGCGTTACTGAAAGTATCTCAGATAACGGATATAGGAGCCTTTATGGATTGGGGGTTGGAGAAAGACTTATTACTTCCTTTTAAGGAACAGACTATAAAAGTGCAAGAGGGAAAAGAGTATATGGTTGGGCTTTATATTGATAAAAGTGACAGATTGTGCGCTACTATGCATACCTATGAGATGCTGTCAAAAAGATCTCCTTACGATGTAGATGATATGGTAGAGGGAGTAATTTACAGCATAAAAAAAGATGTAGGGATTTTTGTGGCTGTGGATAGACGTTATCATGCGATGTTACCTATAAGTGAGGCTCTTCGCATATACAAAAGGGGCGACGTCATAAAAGCTAGGGTGGTAGATAAGGATGAAGAAGGAAAACTGAAGCTAAGCCTTAGGTTGAAAGAAACTCAGCAGATAGACAAGGACTCATATACCATCCTAAAGGAAATAGAAAAGCGAGGAGGATTTTTAGGACTAAATGACAACTCTGAGCCTGATGAAATCAGAAAACAACTGAGTATGAGCAAGAAATCCTTTAAAAAAGGTTTGGGCAGACTTTTAAAGGAAGAAAAAATAGAATTAAAAGAAAATGGAGTAGCTTTAAAAGTAAGCATCTAGGTTGGAATTAAACTATAAGAGGGAAAAGTTTATATTGCCTGTCAATGAAAGCTATGCCTCAATGACATAGCTTTTTTCGTTTATATATTCTTTAATGGTGCCTCTGTACATTAACTCTAAAGATTTGATTTTAAGTAAGTCACAAGGTTTTATAAGTCCGAGAGTTTTTTTAGGATTATATATTCCGGCATGAGTCAGCGTAAGTGAAACAAATTGGGAGCAAAAGAAATGACTGTTCCTGTTTATAGGATAGTTAAACCACACTCCAAATAGCCCGATAAAATTATATCTGTAGTCTTGTTGTGCTATTAAAAAAGTGGAGATTTCTTTTTGTAACATTTCATACTGTTTTTCTGTAACTTTTAGTCTATAGACACAAATGGGAGCATTTTCAAATCGTTTATAAAGTCCCTTGGAAAGGTCTTCTATTACGAAACCGCCTGAAAATGGGTTATTTAGTTTTGTTCTTCCAAAAGAGTATAAATTGTTGAAAGGATTATCCAAACCTAAAGATACATGTATATACTCTGAACTTTCGAAGAAATTCAAAGTTTTCGAAAGCCAAGTACCTGTTTTTGTAAAGACCAAGTATATATATTTATGCTTCATAACTATAAACTCCTTAATTAAAAATGCTCGGTATAAAACATATTAAGCATATAGAATAAGTATATTCAAATTTTTGAAAAATGCAATATTTTTTACTCTAATTAAAGCAAAAAATAGGAGAAATAATAGATTTATTTGTACATAATGGGTATACTATTAAGTATGAAGATTTTAGAATTTTGCATAAAGAGGTTATTATGAGAATATGTAGCGTACAAAAAATTCCTCCAAAATCAAAACTTGCCAAACCGGTATATGATCATAAAGGAATTTTACTATTAAACAAAGGAATAGATATAACAGAGAGCATAAATATATATACTTGGTCTTTAC